>JBLIOL010000092.1:0-16679 GCA_047639615.1 Planctomycetota bacterium | reverse complement strand
GATAGCGCCCGCGCCGCAGGCCGCCAGGATCGCCAACATGTGCTCGGGGGTGGTGGTCTCGTCCAGAGAGATGCCCACGCGCGAATCGTCGATGTGGCGCAGGTTGCAGCCCTTGGCGTTGGCCGCCGCATGCACGCTGTTAGCAGCGCCGGCGTCGAGCTTGACCACCAAAGTGTCGAAGCGCTCGCCCGGCTCCAACTGCAGACCGCCTGCTTCGAGCGCGCTAGCCAACCCTTCGGTCAAGCCACGTACACGCTGGGCGATGGTGCGCAGGCCGTCCGCTCCGTGATACACGGCGAACATGCCGTTCATGATCGCGAGCAAGACCTGACTGGTGCAGATGTTGCTCGTGGCCTTGTCGCGACGGATGTGCTGCTCGCGCGTTTGCAAAGCCATGCGCAGGGCGGGTGCGCCGTGCACATCCTTGCTCATGCCGATGATGCGGCCCGGGATCTGACGCTTGTAGGTGTCGTGGGTTGAGAGGTAGGCCGCGTGCGGACCGCCAAAGCCCATGGGTACGCCGAAGCGCTGGCAGGTGCCGATGGCCACATCCGCCCCGAACTCGCCCGGGGGACGCAGCAGGCAAAGGGCCAAGAGGTCCGCCGCTACGACGAACAAGGCGCCAGCCGCACGCACCTTGGTACCGAGAGCTTCAAAGTCGTCGACGCGACCGTAGGTGTCGGGGTACTGAACCAGCACACCCGCGGCGCCCTCGAGATCGATGTTGTCCACATCCCCCACCACAAGCTCCACGCCCATGGCTTCGCAGCGGGTCGCTAGCACGTCCAAGCTTTGCGGATGGCAGCGGTCCGATGCCACGAAGCGTTTCTTGCGTCCGCGCGATGCGCCCACGCACAGACCCATGGCCTCGCCGACAGCGGTGGCCTCATCCAAGAGCGAGGAGCCCGCCAGGGGCAAACCCGTTAGGTCCGCCACCATGGTTTGGAAATTGAGCAGCGCTTCCAAACGACCCTGAGCAATCTCCGCCTGGTAGGGCGTGTACTGCGTGTACCACGACGGGTTCTCGAGCACGTTGCGCAGGATCACCGGCGGCACGATGCAATCGTGGTAACCCTGGCCGATGTGCGAGCGCAGCACCTGGTTCTTCTCCGCTACCAGCTTGAGTTCCTGGAGCAACTCGGTCTCGCCGCGTGCCGGCCCGAGCTTGAGCGCCCTTTGCAGACGAATCCCCTTGGGGATGATCTCGTCTACGAGCGCGTCCATGGAGGGCGCCTCCACTGCGGCAAGCATCTCCGTTAGCTGGTCCCCGTTGGGACCCACGTGGCGGCGAATGAAAGTGTCGTTGGGGGCCAGGAAGGCCGGAAGGTCTCTAGTCACGAAGAATCGGGCGTCTTGGGGTGCTGGGGAGCGGCTGGGGGCGGGGATTCTATCGAGATTCCGGGCTGCGTCCTCCCAAATCCCCCCGAGGAGATCAGGGATCTGCGCAAGATCCCGGTGGGCACCAGTCGAAGCAGCACCTGCACCGGGAATTGTCCCGGCGGGGCAAGACCCCCTTTCATTCATGGACTGGAACACCCTTCGCTGCGGCGCCGCAGGCACGCTTCTCATTCTGGCTAGTGGCTGCGCGAGCTCCACAGACGCCTCCTACGGCCCCAACGAAATCCACATCTCGAGTGCCGAATTGGCCACCGAGGGCACCTGCCACCAGCAGCTGCAGCCAATCCAGGGCGATTGGCAGGTCACCACGCGCTTCTGGCCCAAGGCCAAGACCCGCCGCGCACGCACCTCCGAGGGCACTGTGGCCTTCGATTGGTCCGCAGATGGCGGCGAAATGGTCGGCCAGCTCTCGGTGAATATGGGCGAGCAGAATCTGAGCTCCTGCATGGTCATCGGCGTTGACTCCAGCACCGATTGCTACGTCATGGGCTGGAACACCTCCGACGGCAGCTCGATCCTGCCCCGCTGCCTAGCCACCGAGGGCAGCCCCGCGGACCGCATGATCATCCAGCGCGCCTCCGGCGATGGCATGGTGCGCGAGATCTTCTCAGGCCTCAGCGCCGACGGCTTCCGCTACGAGCGCTACCGCAGCATCGCTGACGGCACGGTCTACAAGGACCTAGAGATCGTCGGCACCCGCTGATCGATCCGCGCCACAAACCAAGCGCCCCCCACGCCTGCCTTGCGGCTCGCGTGGGGGGCGCTTCCAATTGGCTGCGACCTGCCTGCCCCTGGCGTTAACGCCAGGATTCGATCAATGCCACGGCCAGCTGATCGCTTGCGCAGTAAGCGCCCGGAGCGAGGCGCCCCATCTGATGGGCGACACTGCTCGGCCGCGGGGGCTGCTCATCCCAGAGCAGGCCCGGGTCGTAGCAGAAGAGCGTGCGGCGCGCGGCGCCCGTGGGCAGCACCCCTTGCACCATGCTCAGCGCAGCGCGGCGGCGCGCATCGTGGAAGAACTCCACCCGTGAATCCGTGAGGCTCGTGGCCGCCCGGCGTGCCGCATCGGGCCCGTCGCCGGCCAGCTCGTCCGACCAGACCACCAGCACCTTCACGTCCTCGTCCGGCATGTCTGCCAGGACCTGCCCCAGGGCATCCAGAAAGCTGCGTGAGTAGGGACAAGTGGGCGATAAAAAGGCCAAGACCCGGTGCCGTTCGGCGTTCTGATTGAAGCTCCGCTGCAAGCAATCCAGATCCGCAGCCAGGCATGCCGGCGGATCTGCGACCACCAAACGCTGGGGAGAGGAGACCGCGCACCCGCTCACACAGGCGATCACCGCCAACCAGGGGGCCATCCACGTGGCCAGTCGGTTGCTATGCGTGTTCATACCTGAGTCATCGTCATTTCACGGGGGCCCAGCTGGAGAGAGGATGGGTTGCTTTCCGTTGCCAGACGAACCCGGGCCTCTATTGGTGCCGAAATCCGGGGAGTTGCCCGACTACTTACATGATCGTAGCAGCACCCTCGAATCCTGCCGCTCCGCGCCATAATCTGAGGCCCATGGAACTGACCGGTATCGAAGTGGTTGAAGACCGCACCCCTGACAGCCGCTGCGACCAGGGCTTCCTCAGATTGAGGCGGCTCTCGGTACGCAACCGCTACGCCGATGGCAGTGCATCCGAGCCTTACCCCTGCGATGTGATGCAGCGGCCGGGTAGCGACGCGGTGGTGGCGGTGCTCTATGAGCTCAGCGCCACTGGCGTGCGTGTGTTGCTGCGAGAAGCCTCGCGGGTGCCGATCTACCTGCGGCGCGAGCAGAGCTTCGTGCATCCCGATCCGCGCGAGTACCTCTCGATCCACGAGGTGGTCGCAGGCCTCGTGGAAGAAAGCGACCCCGCGGGCCCCGACGGCCTGCGCCGACGCGCGGCGGTGGAAGCGCTGGAGGAAGCTGGCTTGGACATCCCCGAACAAG
Organism: Planctomycetota bacterium; assembly: GCA_047639615.1. GTDB lineage: Bacteria > Planctomycetota > UBA1135 > UBA1135 > CAYWNK01. The sequence continues at coordinate 13,308 of JBLIOL010000092.1, read as the reverse complement.
ACTTCACCCCCATCGGTGGCGAGACCTTCGCGAGCCCCGGCGTCACGGACGAGAAGATCTTCTTCTGCGCCGCGGCCGGTCCCCTGGATCAGGCAGGTGGTGGCGAAGGCGATGGCAGCGTCATGGAGGAGTGGGCCAAGATGGAAGTGCTCGAGCTGGGCGAAGCCCTGCGCCGTTGCCGATCTGGCGAGATCCCGGACATGAAGACCGAGCTCGCGCTTATGCGCTTGTGCGACCATGTGGGCTACTTGCCGCAGCTAGGGTGTTTCGTGAGTGAACTTCCGGAAGAACTACGCGCGCGCTACCAATCCTTGGGCGTGACGCGGCTCGAGGCCCATTCTTGAGCCAAGCACAAGTAGCTCCGCGCGTAGCCCTGATCGGTGCCCGCCGCGTACGCCAGGGCCTCGGCCCGTACGTTGCCAAGCATCTGCAGCACGCCGGCGCGCAGGTGGTCGGCTTCGTGGGTACCAGCGCCGCGAGCCGCGCACAAGCGGCCACCGGCCTGCGCGAAATGCTCGACCATCACGTGCCCGGCTTCGCCAGCTTGAAGGAGCTAGTGCAAGCCACCATGCCCCAGGCCGTGGCGATCCTCTCGCCACCCGAGACCCACGCGGAGTACCTGGAACAAGCCCTCGAACTGGGCCTACACACCCTCTGCGAAAAGCCCCTACTCTGGGGTCCCGACGGGGCCGCCGACGCGCGCCGCGCAGCCGCTCATGTGGCGGGGTTCCAGGCGCGCGGACTGCTACTCGCGGAGAACTGCCAATGGCCCCAGGTGCTGGACTGCGCCCGGGAATTAGCCCCCCAGGCCTTCGCGAGCGCCCCCACCCAATTCGCCATGGGCCTGGAGCCGGCCGCCGCCGGCCAGCGCATGGTCGGCGACGCTCTCTCGCACCCCATCAGCCTGCTGCAAGCCCTGGCCCCGGGCCCCGCCGAGCTGCAGAAGGTCGCCGCGTCCTGGTCCCAGAACGGGGCGGCCCTGGACCTCAAATTCAGCTTCCAGACGGCGCAGAGCAGGATCGAGGCCCTCGTAGAGCTGCGCCAGACCGACAACACCCCGCGCGGGGCCTGGCTGGAACTGAACGGCGTACGCTTCCAGCGGTTGGTTCGCCTGGCGGACTACAGTATGTTGCTGGCCGCCGGAGAGCGCGAATTGGACCTAGACGACCCCCTCGCCAGCCTCCTCCAAGGCTTTGTGACGGAGCTTCGAGCCGTCCTTGGCGGAGCGCCTCCCCCGAATACAGCGGCCCTCGTTGAGCGCGCCGACTTCCTCGCCCAGCTTCGATCGATCTGCCAACAAGAATCCCCGTGAGCCATTCCATCCACGACTTCACGGCCAAGCTGCGCCAACCAGAGGTCCTGCACACACTCACGAACTATGTGCAGTGGCGCAAGGACGTGCGCGCGGCGCGCGAAGCGGGCAGCGCGGAGCCGGAAGCTCCGAGCGCCTCGCCCATTTCGATCAACCTGGACCTGACGGTGGCCTGCAACTATCGCTGCGACCACTGCATCGACTGGGACATCCTCAACACCAAGCACCGCTTGGCCGAGGACGATCTGCGCGCCTCTTTAGCGAGCATGCGTGAGCGCGGCCTGCGCTCCGTGATTCTGATCGGCGGCGGCGAGCCGACCCTCTTCCCGGGCTTCGTGGGCTTCGTGCAGTTCCTGAAGCAAGAGCTGGGCCTGCAGGTGGCCGTGGTCACCAACGGCAGCCGCGGCGACCGCTTGCTGGAGATCGCACCCTTCCTGGAGGAAGGTGACTGGGTACGCCTGTCCTTGGATTCGGGTTCGGACGAGCTCTTCCAGGCCATGCACAAGCCGCAGTCCGCCAGCACCAACCTGGACGAGATCTGCTCCTGGATCCCGCGCATCAAGGCGGCCAATCCCGCGCCGCGCCTGGGCTTCAGCTACGTCATCGTTTGGTCCGGTGCTTCGCGTGATGACAACGCGCTGCACGAGAACATCCACGAGATCTACGCGGGCGCCGAGCGCGCCAAGAACAGCGGCTTCGACTACATCTCCTTCAAGCCCGTACTCGAGCGCCAGGAAGATGGCTCCGAAGTCATGGACCCCTCGAAGACGGCCGCCGGCACGGCCGCCGTGGTCAAGCGCATCCGCGCTGAGGTAACGCGCGCGGAAGAGCTCGCCACGGACGGCTTTGAAGTCTACGTGAGCACCAACCTGCGCCTGCTCGAGGACGGCAATTGGGCCGACTTCACCAACCAGCCCAAGACCTGCCACATGCAGGCCCTGCGCCAAGTGCTAACGCCGCTCGGTCTCTACAACTGCCCCGCCCACCGCGGCGTGGACAAGGCCCTGATCAACACCAAGGACGCCTACGCCACCGAAGAGCGCACTTGCCAGACAGGCAAGGGCCTGGCGCGCATCCTTGATGACTTCGATGCATCCAAGGAATGCGCCCAGGTGACCTGCCTCTACAACAAGGTCAATTGGTGGGTCGAAGACGCCATCGCAGCGGATGGTCCCGCGCTCGACGTGATCGAAGCCGGCGTCGAAAACGCTGACTACTTCCTGTAGTCCTAGCAGGAACCAACGCTTGTCTACTCCGAAGCGCATCCTCGTGCGTCTGCCCACTTGGGTTGGCGATGTGGTTATGGCGACCCCAGCCATCCGAGCCGTAGCCACGGCGAACCCCCAGGCCGAGATCATTTGCGAGGGACGCCCCGTCCTGCGCGACTTGGTCGAAGGCCTGCCCGGCATCACGGGCTTCGTGGTCGAGCACGGCAAACGCATGCGCGACCTACCCCTGCGCGTGCGCATGCTGCGCGAGCACCATTTTGACTGGGCCCTAGTCCTGCCCGACTCCCATCGCAGTGCCCTCGGGCCCTGGCTCGCGCGCATTCCCGTGCGGGTCGGCTATGCCAACGACGTGGGCCGGCGCCTAATGCTGAGCCAGTCGCTGCCCGTGCCCATGGAGAATGGGAAGCGTCTGCCGGTGAGCATGGTCGATCGCTACCTGAAGCTCTCGCGCTTGCTGGGCTGCCCCGACGATGGCGAACACACGCAAGTGCCCGTGCGTGAAGAGAACCACGCCAATGTGCGCGCGATGCTGCTTGCGCAAGGCATGCCGCCGGGCACGCCCTATCTCTCGGCCGTGCCCGGAGCCAGTTTCGGCGCCAGCAAGCTGTGGCCCGCAGAGCACTTCGCCGCCGCGGCGGACGCGCTCTACAAGAGCCGCGGCCTGCCCCTAGTCATGGCACCCGGCCCCGGTGAAGAGCCCATCGCCCACGCCATCGCGGGCGCCATGAGCGGCCCCTGTCACGTGCTCGCCGATCCGGTCATCGGCCTGCTCAACGCAGCGGCGATGATCGCCGGCTCCGAGCTCTGCATCAGCAACGACACGGGCCCGCGCCACTTCGCCGTGGCCGCCGGCGTGCCCGTGGTCGTACCCATCGGTCCCACGGACTCGCGCCATACGGATCACCAACTCGAAACCCAACGCGTACTGCGCGAGCCCTTCGACTGCGCGCCCTGCGGCCTCAAGATCTGCCCCATCGATCACCGCTGCATGACCCAGCTGCTGCCCGAGCGCATCGTGCAGGCCGCGGAAGAACTCCTGGAGGCCAAGGCATGAGCGACGTCATCTACCTGGACTACGCCATCCTGGCCGCCAAGCTGCGGCCCCTGCGTGGCGATCTAACAGTGACCCTCACCAACGGCTGCTTCGACCTCTTACACGTGGGCCATGTGCGCATGCTGCAGGACGCCGCTGCCCAGGGCGACCTGCTCATCGTGGCGCTCAACTCCGACGCCAGCGTGCGCGGCAACAAGGGCGAAGGCCGCCCCTATGTGCCCCTGGCCGAACGCATGGAGCTGATCGCCGCGCTCAAGGGCGTCGACTACGTCACCTGCTTCGACGAACCGAGCGCCGACAAGCTGCTCGAGAACCTGCAGCCCGAGGTCTACTGCAAGGGCACCGACTGGACCGTCGGCAGCGTCCCCGAGCGCGAGACCGTCAAGGCCTACGGCGGCCGCATCGCCATCTGCGGCGACGAGAAGACCCACTCGAGCACCGACCTGGGCAAGCGCTCCGACTGAGGCTCCCACCGGCGGGCCAAACCTGTCCGATGGAGTGCACGCCCCGGACACCGGCAAGCTCTTCGATCACGACTTCATGCTCGAGCTCGAGGAGCGAGGCCAACGTATGGGTCGCGAAAACAAATCCTGGTAATCGACCGTGGACGACCGCCACGGCTTCAGCCAGCGAGCCCGCTGACCCGATCAGAGAATTGGCTGGACAGGGCCGGGCGGCTTGACCACCCTCGCCTTGTTGGGCTACGCCCCAGCACAGCGGCCATGTATCCCCAACCACGCACCACGCAATCCACGCAATCCAATCAAGCCAGAGCCCTCATCATGCTCCTGCTGGTGGTTGCCCTTGGACTGCGCGTTGTGTTTGTGCCCATGCACCTGGCTAGTGAGGAGCACACCGGCGGCGCCGGTACGCCCCTACTACCCCGGGTCGAGCAGCACGTGCACGGGATGGATCATGGCCACCACCAGGGGCGCCACGTTCACCACGATCAGGACGGGGAGCACGATTCGCACCCCGCTGCTGACCATCAGAGCGAGCTGATCTCGCTGCGTGTGGCCGGCGTCCTAGGCAAACTGCCTAGCGCCAGCCTGCCGGTGGTTTCGATCCACCTGGCCGCGCCTCAGCAGGAGCGGCTAGCCGTGCTAGCCCCCACGCCGCCCCCACCGGAGTCGAGGACGCCTAGCGCCTCCCACTCTCGGGGCCCCCCCGCAGTCGTCTGAAACCGTCGCAGGTCCGTACCTAGCCCGAGAGGCCCTGGTTCGGCATGTTGGGCGTTCGGGATGCTCCCGCGCCTTGGAATTGGTCTGTTCAGAATCGCTGTGTGTGCCGTGAGGTTGCCCCATGTTTGAGTTGTCCTATCGACGCTTCGTCGCTCGCCTTGTCTCCGTATCCGCGCTACTGCTCTTCGGAGCGAGTTGCATCCCTGAGCAGTCCGACAGTTCGGCGGCGGACGATCACGGTCACGCTCACGATGAACCGGAACCCGTGGCTATCACGGTCTTCACGCAGACGGCCGAGCTCTTCATGGAGTACCCGCGCCTGGTCGTTGGATCGGAAGCGCGCTTCCTGGCCCATGTGACCGTACTCCTCGATGGCGCGCCCGTGCGCAGCGGAAAGCTGCGCATCGAGGTCGAGCAACCGGGCGGCACCAAGCTACTAGGAGCCTCACAGCCCACCCGCGATGGCCTCTTCATTCCCGTGGGGACCTTCGACACGGCCGGCACATTCGCGGCCAAGCTCACCCTCAGCAGTGATCAAGCAGAGGAGAGCATCGAGCTGCCGCCCTTCGTAGTGCACGCCAACCTGCACGACGCCATCGACGCCGCAGAGGCGGATGAGATCGAGGAACCCGAAGGCGCCATGCCCTTCCTGCTCGAACAGCAGTGGAAGATCGGCATGGTCATGCGCCAAGTGCAGCGGCGCAGCTTGACCCAGCGCCTGCAGGTACCGGGCGAGGTGGAAGCCCCGCAACACGCGGTGGCCGAAGTCGGTGCTCCTCTTGCTGGCCGCCTCATGGCGCCAGCTGGCGGGACCCTACCCCAAATAGGCGACCGAGTCGAAGCAGGCCAGGTCCTCGGCATGCTCGTTCCGCCCACTACCCTCTCCGACGCAACCGCCCTCGAAGCCAATCAGGCCAGCCGGCATGCCATTGAAACGGAGCTGCAATTGCGTCTGTTTGAGGTCGAAGCTCGAGCCTTGGAGATCCGTGAGGCCGTACACCACTCCGAGCTAGAATTAGATTTCGCCCGGCGTTCCCTGGCACGGGTCGAGGGCCTGCGCTCCAAGAACCTGGGTACGCAACAGGAGCTGGAAGACGCGCAACTAGCCGTCGAACTAGCGCTACACGATGGCGAGGGTGCCAGCGGCCTCGAGAAGGCCTTCGAGAGCGTGCGCAAGCAACTGAAGCTGCTCAAGGCAGCCAACCTCGAGCGCGGCAAGAGCACGGCCTTGGATCCGAAGCTCTTGATCGCGCCGATCGCCGGCGAAATCATCGAAGCCAGCCACGTGGCGGGTGAGCATGTGGAGAGCGATGGCTCGGTCTACCGCATCATGAACCTCGAGCGCGTGTGGATCGCGACGCATGTCTCCGAGTTTGACTTCGCCGAGGTGAGCGCGACCAGCGGCGCCCTACTGGAGTTCGCCGCCTACCCCGAGCGCCGCTTCGATGTGCTCAGCGAACTGAACGGCCGCGTGGTCAACGTAGGTCGGGTGGTCGCCCCCGAGACGCGCACCATCGAGCTGCGCTACGAAGCGGACAACCCCGACGGCCTGCTGCGCGCAGGCATGTTTGTGGACGCCTACCTGGAGACCAAACACGCGCGGAACACCATCGCCGTGCCCGAGAGTTCCATCGTCATGGACAACGGTCAACCGGTGGCCTTCGTGCTCTGGCACGGGGAGGCCTTCCGCAAGGTCGTGCTGACTCTAGGCATCCGCGACGCCGGCTACGTGGAGATCCTCGAGGGCATCGAGGAGGGCGATCGAGTCGTCACCGAGCAGGCCTACCTGGTCAAGCTCGCCTCCGCCTCCCCCGCCGCCTTTGGGGAAGGCCACGCTCACTAGCTCGGATTATTCATGTACACACGCACCAGACTTCGCAACCGGTCGCCTTTGGCTCCCTCTCTTTCCCTGGCGGCACTTTTGGGAGCTTGCCGTCCTCGACGGCCCTACGGGGCCGCCTGCGGGAGCAATCTCCCCCAAGCACCACCAGTTAAAGAGCTGCTGTGTCTGTTGCGCGTCTACAGGAATAACCCGAGCTAGGGCCCTCGAACCATGATCAACAATCTGATTCGATGGTCCCTGCAGAACCGCATGGCGGTGCTGCTCGTCTCCTTGATCCTGCTCGGAATTGGCTCCTACACCACCGCGAATATGCCGGTGGATGTATTTCCGGACCTGACTGCGCCCACGGTGACGGTCATCGTGGAGGGCCACGGCATGGCTCCTCAGGAGATGGAGACTCTGGTCACCTTCCCCATCGAGACCGCCGTCAACGGCGCAGCCAATGTGCGCCGCGTGCGCTCGGCGACGACTGTGGGCATCGCCGTGGTGTGGGTGGAGTTTGAATGGGGCACGGATATCTACCGCGCTCGCCAGACGGTCACTGAGCGCTTGGCCGGAGTGAGCGGCAGTCTGCCCGATCAGGTCGAGCCGCCGGTGCTCGCGCCGGTCTCCTCGATCATGGGCGAGATCCTGTTCACCTCGCTCACCTCCGAGAAGCATGACCTGCTCGAGTTGCGCACCACCGCTAAGACCCAGATCCGCCGCCGGCTGCTGTCGGTGGCGGGCGTGTCCCAGGTGACGCCCATCGGTGGCGATGAGAAGCAGTACCAAGTGGTGCTCTCCACCCAGCGCATGAAGGCCCACCAGGTCAGCATGGAGGAAGTCGCCGAGGCACTGCGCAGCGGCAACGAGAATGCCTCCGCCGGCTTCCTGGTAGACGGCGGCACCGAATCCGTACTGCGCGGTATCGGCCGCATGGAGAGCACGGAAGACATCGCCAGCACCGTGGTGGCCTCGCGCAACGGACGCCCCATCACCGTCGGCGACGTGGGCGTGGTGCGCATCGGCGCCGCCATCAAGCGCGGCACAGGCGCCGCCTCTAGGCGCGGACCCAACTGGGAGCCGATCACCGAGAGCGGAGTCATCGTCGCCATCCAGAAGCAGCCCACGGCCAACACCCTGGAGCTGACGCGCACGCTCGACAAGGTGCTGGACGAGATCCAAGCCTCCCTGCCGGAGGGCATGCTGCTCAACAAGCAGCTCTTCCGCCAGTCGGACTTCATCGACCACTCCGTCAAGAACACCACCGGCTCCCTACTGGAAGGCGGCTTGATGGTGCTCTTGGTAGTGGTGCTCTTCCTGGGCAGCTGGCGTGCCAGCCTGATCACCCTGCTAGCGATACCGATGTCGCTGGTGACGGCCATCCTGACCCTCAAGTTCCTGGGGGCGAGCATCAACACCATGACCCTCGGCGGCATGGCCATCGCCATCGGCGCCTTGGTAGACGATGCGATCATCGACGTGGAGAACGTCGTGCGCCGGTTGCGTGAGAATCGCGACCTGCCGGAGGCTGAGCGGCGCGGCACCCTCGGACTGATCTTCGATGCCAGCGTCGAGGTGCGTACCTCAATCGTCTTCGCGACCCTGATCATTCTCTTGGTCTTTGCGCCGCTATTCTTCCTCTCTGGAGTGGAAGGCCGGCTGCTGCGGCCCCTGGGCGTTGCCTTCTGCGTCTCCCTGACCGCATCTCTGGTCACCGCGCTAACGCTCACCCCCGCCCTGTGCTATTTCTTGCTGCCCACCAGCAAGACCGTGCGCCAGGGTGGTGAGCCCTGGATCGTACGCGCACTCAAGCGCGCCTACCGCCGCCCGCTGAGCATGGCTCTGCGTTATCCCATAGCAATCACCCTGCCGGCCGTGGCGATGCTCGTCATGGCACTGGTCGGTGTGTCGCGCATGGGCGTCAACTTCCTACCGGAGTTCAATGAAGGCGCCCTCGTCATCGGCATGGTGACCCTGCCGGGCACCTCCCTCGACGAGAGCGACCGCTTGGCGAACATCGTCGAGACGACCCTGATGGAGCACCCGGAAATCGTCGCCATCGGCCGACGAACCGGCCGCGCCGAAGAGGACGAGCACGTGCTCGGCGTCGAATCCAGCGAATTCGAAGTCACCCTAGACCTGCAGGCACCGGAGCGCTTCGGCCTACCCCTGCGCAGCAAGCTCGAGCTACTGGAAGCCCTGCGCAAGGACATGGCCAGTATCCCCGGCATCCAAGTCACCTTCGGGCAGCCCATCAGTCACCGCATCGACCACATGCTCTCTGGTACGCGAGCCAACATCGCTGTGAAGATCTTTGGCGATGACCTGGCCGAACTGCGAGCCCTGGCGCATGGGGTCGAGGATGCCATGCGCGACATCCCCGGTGTGGTGGACCTCTCAACCGAGCAGCAAGTGGAAGTGCCCCAGGTGCGCGTGGAGTTCAAGCGCAAAGCTCTAGCCCGTTACGGCCTGAGCATCGCCGAGACCTCCGCGGCACTCAGCGCGGCCTTCCAGGGCCTCGTCGTAACTCAGATCCTAGAGGGTGAGAGCACCTACGACCTAACCGTGCGCCTCGCCGAGAGTGAGCGCGCCGACCTGGCCGCCGTAGGCGAGATCCCAGTGGATACACCCGCGGGCTACAAAGTGCCCATGAAGGCACTGGCTCACATCTACGAGGACCGCGGACCGAACTTCATCACGCGCGAGAACGTGCAGCGCAAGATCGTTGTCATGTGCAACGTGGCCGAGCGAGACATGGGCGGCGTGGTCCACGATGCGGAGCAGGCGATCGCTGACACGGTCGAGTTGCCCGCCGGCTACTACGTGGAGTTTGGCGGCCAGTTCGAAAGCGCAAGCGCCACCAACCGCCGCTTGGCCATCCTCAGCGGCCTGGTGGTCCTGGGCATCGGCTTCCTGCTGCACCTGATGTTCCGCTCCCTGCGCGACACGCTACTGATCATGGCCAACCTGCCCTTCGCCCTAATCGGCGGCGCAGCGGGAGTCCAGCTAGCCGGCGGGGTGATTACGATCGCCTCGATCATCGGGCTGATCTCGGTCTTCGGCATCGCTGCGCGCAACGGAATCATGCTCGTCTCCCACGTGCGTCACCTGCAGCTGCGCGAGGGCGTGACCGAGTTTGCCGAGGCCGTGCGGCGAGGTTCTATGGAACGCCTCTCGCCAATCCTGATGACCGCCCTGGCCTCAGGCCTAGCGCTCATCCCCCTGGCCCTGCGCGGGGATGAACCGGGCACGGAAATTCTGAGCCCCATGGCCATCGTCATCCTCGGCGGTCTGATCTCCTCCACGATCCTCAACATGCTCGTGGTCCCAGCCCTCTTCCTGCGCCTCGGCAAGCCCGCCGAAGCCGCCGAAATTCCCACCCTGACCATGGAGCAAGCCTGATGTTCTTCACCAGCAAACGCCCCACCCCCCTGCTGCTACTCATGGCCTTGGCTCCGGCCTGTGTGCAGGTAGACCCCCGTGGTGATTTCGCGGAAGCGCGGGGCCTGATATCGGAAAGCACCGGTCGCTCCGAAATCTACGACCCAAGCGCCGAAGGACTCTCTGCGGAAGAGCTCGAGCGTATGCTCGCCGACGGTCTCTCCCTCGAGGAAGCTTTGCGCCTGGCACTGCTACGCAACAGCGAGCTGCAGGCGGCCTTCCAAGAGATCGGCATGGCCCATGCGGATTGGGTTCAATCCAAGCTGCTAACCAACCCCTCCCTAGACCTGCTCGTGCGTTTCCCGGCGGGCGGCGGACGCACCCAGCTGGAGGGGAGCATCGGACTCGAGCTGCTCGAGCTCTGGCGCATCGCGCCCCGTAGCGCTTCGGCCGAGCACCGTCTCAAGGTCACGGTGCTGCGCATTGCGCGCCTGGCCGGCGAGCTCCTCGCGGACACGCGCCAAGCCTACTTCGCCGCCGTTGCCGCCGAGGAACACTGGCGCATCGCCCAGGACAGCGTGGGCCTCGTCAGCGCATCCCACGCGGGCGTGACCGAGATGCACGCTGCCGGCTCCGCCGACGATCTCGACTTGAACCTGGCCCGCGGACCTTGGCTGAATGCCGAACTCGACTTGCGCGCCACGCGCATGGCGGCCTCCGAAGCCAAGCGCGAATTGGCCAAGCTCCTCTCCCTAGGCCGCCCGGTGGAAGCGCTGCTGCTCTCGGATCCCCTAGGCCTCCCGAGTCCCATCAGCCAAGACCCCGAAGCCCTCGTGACGCTGGCGCTCGCTTCGCGCCTCGACCTGCGCGCACTGGCCAGCGCCGTGGATGCCAGTCAGGCCCAGCTCGACCTAGAGCAGCGCAAGGCCTGGGGCAACATCGCCGTCGGACCAGACATCGAACGCCCCGCTGAGAGCGGTGTGGACCTAGTTGGTGTGGGTCTCAGCCTAGAGCTACCGATCTTCGATCAAAACCAGGCCCAGGTCTCGCGCGCCGCCTTTCAGCTACAGCAGATCGCCGCACTCCAAGTAGCCGCACGCATCAGCGTGACCCAGGACGTGCGCACCAGCCTCGACCGCGTGCTCACGGCCACCCAAACCGAGGCCTTCTACCAGGACGAGGTCCTGCCCCAGGCCGAACGTTCCTTGGAGCTCGCCCGCGAGTCCTACAGCGCCGGGCGCATCACCATCCTGGCCCTGATCGAGGTCCAGCGTCAATTGCTCGCCGCCCGCAGGGACCACGTAGACCAGCGCCTCGAAGCCGCGGATGCAGCCGCTGAGCTCGAGCGCGTGGTGGGCGTGCCCACCCGCGCCGAGCACTAGGCGCTCAGTCTTCCGCTTCCATCATCTCGAAGAACAGCACCAGGTTGTTCTTCAGGGCCATGAGCTCATTGTGGATCTTGGCTTGCTCCGGTCCGGAGTAGCGCAGCTCCTCGGCCAGGATGCGGCCGATGGACTTGTTCACGCGCCGGACCGGCGAGAGCATCTGGCCGTACTCCCGCGGCAGGGGCACCACCTTCTCGCTCTCCTCGACAGCCGCGCCGAGGCCGCCCTTCAAGGCCGCAGCCACGATTCTGCGCGTCTCCTTGGCGGTCTTGTCAGCCACCAGATCAAGGACCCCAGCCTGCACGCCCTTCTCGAGCCTGATCAGTTCGTTGGTCTTCGTGGCGTTTAGCACACCCTCGCGGCGGGCATCCTTGACCTCATCTGAGGCCAAGGCATCACGCTTGATCGCACTACGGATGACCGACTTCGACAGACCGGTCTTCTCAGCGGTCACCGCGGCGAAGGAGTTCTCGTCCTGCTCCTCCTTCTCCTTCAGCGCCTGCTTCTCCTCGCTGCTGAGCACCTCGGCAGACACCTCGACCTTATTGGCCGTGGGGTGGATCTCCTCGTAGATCTCGCGCCCGCGGTTTAGCACGCGCTCCAGCTCGAGATGGTCGAGCGGCCAGCGCACCAGGTTCTCATCGATGGAGATCAGCTCCTGCACCAACAGGTCGTGCTCGACCACATGCACGGGAATCTCCTCCCAGCCCAACTCGACCGCCGCCTGCACGCGCCGCGCGCCCGCCAGCAGCTCGTCATCCTGATTGATAGTGACGGGGTGGATCAGCCCCACGCTCTCGAGACTCTTCTTCAGGGCCGTCACGTCCGTTTCAATACGGAGGTAGTCGCTGTTGAGCTTGAGATCAGAAACTTTGCGGACAGTTACGTTCAATGGAAACCTGCTGGCATGGGGTCGCTTGGAGGGGCGGCATTATCCGCCTCCGCCACCCGAATCCAAGGGGATTTTCAGGGCAGACTCGAAGGCCCGATCCAAGCCCCTGCGCCAATCCTCATATGTCAGGGGCATGGGCAAATCCGGTTGCACCGAAGCCGCCTCAGCGCTACCGCGCGCGTAAAACTTGGTGGGGTAGCCAATCCCCACGCCGTAGTTCGGTGAGCTAAATTCGCGCACCTCTCCGAAGGTGTTTTCGCGCTGGCCCAGGGGCCTGCCCAGGAGGGTGGCGGCCGTGCGCTCGCGCAGGTTGAGGGCCAAGCTCTGGGCGCTGCCGACGGTCCCCGGCCCCACCAGCACCAGGATTCCCCCGGGCCTATTCAGCCGGTGCCTTTTCATGGCGAGGTAGACCTTGCGCGCCACCGACTCCTGGCCCGCATGGTTCCACCGTAGGTCGAGGATCAAGCGCCTGACCGCGGGCCGATCCAGCTCCGCGAGAAACTGCGCGGCATAGTCCGCGAAGCTGTGCTTGGGATCCTCATCGCAGCGGTTGACCTGCCAGTACATGACGCCGTGCTGGGGCAGAAATTGATGCCAGTAGTAACGCTCGTTATTCCTCGCTGTGAGCGGCTCAGCCGCCCGCTCAATCCTGGCTAGGGGCGCAACCTCTGCCTCAGCCCCAAGCTTGAGCACGATGCTCCACGTGCTCCCAGCGGCCTCAAACTCGAACGTCGCGCTGCTCTCCGAATCCGAGAGCCCCAGTGCCTGTAGCACGTGCGGCAAGAGCAGGACATCCGCTGCCCGCGCACCAAGTCCGTATTCGTTCTCGTGGGAGATCACCTCCCCTAGCCGCGTGACCGCTTCGTCGATGGTGACGCCACCGACACTCACCAAACGCCCGCCGAGGGCCTCGGCCTGATCCGCAGGCACGGCCACCAAGTAGTAGCCATCCGACATGGACGCCAGCTCGAAGGGTAGCGCAGGAAAACGCTCCGCCCCAAACTCCACGGTCGCCCGCGCATCCTTGAGCGAGGCCATGACCCGCGCCA
>JBLIOL010000091.1:0-16681 GCA_047639615.1 Planctomycetota bacterium | reverse complement strand
GGCCTCCCGCTTCCCCCCCGAATCCGCGCTCCGCTAACGGGCGGTCTTAAACGTGACTTGGAAGCGGGTGCCGCCCTTGTCGCGGGCGTGGACGTGGACCTTGCCCTTGAGGGTCTTGGCGTACTGGGCGACTAGGTGCAGTCCTAGGCCGGTGCCTTGGGTGGTGCGGGTGGACTCGTTGCCGATGCGGTAGAAGGCTTCGAAGATGTTGTCGCGCTCGGCGGGGGGGATGCCCGGGCCTCGGTCGAGGACTTCCAGAACAACCCGGCCGCGGCGGTTTCTGCGGGTGCGCACGATCAGGGGCTCGGCCTGGGGATCGTCCTTGGAGACGGGGGCGTACTTCTTGGCGTTCTCGATCAGGTTGGAGAGCAGGGTGTGGACGGCTTCCTCGGTGAGTAGGACCGGGGGCAGGCCCTCCTCGAACTCGAAACGTACGCTCGGGTCCTCTTCGAGCTTGAGGGCACTGCGCTGCTGGCGGATCTCAAGGTTGAGGTCGCCGGGAACAAGTTCAGGCGGTGCGCCGGAGAGGCGGCGCTTCTCTAGTACGCGGTCCACGAGGGCGTCGAGACGGTTGCTCTCGGTGACGATGCGGTCGGCGTATTCCTTGCGCTTGGCTTCGGTGGTGGCCCAACCGTCGCTGAGCATCTCGCCGTAGAGCTTGACCGAGGCCAAAGGAGTGCGCAGCTCGTGGGTGATCGAGGCCACGAAGTTCTCCGTGCGGCGCGCGTTCTCGGAGGCGGCGCGCAGGCGGCCGATCAGGAGGCGTAGACCGAGCAGGGCCGAGCTGCCCATGATCAGGGCCAGGCTCGTGAACCACTTGGTTTGGGAGCGGCTGCGGGCGGAGAGGCCACTTACATCTACGCCCACGTAGAGGCGGTCGACGCCGTCGCCAAGACCCTCTTGGGTGATCTCGAGGCCGTCGAGAATCGAGAAGGGCGCTGTCTCCCAGCGCTCTGGCTCCAGGCCGGCGAACTCGTCGTTGAAGAAGAGCTGCTGATTGGCGGCCAGCTCGATGTCCTGGATCTCCCGCGGAAGCTGGTGCAGGAAAAGCTCGGCGTCCGCCACCCAGCCGTGGATTAGGCGCGACTCGTCGTTGAGGTGGTCGAGGCAGGCAGGCAATAGCTCTTCGTTGACCTTGCGCCCGCGCCCGGGGGTAGATACGCGCTGAAAGCCCATTAGGCGTAGCTGGTTCTGGCGATCACGGGCCAGCACATAGCGCTGATCGTAGGTGTAGACAGGAACCTTTTCATTCGGATGGGCCCCATCCGCCCTAGCGAGGCTGTATACGTCGCAGACTTCCTTGTCAAAGGGGCGTAGGAAGGAGGCCATGGCCACCAGGCCGATCTTCTGGTCTTCGATGTCACTCCCGCGCATGTCGGTGGGGACCCCGCCGATCGCCTGGGAGATGATCAGGTCATAGATCGCATTGATCTCGCCTTCGAGGTAGGTGGGATCGATCGCCCATCTCTGCACGAAGGCCGCCATATCCCCCTCTCCGAGCAGGGCTATTCCATCCTGCTCCTCCAGGCCGAAGTAGTAATTGGGGCGCGCATCGACGCCCTCCGACTGGTCGAAGGTAAACCAGGCCAAGAGGCCCTTGGGCCGCTCGATGGTGGCCAATGGCGAAGGGATCAGGGTGCCACGGCCGCCACTGCTCTCCCAGCGACGCGGCGCGTAGTCCAGAAAGGAACGCTGTCGCTCGTTCTCGATGAGCGTACCAATCTCCCGGGCCAGGGCATCATGCATGCGCGCAGCCGCGCTGCGTGCGTCTTGCGGGGCACGTGCAGCTTGCTGCTCGTGGTCGCGCTTGAGCTCCGACCAATACAAGCTTCCGAAGACCCCCGCCGGCACTACAAGCATGAGCCCATAGACCACCAAGACGGCCATGGGCGTGGCCAGACGACGGGGGCTAGGACTCAACTGTCGTACCAGCGATAGCCCTTACCGCGCACGGTCTGAATCAGGGTCGGCTCGGCCGGATTCGGCTCTACCTTGCGGCGCAGACCCACGATGTGGATGTCTACGGTACGCGTCTCGACGTTGGCGCTCTGGTAGTGCCAGACGTCGAGCAGCAGGTCCTCGCGTGTGACCACGCGATCGCGGTGCTTGATCAGGTAGGTGAGGATATCCCCTTCGCGCGGGGTCAGAGCCACCAGCTGGCCGTCCCGGTGCACTTCGAGGCGCGCCAGGTCGACGTTGATGTCGCCGGGGAGCTCGAGCACCTCAGGCGGAGCCGTGTCCATCTCGACCCGACGGAATTGGGACGCAACGCGCGCCACCAACTCCCGCGGGGAGAAGGGTTTCTTCATGTAGTCGTCGGCGCCGGCTTGGAAGCCGCGCAGCAGGTCTTCTTCGTCGGCCAGGGCGGTCAGGATCAACACGCGCGAGCGGTTGCCCTCACCGCGGGCGGTGGTCAGAAGATCGAGCCCGCTCATGCCCGGAAGCATCAGGTCGAGAACTACGAGGTCGGGGGATTCGTCGCGCAAGCGCTCGAGACCGGCAGGGCCGTCGTGGGCCAGGGAGACCTTGTGGCCTGCGTGTTCGAGGGCGTCGCGAATACCAAACGCCAAGGCTTCTTCGTCTTCGACGACGAGGATGCGGCGGGAGGAGGTGGAGGTTTGAGTGTCGTTCACGCTGTCAATCCTAGCAAGCACATCGGGCGGCCTTCCACGCGGGAAAGGCCAAGCCTCTAAACCTGAACGCGGACGCTACGCGAATGTGCCTGTAGCGTGCCCAGAGCCGGTAAATACTCCGTTTAGCGGCCCGGGACTTTCAGCAAGTCTGCATTTCGGAGGCGCTCGAGGATCCCGGGCGCTGGCCGTGCGATGGCGATGGATTGCGGATCCAGCTCCTCGATCAGGCGCCGGGCCTCATCCAGATTGCCGTCGGCCACGTGCGCCTCGGCCCATTCCAGCTGGACCTCGGGTGTGTGGCTGGAGAAGCGACCGGCCTGACGAAAGCTGCGCAGGGCGTTGCGGGTGTTGTCCTCCGCGCGGTGGCTGCGGGCGGCATCCAGGTGGAAGCCAGCCAGCAGTGCGTTCTCTAGGTCCGCTTGGCCCTTGATGCGGGCGGCCTGGGCGCGTGCCCAGCACACGTTGGGATCCGTGACCTTCAGGTTCTGGTCCGCGCGCAGGAGCAGGCGCTCGGCCGTGGCGAACTGGCCGCGGCGCAGGACTTCGAGTCCGAGGCTCAAGAGGTCCTCGGGGCCGACCCCGTAGCGCGACCGCAGGGCGCCTGGGATCAAGGCCAGGTCCAAGGCGGCGAGAGCGGGCTCAAGCTCCGCGTCCAGGCCCGCGCGCGCGGCCACGCTGACGCGGTTGGCCAGGGCAGCCGGCTGGCGACTATCGAGGATGAGCACGGCATCGAAAGCCTCGAGGGCTTGTTCGTAGCGGCCGCCCTGCGCCTGCAGCACACCCAGATCGATGCGCGCGGCGCGCCGATGGGGGCGCAGTTCGAGCAACCGCTCCAGATCGCCCAGGCGCTCCGCACGGCTACGGTTGGGCAGGCGCGCGCGACTGGCGAGGGCGTCCACCGAATCCGGAGCGAAGCTCAAGGCCTCGTTCGTCGCCAGCAGCACATCCAGTCCGTCGATGCGCAGGCCGTCGGTGGTCTCCACCTGGCGCGCGCCGGCGAGCACAGCCAAGGCTTGTCCGTGGCGCAGCATGTTTAAGGCCGCGGGTGTGTGCAGCGCGGCGGCCAGCAGCAGGATGGCGGCGAGCGGGTAGCGCGACTTGGGTGAGCCCAGTCGCTGCGGCCTGTCGGAGGCCAAGAGCACTCCCATCAAAGGCAACGCCAGGGCACTCGAAGCGATGGGCTCCAACAGGATCGAGTTACCGGCGGCGGCCAGTAGCACACCCAAACTCGCCAGGGCCGCGCCGCGACGTTGCGCGCCGGGGCCCATCAGTGTGCGCAGGGCGCGCGCCCCCACAAGCAGTAGGAAGGCGAGCCAAGCCAGGCCGCCTACGAGGCCCAGATCGACCGGGCCCTGCAACCAATCGTTGTGCAGGTGCTCTACATCCACCGGGGTCGGTTCCGTGCGGTTGTGTGAGGAGAGTTCGATCTCGGCCAGGTCGCGGTAGGGTGGGAACTCGCGCTCGAATTGGCCGGGCCCGATGCCTAGCAGCAGGTTGGCGCTGAGCATGGCGGGGGCCTGGGCCCAGATCAGCCGACGCACCTCCAGGCCGGTGAGGGAGTTGGCGGCGGCGGTCGTTGCGCTAGCTACGGGCTGCGCCTGGGAAGCCTGCGCCTGGCCGGCACGCGGCCCGAAGGCGGCGGCCAGGACTAATAGCATGCAAAGCAGGACGCCCACGCGGCCGTAGCGGCCGAGGGTCGGACGTAGCATGCCGAGACCCAGGGGCAGCATGGCGACGATGCCGAAGGCTAGGGCGCCGGTCCAAACCGGAGCCCAGGAGGCGTGCAGGACGAAGCAGATCGCGGCAGCTAGGCCGAGCATGCGTCCTCTTGGACGGCCTTCGGCGAACCAGGCCAGGCCCACCAAGGCGCCGGGCAGGGCTGCTTCTGAGAGGTCGCCGCTGTTGCCGAGCGGGCCGCCGGGGGAGACGGTCCAGGCGCATTGCAGGGTGGCCGCGAGGGAGGCAAGCACCACGCCCGCGCGCAGGAAATTGCGACCAGCCTTTTCCAGACGCAGGCCACCCAGGAGCAGGATTGCGGCGGAGAGCAGTACGAAGCTGGCGCGTCGGGCTTCGAAGTTGTCGTCGGCATTGGCGCCGAGCAGTCCGGCGAGGCCGGCCACAAATACCAGGGCCCAGGCAGCTATGGGTAGCTTGGGCAAGCCGCGCAGTAGGAGCAGTAGCGCCGCGGGCAGCAAGCAGACCAAGCTCAGGCCGGCGGCCTGGGAGGCTGGCGTCGGGCTACCGGCCAGGGTCGCGGGCCAGAGCAGCACGGCTGCGGGCAAGAGCAGGGCTAGGGCCAAGGCGGCGTCCGCGCCGGCGTGCCGTGTACTGCTTGCTGGTTGGGGTGTGGATGCCGCCATGGATGGAGGGACTGGCGGAGCTGGGTCCTATTCCGCTGGTGTGGTCATTTCACGGACGCGCCCGTGGTCGCCGTGACGATGGCGTCCACGAAGGCTTCCGGTTCGAACACCTCGAGCAGTTCTAGCTGCTCGCCGGTGCCGATGTAGCGTACAGGCAGACCGATGGCTTCGCGTATGCCGAACACGGCGCCGCCGCGGGCTGTCCCATCGAGCTTGGCCACGATCAGGCCACTGACCTCGACGGCGGCGGTGAATTGCTTGGCCTGCTGGATCGCGTTCTGGCCGTTGGTGCCGTCCATCACGAGCCAGGTGTGGTGGGGGGCGCCGGGCACGACCTTGGCGATCACGCGCCGGATCTTGTTCAGCTCCTCCATCAGGTTGCGCTGGGTGTGCAGGCGGCCGGCGGTGTCGATGATGATCACGTCCTTGCCGCGCGCCACACCGGCGGTGACGGCGTCGAAGGCCACGGAGGCCGGGTCGGCGCCGTCGTGGTTTTGGCGCACGATCTCGGCGCCGTTGCGCTCGGCCCAGATCTGCAGCTGGTCGGCGGCCGCGGCGCGGAAGGTGTCGCCGGCGCCGAGCAGCACGCTCTTGCCCTGCGCCTGGAAACGGTGCGCGAGCTTGGCGATGGTGGTGGTCTTGCCGGAGCCGTTGACGCCTACGACCAGGATGACCATGGGCGTGTGGTCGCCCAGGTCGAGCTCGCCGCCGGTTTGATCGAGGCGCTCGAGTAAGGTCGCGCGCATGGCGGCGCGTACGTCGTCCTCGCCCTTGAGCTCGCCGCGCGTGTGCTTGCGCGCGAGATCCTCGACCAGCTGCGTGGCCACGGATCCGAGGTCCGCTCCGTAGAGCATCTCCTCCAGCTCATCCAACAATGCCTGGTCGATCGGACGCCCACCCCGGAACAGTCCGGATATGCCGTCCGAGAGGGCGCTGCGGGTCTTGCTGAGACGTGCTTTGAGACGATCGAAAAGGCCCATCGATAGCGGCGGTGGTTAGTCCTTGGCGGACTCGGTCGAGCAGTTGCTCTTGATCTTGTCGAGGATGCCGTTGATGAAGGCACCGGAATTGGCCGTCGAGTAGCGCTTGCCCAGCTCGATGGCTTCGTTGATGGCCACCTTGGGGGGAATGTCGGGGCAGTGCAAGAGCTCAAAGGCGGCTAGGCGCAGCACGTTGCGGTCGATGACCGCCATGCGATGGATTTGCCAGTTCTGGGCGACGCGCTGGATCTCAGCGTCGAGCTCTTCGCGCTTGTCGACAGTGCCGCGCACAAGCAATTTCGCGTAGCGGCAGGCCTCCGCGTCACGCTCGGTTTCGGTCAGGAAGCCGGCCAGGGAATCGAGGGTGGTGTCGCCCATGAGGTCCACCTGATAGAGGAACTGCAGGGCCAGTTCGCGGGCGCGTGTACGTTTCTTCACGAGGTTGGTTCTGCGTCTGAGCCGGTGGGGAAGCCCACGGCGTCCATGGGGGAGATGCCGTCGGCGACTTCGAGTGCGTGCAAGACGCCCAGTGCGGCGCGCGCAATGGTGGCGCCCTTGTCCTGTTCGCCGCCGGCGGAAACCGGCAGGGCGCGTGCGCGTGCTTGTTCCAAAGTCTGGCAGGTGAGCACGCCGAAGAGCACCGGGGTGTCGGTCTCGAAGCTCGCGCGTAGCAAGCCTTCCGTGGCGCCGTAGGAGACGTAGCGATCGTGGCTGGTCTCACCGGTGAGCACCAGCCCGAAGCACATCACCGCTTGAATGTCGCGCCTACGCGCGAAGCGGCGAGCCACCAGGGGCAGCTCGAAAGCGCCAGGTACCCAGGCCACTTCCAGATCGTCCTCGGCCACGCCGGCCTGGCTCAGGATCCCGCGTGCGGAGTCCAACATGGCCCCACACAGGTCTCGGTGGTATTCGGAGACGACAAACGCGAAGCGCGCACCGGAGGGCGCCTGCGGGATGCGGTCCGAGGAGTTCTCGTCGCGGGCCATGGCAGTTTGAAGGAGCGGGGCAAGGGAGAGCGGGGTGCTCGCCTGGGCGGTCACTATAGGGCGCACGGCTGGCAGGTCCAGTCCAGGGGCCCCCAAGTGCCGTCCCACTCTGAGAGGGGAGGCGCTGGCGGCGGGGGAATCCAGTTGGAGCCATCGGTCAGGGGCTGGGCGGCATGTGCGCACTGACGGGGTAGTCTCCCGCCCAAGGCCTACGGGTCGGGCTCAAGCAGCCAGGGGGCTGTCGACACCGGAGGTTAGGAATTCTTAAATCTCCACCCAAGCACCACGACCACCCGAAGCATTCTCCTCTCATGCGGCCTCCCAGCCCTCTCCAGCTGCGACCTGGGAACCAAGCGGGGCGCAGGTCTCCGCAGGGTGGACGACCAGGTCACGCACCTCGAGACCGTCCAGCTGGGGTCAGAGGTCTCGCGTCGGGTTATTTTTGACACCCTCACGAGCCTGCATCCCCTAGCAGCGAAGGCCTTCGACGATGGCTTGGTCGCCACCTATACCTCTTTCGTGATCGCGGTAGAGCGCTCCGAGGACCAGGCCGACAGCCTGTCCTCAGCCATCAAGCCCATGGTGCAGTCCGCCGGGCGCGCCTTTGGCTCAACGCCGACTTCAGCTACCAGTCGCCGGTCTTCTTCCAGCTGGGTGTGGACTCCACCGGGAAGGTGACTCAAACAAGTCCGAACACGAAGATGTTCTTCCGCTGGGTGGATCGCAACAACACGACCACGGAGCGCATGGCCTTCTCGGAACGCAAGGGCGTCGGCGCGGAGCCGGGTGCGAACTTTCCGTCCATGAGTCACAACGCCATGCTGGCGCACTCGATTCGGGGACGTGTAACAAGCACCAGTGAGGGGCCGCGCTATTGCGTCTCCTGCCACATGACAGACGAGGGCCTGGCGAACTTCGGTACGGAGTACGACGACTTCCGTACGGCGCTTCAGAACGGTGATTGGGCTAGTCTCGACTGGAATCTGATCACCCAGCACATCGGCCAGAACCCGGGCAACCAGCTCAACTCGCCGCTCTTCGTGCAGCAGGTGGCGGGGTTCGGTTCAGGGCTCTTCCTATTCGATCAGCAGGGCCGTCCGGTGAATCCCATCGACGATCACAACGATCACAACGATCACAACGATCGCGCAGGCACGGACAATGTGCCGCCTTCCACGGTCTACGATCCGAATCTGGTGGTCTACAACCTGGACCTGTTGGTGCTTGAGAACGGCGTTTCGACCGCCTCTAGCAACCACGCCAGCATGCCTCCGGGTACGGGTACGGTGCTGCGCTTGGGCGCGACCGACGTGGAGATGGCGGGACCCCCGGGATCGGCGAGCCTGACCCTCTTGGCGGATCCGAACGCGGGCCTGGTGCTCGACTCCTGGTTGGATGCCGACGGCGCCAAATTGGGCGACGCCGACACCTACGTGGACTGATTGCCGAACTGCGCGGGCTAGTCGCCGAAGGCGTAGAGCCGCGTGGTGGTGCGTATGAGCACACTCCCGCCCGCCAGGGCGGGAGTGGCCATGATGCGCTCGCCGATGTCGTTGCGGGCTAGCACGTTGAGGCTGTCGCCCTGGCCGAAGACGGTGACCTGACCGCGGGCGGAGCAGGTGTAGAGCTTGCCGTCGCCGGCTACGGGCGAGGCGTACATGGGGCCGCGTTGGTCGAGCCGGCCTTCGTAGACCAGTTCGCCGTCCGAGCGCCGCAGACAGGTGACGATGCCGCCGTTCTTGACCAGGATGATGTGCTCGCCCACCAGGATCGGCGAGGGGCACTCGGGCACGCCGCGGTTCCACTGCCAGGCGATCTCGACGCTGCTGCCTTCAACGTTGGTGCGCAGGGCGAGCAGGGCATTGGCAAACTTCATGTCAGCGAGCCACTCGATCACCTTGGGGTACTCGCCGGCCTCCAACTCGCCGTTCTTGTTCTCGTCGAGAAAGCGGAAGAACATGCGCAGGGGGTGATCGCCTTCGCCGTCCGCATCGTGGCGCGAGAGAATGCTCGTATTGGGCTCGGTCTCTTCGGGAGTGAGGCTACCGTTGCCGTCGGTGTCTAGCTCAGCGAGCAGGTCGTCGAACTTCGGCAGACGCTCGACCTCCGTGTTGACGTTCATGTTGTAGGAGGTCACGAAGACCAACCCATCCGCGGCGCCAGGGATCACGATGGGCTCATCGGTCAAGCCGGGAACGGTCCACAGGGGGCGGCCGTCCTGCAGGTCGTAGGCGCTGAGCCAGCCGGGTCCGTAGGCGAGCACTTCGGAGCGCTCCTCCAGGTGCCGGACGGAGGGCGTCGACCAGCCGGGTCCGATGTCGGCGCGCTCCTGGTGCCAGAGCACTTCGCCGGTGGCGGGGTCCATGGCTTCCAGGTACGAGCCGCCGCGTACGTCGTGCAGGAAGAGCAGCCTGCCGTTCGAAAGGATCGGCGAGGAGGAGGTGCCGAAGGTATTGCCGGGGGTGGGTAGGGGGCGCCGCCAGGACTCTTGGCCGAGCATGTCGTAAGCGACTAGGCCGAAGCTGGCGAAGTAGGCGACTACGCGCTCGCCGTCGCAGACGGGCGTGGCCGAGGCTGGGCTATTGGTGCGGTGTAGCCGAGTTTGGGCAGCACCGCTGGCAATGCTTCGGCGCCAGAGCAGGGAGCCGCTTTCTAGATCGAGGCAGAGCGTCTCAAGCCGTCCAGAGGTGTGACCCGTGAGCAGTACGCGCCCCCCGGCGACCACCGGACTGGAGTGGCCCGCAGGTACCTCGGCGCTCCAGCGCTCGTTCTTCCCCGGGCTGAATTCCGTGGGCAGGAATTCTTCCCCGGCGTAGATGCCGCTACCCCCGGGGCCACGGAACTGGCCCCATTCAGCCTGGGCCGGAGCGGTCTGGGCCTGAAGGGCGGAGCAGAGACACAGGGCTAGGGCGGGGGCGGTGAGGCGCATGACGGCCAAGCAGACCAGAATTCGAGCAGTGGGGGGCCTCTCAGGGACGATGCTCCTGATAGGTTTTGCACCCCGTTCACGGAGCGTCCCAGGAAGACCGCTCCAGTACCCACCTTTACAGGATCCAAGCCATGACCGACCTCTCCTCCAACACCCGCCGGGACGAGCTCCCGCGCTTCGTCGTCTACTCCAGCGGAACCGGCTGGGTCGTGGCCGACCGCCTGATCCCCGGCACCGGGGTGGGGGACAAGCCCGCGGAATACGAACACGGCAAGCGTGGCGTCCGCATGGGCCTGTACCCCAACCGCGAGATGGCGATCGTAGAAGCGCGCCTACTCGGCTGATTTCCGCAGGGCTAGGCCCTCTGTACGTGTCGCGATCGGAGCCGAGGCCTGGCTCGGCTGCTTGCGTTTGATGCCAAAGGCGTGCTCGAAGGCATCGTGCATGGCTTTGCCCAGGTCGTCCATCAGGGTGTAGGCCAGAGGCACGACCCACAGGGTGAAGAAGGTCGAGATGGTCAGACCGCCTGCGACACAGGTGGCCAGGGCGCGATAGTCGATGCCCTCGCGGCCGGCCTCGCCGAGCACCATGGGCAAGAGCCCGAAGACGGTGGTCATGGCGGTCATCAGGATCGGGCGCACGCGTGCGCCGGCGCCGGCTTGTACAGCTTCCGAGCGTTCGAGCCCTTCCTCCACCCGCGTTCGGTGGATCTTGTCCACGAGCACGATGCCGTTGTTCACGACTACGCCCACTAGGATGATGAATCCGATGTAGCCGAAGGAGTCCATGGACGTGCCCGTTAAGTACAGCGTCCAGAGGGCACCTACGCAGGCGAAGGGAATCGTAGCCAGCACGCTAAAGGGCAGCACCAGGGATTCGAATAGTACGCCCATCAGCAGGAAGACCAAGACTATGGAGAGGATCAGCGCGCGCTGCATGTCGCCGAGCTCTTCGGACTGTTGCTGGGCCACACCCTGGGCGCGGCCCAGGGTGAAGCCCCGAGGCATGTCGAGTTCGGTTTCAAGCGCGTCATAGCCGGCCGTGACCAACTCCACCTGGCGTGTGGGGTTCGCGATCAGTGCCTGGACGTTGAACGTGGTCTTGCCATTCCAGCGCCAAATCGAACGCCGGCCGGGTTGGAAGCGGATGTCAGCAAAGGCCGATAGGGCCACCGCACCATCCTGCGTGAAGATGTTGAGGTCGCGCAGGGTGTCGAGGCCGGCGAGCTTCTCGGAGTCGTACTCGATAATGAAGGGCACCTCGCGGCCGGCTTCCTGGAAGCGCGCCAATTGAGCACCGCGCAGGGCCCAAGACACATTACGCAGGGCTGCCTGGGAGCTAACACCAAGGGTGAAGGCCGCTTCGCGGTCGAAGGCTAGGCGGATTTGCTCGGGTGCTTCCTCAATAGGAGAGCGCACTTCCAGCAGACCGGGGACTCGTGAGAGGATTTCGATCGCCTGCTCACCGAGTCGCTCAAGCTCCTTGGCATCGGTCCCGCGGATTTGGAATTGAACGCCTTGCTTGGAGGCGGCACCTAGCGCCTGGTCGCCGCCGAAGTGCAGCTCGTGGCCGGGGTAGCGCGGCAGTTCCTCACGTAGCCTCGCACGCAAGCTGTCCAGGTGCTTGGCATCCTGGGATTCGGTCCAGCGCATGGAGAGTTCGCCGCCACCTGAACTGAAGCGTACAACCAAGTTGGCAAAGCCTAATTCCTCCCGCAGGGGCTCGAGGAAGTCCTCGTACTGCTGCATTTCCTGGCTGGCTTCACGGAGGGTGAAGTTGTCCTCTAGCTCTACGTCGATCTCGATCTGTGAGGTGTCTCCATCCTGGCCGAATGGCGTGACCACCATGTGCGTCAGAGGAATGGCCCCCGACAGGATGGCGAACACAGCGATAGCGGAGGCCATGACACGGTGCTTAAGGGTCCAACGCAAAAGCCAACGGTTGCCGGACTCAATCCATGAGAGGATCGATAGCCCTTCGGGAATGCGTGCTGTGGGCCAAGCGGGCAGGCGCCCCGCACGCTTGCTCCATGCAGGCACCACGAAGAAGAGCAGCACCAAACCGACCAGGACTCCCAGACCCTCGCTAAGGAGGAGCGTTTGATAGGTGACCTGGGGGCGGTTCAAGCCCAGTTGCACAAGAGCTTCCGATTGAGCGGCCTTGGCATCCGCATTCTGCATCCGGAAGTACATGCGCGCCACGAGGGCGGCCGCCAAGGGCAAGCGCAGCGGGCTGATCACCCTCAGTAGCACGTACTCGAGCCTGCTGAGGGCTTGTATGCACACATCGAAGCCGCGCGCCAATGCGCCTACGATCCAGGCCACGGGACGAACCAAGATGGCCAACAGGGGATGGGCGCGGCGCGCCAAGGTTTCCAGCCACTGGGGCCGATCCCCGAGGATGGTCGCAGATATCACCGGCAGGAAAACCAGTGCCACCAGCAAGCTGAAGAGCAGCGCCATGCACAATGGAATACCCATGGCAGCGATGAAGACGCGCACCTGCTGGTTACTGATCATGAAGATCACCGGCAGGAAAACCACCACTGTTGTGAGCGTAGCCAAAGCGATGGCCAGGCCCACATCGCGGGCGCCTTCGATGGCTGCCGAGCGGCGGTCGAATCCTTTGGCTCGCAGGCGAGCTATGTTCTCGATGACCACCACGGAGTTGTCCACCAGCATGCCCAAGGCCAGGGTCAGCCCGGCCATGGTCAGCATGTTGAGGGACCCGCCCGAGAAGTACTCCCAGGTCAGGGCCAGTAGCACTGAGATCGGAATCGAGAGGGCCACGCACAGGGTCATCCTGAAGCGCTTCAGGAAGATGAACAGGATCAGCACCGCCAAGCCGCCGCCCCAGACCGCTGTGCTCTGCAGGGTCCCCAGGGAGGTGCGAATGAAGTTGGCCTTGTTGAAGAAGACCTCCGTGCCGAAGCGACCTCGCAGGGCGGGGTCCTTTTCGAAGTCGGCGATGGCCTGCTCGAGGCGGTCGCCCACCTCCACGACGTTGGCATCGGACTCCTTCTGCACCATGCAGTAGTAGGCCAGCCGTCCGTTGATGCGCGTAAGACGGTCACGCACGGTCTTGACGCGCTCGATGGTAGCGATGTCCCTCAGGCGCAGGCCGCCGCCCACGGGGTAGTCCTCGACTTCCTCAAGGGCCTCGAAACGCATGTCGGAGCGCAGTAGGAAGCGCCGGCCCCCGTCTGAAACTTCGCCCAGGGGCTTGGAGAAATTGTCGGCAGACAGCCGCTGGATCAAGTTGCCAATGTCGAGGTTGGCCGCGGCCACTTTATCCTCGTCCAGCAGGATGCGAATTGAATCGTCGAGCAGGCCAAAGACACTGACCTTGCTAACCCCATCCACGCCTTCGAGCTGGCGCTGCATGCGGGTCTCGATCAGGTGGTCGGCGTTGGTGACGTCGTCGTCCGCCAGAATAGCCATCCACATGATGGGTAGATCCCCATCGTCGTTGGCCCAAACGTAGATACGTTGCACCGTATCAGGCAAGAGTGGCCGCGCCCGCTCGATGCGATCGCGCAGCTCTGCCTTAGCCAAGTCGAGGTTGCCCTTGCTGCTGAAGGTGACGCGTACGCGGCAGCTCCCGTCGCCGCTGCGCGAGAAGACATCATCGATGTCCGGCAAGGTGCGGAACTGCTCCTCGAGGACGCGCGCGACCTTGTCGTCGTTTTCCTGGGCGGAAGAACCCGGGTGCTGCACCATCACGGTGAAGCGACTACCTCCGACCCCCGAAGGCAGCATCTGCAGGGGGATGCGTGCGTAGGAAATGAGCCCTAGGATCACCAGAGTGATGAGGATCACCAGGGCGCCCACGGGCCGTCCCACGGTGATATTGAGGAAACTGCGACGCTGCGGTTTGGGGGTCATGGTCATCAGGCAGCCACCTCGGGGCGAGTCTCACGTACCACCAGGCGATAGATCACGGGGATTACCACCAGGGTCAATAGGGTTGAGGTAATCAGCCCTGAGATCACAGTCACGGCCATGGGGGATCGCAGCTCAGCTCCGGCCCCGGCGCCGAAGGCCCCGATCACCGGCACCGATGCCAGCCAGCCCGTCAGCGGCAGCAGTCCGAGCACCGTGGTTGCGGTGGTCATTAGGATCGGGCGCAGGCGAGCGTGCCCGGCTTCCACCAGAGCTTCTTTCTGGCCCATGCCCTCATCGACCTTTTGGTTGACGCGGTCCACCAACACGATTGCGTTGTTCACCACGATGCCCGCCAGCAGGATCAATCCGATGAACACGACCACCGAGAGGGGAATGACGAAATAGTCCAGGGCGAAGACCACACCCACGCCCGCGAGGGGCACGCTGAGTAGGATCACCAGGGGCTGAACTAGGGACTCGAATTGGGTCGCCATGACCACGTAGACCAGGAAAATCGCTAGTAGCAGGGCCATCTTCAGGCTCTGGGTGCCGGCCTCGAGCTCGCGCTTCTGACCGCCGATTTCCACACTGACCGTCTCCGGGTAGTTCATCCCAGCCAGGGAGGCTTCGATGGCCTCGTTCACGCCTCCGAGGTCCATGCCCTCGGAGCTGGCGGTCACGAGCACCGCGCGGCTGTTGCCGATGCGCCGGATTTCCGCAGGGCCACTGACCTCGCGAATCGTGGCTAGGGAGCGCAGGTGCACTGGCTTGTCCGAGCTGGGATTGACGATAATGCTGGCCACGTCGCTCACCGTGGCAAGCAGTTTCTGGTCCGCACGTACGCGAATGTCGATGCGGTCATCGCCTTCCACCAGGCGCGTGTCGACTCGGCCTAGGACCTGGTCGCGCACGTAGTCAGATATGGCGCCAAGGTCGAGGCCGTACTCCAAGATCTTGTCGCGATCGAAGGTTACCTGTGCTTCCGGGTGGCCTTCGCGCACGGTGGTCTGCACATCCGCCAGTCCAGGGATCGCCGCCAAGCGTTCCTTGACGCGGCTGGCCACATCCGCCAGTACTGCCAGGTCCCAGCCGCGAATCTCAACTGCGATGGGGGCCTCGAGCGTGAATGGAGTTGGGCGTCGGAAGGTGGGGGGCGAGCTCACCGCGGGATGCCCTTCAAGGATGTGTCGAACGCGGCCCTCAAGGCGCGCTTCATCCTCCGATGTGGCTTGGCCTGGGTGCATCCGGATGCTTAGGCGTGCCGTGTGATCCCCTTCGATTTCGCGCGTGAGGGTGTCCGGCTCCACGCCAACCGTGAGGGCCGTACCAGCAACCGCCTCGAGAGCGCGAACCTCGCGATCCAACTCACTAAAGATGCGGTTGGACTCGGCGATGGGGGTGCCGTCATCGAGTGTCACGAAAGCGGTGAACTCTCCCTGATGAATCTCGGGAAGTAGCTCCAGGCCTAGGTTGCCGACGCGGCCCCAGGCGCCCCAGACCATTACGCCCACCAAGGCTAGGACCACAATGGGGACCGCCAAGGCGAAGCGCAGCACGCGCGGGTAGAGCGCTTCGAGTCCGGCCCAGGCCAGGTCGAAGGTGACCTTGCGCAGCAGTCCGAGCAGGAAGACTCCGATGCCAACTACGCCGCCCACGAGCAGGGCTCCGCGCAGGATCCAGAACAGACCAAGCTTTAGGATGCGTCCAGCTAGGGGCATGATGCTGTTGATCACGCGCACGGCCATGGGATCGTTCGCTGGCGTGAGGTCTGCCAGCAGGAAGCGATAGAGGAACTTGCCGCAGAAAACCACCAGGTTCATGGGGGCGCTCAGGGGAGCGCGGCGTACGGAACGCAGGATGTCTAGAATCCACTCGTAGCCCTTGGCGCCGGTATCGCCACCCGCCAGCATTGGGCGCGAGCCCAGCATAGGGATAAAGAGCACCGCCACCAGCAAGGAGACGAGCAGGGCTGACACGACGGTGACTGCTTGGTCGCCGAAGATCTGCCCGGCGATGCCATGCACGAATACGATTGGTGCGAAGACCGCCACGGTGGTGAGGGTCGAGGCCACGATAGCGCCGGAGACTTCGCTGACACCGCGCACGGCAGCTTGGTTCGCGTCGTCGCCTTCTTCGCGACAGCGGGTGATGGACTCGAGCACCACGATGGCGTTGTCCACCAGCATGCCCACCCCGAGGGCGAGACCGCCCAGGGACATGATATTCAAAGATACGCCCATGAGGAGCATGGGCGCGAAGGTCACCACCACGGAGATCGGGATGGCTAGGGCGATGATGAAAGTGGCGGACACCTGGCGCAGGAAAACCCAGATCACGAGCACCGCGAGGATCGCTCCGAGACCCGCGGCATCGCGCACGTCCTTGACCGCTGCAGCGATGAAGGTCGACTGGTCAGAGAGCACCTCGAGGTTGAGGTCCTTGCGCAGCTGCCAGCCAAGGAAGGCCACCTGTTGGCGCTCCTCTCGAGAGAGATTTTCGTTCTTGGTCTTGCCCTCGGCTATCAGGCGCTTGGCGATGGCTTGCTGCTCGGGTGAGCCCATCATCATGCGGCGCACCTCTTGGGCCACCTTGACGATGTTCGCACCGGCCTCACGGTAGATAGCGATTTCCACTGCCTCGGCACCAGCAATCTTGGTGATGACTTTGCGCTCGGCGTAGGTGCGCGTTACATCGGCCACATCTGCGATGCGGATAACGGCGTCGCCGCGGCGCTCGAGGGCTAGGCCCTTGATCTCCTCGATGTCCCTGAACTCGTTCAGAGTGCGCACGAGATAGTCGGTGGAACCCTCGCGGATCTGGCCGCTGGAGGCGTTCAAGTTCTCGGCGGCCAAACGTGTGCCGATAGCCGATAGCTCGATGTTCTGGGCGGCCAGGCGGTTCGGGTCGAC
>JBLIOL010000090.1:0-16769 GCA_047639615.1 Planctomycetota bacterium | reverse complement strand
CCACAACGCCCACAACGCCCACAACGCCCACAACGCACACCCCGCACACCCCGCTAATCGGGGCGCTCAGCGTCGCGCGCCTGCAAGCGCTGGCGCGCGCGCTCGGCGAAGCCTGCCTTCTGCTGCGCGCTCGAAAGACCCGCGCAGTGGGAGCAGCTAACCCCCAGCACATAGTCTGGGCTCGTGCGGCCTGCTTCGTTCACGGGGAAGCCGCAGGCACGGCACTGCTCGTAACTGCCCTCGGCCAGCCCGTGCACCACGGAGACGCGCTCGTCGAAGACGAAGCACTCGCCCTCCCACAGGCTCTCCTCCTCGGGCACGACCTCGAGGTACTTGAGAATGCCGCCCTTCAGGTGGTAAACCTCGCTCACCCCGGCTTGCCTGAGAAAGGCCGTGGACTTCTCGCAGCGAATGCCGCCCGTGCAAAACATGGCGACCTTCGGACTCTCGAGTCCATCAAAGGTCTCACGCAGCCATTCGGGAAACTCGCGGAAGCTTCCCAGATCAGGATTGAGCGCACCCTTGAAGCTACCGATGCCGACCTCGTAGTCGTTGCGGGTATCCACCAACACGACCTCTGGATCCTCGATGAGTCGGTTCCAGTCGGCGGCCTCCACATAGGTGCCCACTGTCTCGTTTGGGTCGATGCCCGTAACCCCCATGGTGACGATCTCCTGCTTCAGCCGCACCTTCATACGCCTGAAGGGAGGCGCCTCCGCCGTGGACCATTTGCAATCCAATCCGGTCAGGCGCGCATCGCGCTCGAGGAAGGCGATCACGGCCTCCACGTCCACGCGCTGCCCTGCGATGGTCCCGTTAATCCCCTCAGGAGCCAGCAGCAGAGTGCCCAGCACAGCACGCTCGACGCACAGATCGAGCAAGGGCTGGCGCCACTCCTCGAAGTCTGCAAAAGCGACAAAGCGATACAGGGCGGCTACGGAGAGCGTGTTCATCGAATGAATTGTACGATCAGGCCCCCGCCCGACACCTGACTCCCGCTCCTATCAGCATGATTCTCACCAAATGGCTGCGCCTGCTCGGTCTCGCCCTGTGCGCACCGGCCCTCGGCCAATTCAGCCACTCGCCCAATGTCCAGCTCCTAGCTCACCTGACCAGCGCGCAGCTAGGCGTGAATGGCGGCGGCAACGACTGCTGGGGCTACGTCTCACCTAGCGGGCGCGAGTACGCCGTCATGTGCACCGAGGACGCCACGGTCTTCGTGGACTTGACCGTGCCCACCGCTCCCCAGGTAGTCGGCAACATCCCCGGCCCGTCTGGCATCTGGCGCGACGCCAAGGTCTTCGGCGAGTACTGCTACTCCGTCTGCGAAACCAACTGCGCCGGCGTGCAGGTCATCGACCTGACCCAGATCGACAGCGGCAGCATCAACCTGGTCAACACCTTCAATGGCTCGGGATCGGGCCACAGCCACAATGTGGCCATCGACACCACCAGCGGCTTCCTCTACCGCATCGGCGGCGGCACGGGCTTGCGCATTTACGACTTGAACGCCGACCCGGTGAATCCCCCCTACCTAACGACCTGGGGCGACCTCCACGTCCATGACGCCCAGATCGTCACGTACACAAGCGGTCCGCTAGCGGGCTTGCAGATGGCTGTTTGCAGCACGGAAGGGGGCACAGTCACCATTCTCGACGTGACCGACAAGGCGAACATCACGGTGCTCTCCCAGATCGCCTACCCCAATGGTTCGATCTCCCATCAGGGCTGGCTCTCCGACGACCTGCAGTACTACTACCACGGGGACGAAGGCGATGAGACCAATAGCGGCCTAACGACGACCACCTACGTCTTCGACGTGAGCAATCCCTCAGCCGCCTTCCTGGCGAGCACCTACACCAACGGCCAGGCGTCCATCGACCACAACCTCTACACCCGCGGCGATTACATCTTCTCGGCCAACTACACCAGCGGCTTGCGCATCTTCGACGCCAGCAACCCGGTCGCGCCCGTCGAAGTAGGCTTCTTCGACACCTACCCCGCCGACAACAACCCAGCTTACCTCGGTGCCTGGAGCTGCTACCCCTACCTCCCCAGTGGCGTGGTGCTCATCTCGGATCGGCAGAACGGACTCTTCGTAGTCTGGTTCGGCGACACCTGGCTTGGCGAGAACTACTGCAGCCCCGCCGAGGTCAACTCCACCGGCCTACCCGGCCGCATCCGCGCAACGGGCAGCGACGACATCGGTACCAACGATGTCACGCTGACCGCTACGCACCTGCCCGCGGGAAAGCCTGGCTACTTCATCACCAGCCAGGGCCAGGGCTCCTTCATGCCGCCCGGATCCCAAGGCTTCCTTTGCCTAGGAGGCAGCATCGGCCGCTACAACGCCAGCATCGGTCATGGCCCGAGCATCAGCCTGGGCATCGATCTAAGCAATATGCCCCTGAACCCCGCCACCAGTGTGCAGGCCGGCGAGACCTGGAACTTCCAATGTTGGTACCGCGACGACAACCCCGGCTCCACGAGCAACTTCACGGACGGTGTCTCTATCACGTTCCAATAATGTGAGCGGCCGGTTGACCAAGTAAACCGGCCGTATGCACCCGGGCGAGAAGCACGTCTTGCGCCATTCGTGCAAGCCTCTCAGCCTGGGTGCGTGAAGACGCTCACAACGCTCGTGTCCCTGTGCGCCGCCCTCCCGCTCATAGCAGCCCAGGACATCGGCAGCACAACAGAGCCGGTCAGCGGCCCCACGGTCGGCACCTTGGTGAAGGAGCTACCAGGCGGCACCGGCGGCCTCGAGGTAGATGCTGATGGTTTCGTCTACAGCTCCGACTTTGGTTCCAAGCTCGGCGCTGGCTCGAAGGGCGGCACGCACATCTTCAAGGTTCATCCGAAGAGCGGCAAGTACGAGACCTTCTACGACAAGGCACGCGGCGCATCCGGCAATGCCATTGGTCCCGACGGCAAATTCTACCAGTCCAACATCGGCGGCAATTTCGTCACGCGTATCACACCGGACGGCGAGGCCACAGTCTTCTGCCGCGCGGTTGAAGCGCGCGATGTCCCCAAGCACGCACAGGTGGCCTTGACTGCCGCCCGGATTCGCAACGAAACCCCGGGTGCGGCTGGCGATGAAGCAGGCGAACTCACCTGTGGGAACTTGGGAGGCAACCGCCACCAGGTTCATGTCCGCTGCCACCGCACTACCCGTCAGGCCCCGCTCACCCACGCAAGCCAATCCGAGACCCGCCGCACCCCAATCCCTGAGTGCGCATTCCTCCGCCCTCCACGCAGCGCCCCTCTTCGTGAGCCGGGTTCCATGCCCTGGACGGCCGTGAAAGTCCGGAATGCCGTTGCCACCGCCGCTGGCTGTGCCAATCTGGTGCCTGTCCGCAAGCACCCCCACATCAAGTACCGGCTAGCAGCCTGCTCCATGACCTCTAAGATCGTCTACACGCTCACCGACGAAGCTCCCGCCCTGGCAACTTACTCCCTGTTGCCCATCGTCCAGACCTTCACCCAAGTAGCGGGTGTGGCCGTCGAGACACGGGACATTTCTTTGGCAGCGCGCATCCTGGCGAGCTTCCCCGACCACTTGGATGAGAAGCAGCGCGTCCCCGACGCCCTAGCCGAGCTTGGTGCCCTGGCCGGAACGCCCGAGGCGAACATCGTCAAGCTGCCCAACATCAGCGCCAGCGTGCCCCAGCTCAAGGCCGCCGCCGCCGAGCTGCAGGCCAGCGGGTACAAGATCCCGGACTACCCGGACGATCCCCAGACCGACGCCGAGTACGCAACCCGCGCCGCCTACGACAAGGTCAAGGGCAGCGCCGTGAACCCGGTCCTACGCGAGGGCAACTCCGATCGCCGCGCACCGAAGGCCGTCAAGGAATACGCGCGCAAGAACCCGCACAGCATGGGCGCCTGGTCCTCCGATTCGAAGACCCACGTGTCGACCATGAGCGGCGGCGACTTCCGCTCCAACGAGACCTCCACCACTCTCCAACGCGCTGGCAGTCTGCGCATCGAGCACGTGGACGCGGACGGCAAGGTCAGCGTCCTGCGCGAGAGCGTGCCGGTCCTGAACGGCGAAGTGATCGACGCCACGGTCATGAGCGCCAAGGCTCTTGACGAGTTCCTCTGCCAGCAGATCGCCGACGCTAAGGATAAGGGCGTGCTCTTCTCCCTGCACCTGAAGGCCACCATGATGAAGGTCTCTGACCCGATTCTCTTCGGCCACGCGGTCAAGGCCTTCTTCCCCACCCTGTTCGCCAAACATGCTCCCGCCCTAGCGGCCGCCGGCGTCAACCCGAACAACGGTCTCGGCAACCTGATCGAAATCGTCGCGGCGCTGCCCGATGAGCAGCGCGTGCCCATGCAGGACGAAATCGAGCACGACCTCGCCAATGGCCCAGCCATGGCCATGGTCAACTCCGACAAGGGCATCACCAACCTGCACGTGCCCAGCGACGTGATCATCGATGCCTCCATGCCAGCCATGATCCGCACCTCGGGGCAGATGTGGAACGGCGCCGGGGAACTGCAAGACACCAAGGCTGTCATCCCCGATAGCTCCTACGCCGCTATCTACGCCGAGACGATCGACTTCTGCCGCGAGCACGGTGCCTTCGATCCGACCACCATGGGCTCGGTTCCGAACGTGGGCCTGATGGCGCAAAAGGCGGAGGAGTACGGCTCCCACGACAAGACCTTCGAGCTCGAGGCCTCCGGCCACGTGCGCGTAGTCGACGACGAGGGCAACACCCTGCTCGCCCACCCGGTGGAAGCCGGCGACATCTGGCGCATGTGCCAGGTCAAGGATGCGCCTATCCAGGACTGGGTCAAGCTCGCCGTAAGCCGCGCGCGCGCCACTGGCGTGCCCGCTGTCTTCTGGCTAGACGAGACCCGTGCCCACGACGCGCAACTCTTGACCCTGGTCAAGCGCTACCTCGCGGACCACGACACGGGCGGTCTCGAGCTGCTCTTCATGGCACCCGCCGCCGCCACGCGCTACACCCTCGAGCGCTGCAAGGCCGGCCAAGACACGATTTCCGTCACCGGCAACGTGCTGCGCGACTTCCTGACCGACCTCTTCCCGATCCTCGAGCTAGGCACCAGCGCCAAGATGCTCTCCATCGTGCCCCTGATGAAGGGCGGCGGACTATTCGAGACCGGCGCCGGTGGATCCGCCCCCAAGCACGTCCAGCAGTTCAACGCTGAGAACCACCTGCGTTGGGATTCCCTGGG
The DNA here is from genome assembly GCA_047639615.1 of Planctomycetota bacterium. Classification (GTDB taxonomy): domain Bacteria; phylum Planctomycetota; class UBA1135; order UBA1135; genus CAYWNK01. The sequence continues at coordinate 11,558 of JBLIOL010000090.1, read as the reverse complement.
CGAGTTCCTGGCCCTGGCAGTCTCCCTGGAGCACCTGGCCGACACCACCGACAACGCCCGCGCCAAGCTGCTCGGCCAAACCCTTGACCAAGCCACCGGCAAGTTCCTGCTGAACGGCAAGTCCCCCTCGCGCAAGGTCAATGAATTGGACAACCGCGGCAGCCACTTCTACCTAGCTCTCTACTGGGCGCAGGCCCTGGTCGAGCAAGACAGCGACGCAGAGATGAAGGCGGCCTTCGCAGGCCTCGCCGAGACCCTCGCCGCTGACGAGAATAAGATCGTCGACGAGCTGAACGCCGTCCAAGGCCAGTCCATGGACATCGGCGGCTACTACTTCCCCAATCCCGAACTCGCTGCCGCTGCCATGCGCCCGAGCGCTACTTTCAACGGCGCCCTGGCCCAGCTCGGAATGCCGAGCGCGAGCTAACCGAGTTCCAAGCTAGCGATCACGTAGGCGTGGTCGCTGGCCTTCGCACCCAAACGCCCTGGTTGGATTCCTTCCAGGGCGTTTGCATGCAGAATCTCATACTGCACCGTGCGCCCTTCGAGCTGGCGCTTGGACACCACGCCGTGCATCAAGGCCTGGGAGAGGCCGCGATGGTTGTAGTCGTAGCGCTGCACTAGGGGCACGCGCTCCACAAGATTGGCGCTGTGATCGCCTACCAGCGTGCGCAGGGTCTCGCTGAACTCGAAGTCGTTGAAGTCGCCGGTCACGTAGTAGTCCACCTGCGCGGCACGCAGTTTGGCAAGGTACACGCCGATAACTTCCACCTGCGCCACACGCTGACCGAGTCGCGGATCGAAGCCCGGCTGCTCCGGCGCGAAGAGTGAGTGCTGATGCCGCTTGGATGCCAGGTGCACGTTGATCAACTCCAACTCGCCTGCGCCAGCCGTAGGCCGGAAGCGCGCAACCAAGGGCTTACGCGATCCATCGAAGCACTCAGCCCCATCCCCCAGGCGCTGCAAGCTGCCCTCCACCAACACGACCTGCGCGGGATCGTAGAGGTAGGCGTTGCGGATGTTCCCGCCTGGTTGCCCACCGTCCTCACCCATCTCGGGCGGGATGTCGGCCCAGGCATAGTCCACTCCGCCCGCGCGCCGAACGGCGCCAATCAATTGCTCGAGGGTGTGCTCCGCGCTGACCGTCGCGCTAAGCTCCGCCCCGTCGCCGTCTTGGATCTCCTGCAAGGCCACGATCTCGGGATTCGCCGCGTCGCGCACGATGGCCTTCGCCAAGGCTGCGAAGCGCCCGTCGCCCACATCGTCGTCTACATCCCGGCGCGGGTCGGTGACCTGATCGGCGCGCTCCTTATGAGCGTCCAGGTTGAATCCGTTCAGGGTTAGCACGCGCACCCGCGTACCTTCCGACTGCAGACTCGTAGGGCGAATTTCCAAGGCCGCCTGGCTCACGCGCACGGGACCCGCGCTCGCGATTTGATAGGAGGAGGCACGGAAGTTCAACGGCCCAAGCACCGGCTCCATGAGCTTCGCACCCACATGCACAAGCGGCGCCTCCGCATAATTCAGAATCCGAAAGCCCGGCAACCAACGCCCCGGCCAATCCGGGTCGATCAGCACACCGCCTTGGTCGGTACGCACAAGCTCCGCATCCGGCGGCAAGAGCACGTAGTCGCCAAAGGGATTGCTCGGCGCCACGAAGGTCGCGCCCGCCGGCACACCCACCAGCATGCCCTCCAAACTATTGAGCAAGCTCGCAAGCGCTTCCGGCTCCACGAGCACTCGCTCCGCCGTCAACCACAAGGGCTTCACCTCCGGTCCGCGTTCCGCGATCACGCGCGTCTCGCGCTCCTCGACCTGAGTTGTGGGCCGACCATTCTCGCCCGCCTCATAGTTCACTACCTTGCCCTCCACCTGCACCAAGCTGCCCACGGGCGGCCGATGCTTGCGCTCGAAGATGAAGATGCCATGGGACGCCGAACCCTCGATGTCCCCCTCGGGGTCCTGCACGAAGTAGCCCTTGCGCGTGGCGCCAGTGACGACGCCGCGCAGAGCAACGACCTGGCCGTGGTACTCGGAGAAGAGGCCCTGGCCTTGTACTTGATGGATCGGTGTGAGCTGCAATGATGAATCCTCGGTGCCTTGGCGAGCACGTTAGCAGACCGGATCGGCCACGCCAGACGTATGCTGGAGCCTAACGCCCCCATGCAACTTCGACCCGTCCTTCTGGCCCTCGTGGCCACTCTCCTGGCCGCTGCCCAGGAACCCGCGACCCAGCATGCTCCCCTAGGGGCCAGCGCCAGTGTAGAAGCCTCCGGGCTGCACGCCTTCAGCTACCCCGCCCCCGTACTCAGCGCCCTCGAGCGCCGTGCCTTCGCCGTGGGCAAGAGCTTCTTCGAAGCCGACTGGATCACCGCCCCGGCCAGCGCCAGCGGCCGCGACGGACTCGGCCCGCTCTTCAACGCGCGCTCCTGCAGCGCCTGCCATCCCCGCGATGGGCGCGCCCGCCCGCCGCTCGATGCGGGGGATCGCACCTCCGGCCTGCTACTCCGCCTGGGACTAGTCGAAGGCGGCCGTGCTCTCCCCCACCCGCTCCTCGGCACGCAACTGCAAGACCGCGCTATCGACGGCAGAGCTGTGGAAGCACGCGTGCAAGTCAGCTGGCGAGACCAAGCCAACGGCCTAGTCGCTCCCCACTACCAACTGAACACACCGGACGGAACCAAAGTCGATCCCAAGCTCCGGCTGAGCGCGCGCATCGCGCCGCAGTTGATCGGCTTGGGCTTGCTCGAAGCCATCCCCGCCAGCCAGATCATCGCCGCCGCCGACGCCGAAGATCGCAACGCCGATGGCATCAGCGGGCGTACGCACTTCGTATTCGATCGGGATTCCAAGACCCGCGTCCTCGGTCGCTTCGGCTGGAAAGCAACCCAACCCAACGTACGTCAGCAAGTAGCCAGCGCCCTACGCCACGACATCGGAATCACGAGCCCGCTCTTTCCCGACGCAGACCTCAACCCAGAGATCGACGCGGCCAAACTCGAGCGCCTCTCCTTCTACACACGCGTGCTCGCCGTGCCCGCACAACGCACGCCCAACGCCCCCGCCGTGGCCCGCGGCCGCAAGCTTTTCGGCGAGCTCGCCTGCGACGCCTGCCACACACCCACCTGGACCACCGACGCCGACGCTTGGCTGCCCGCCTACTCCGCGCAAACGATCCACCCCTACACGGACCTCTTGCTGCACGACATGGGTGCGGGCCTTGCCGACGAGCTACCCGCCGGCGCAGCCAGCGGCGCCGAATGGCGCACCCCGCCGCTCTGGGGCATCGGACTCTTCCAAAGCGTGAACGCACACACGCGCTACCTGCACGACGGCCGCGCCCGCAATCTACGCGAAGCCATCCTCTGGCACGGCGGCGAAGCGGCCGCCTCCCGAGACCGTTTCCAAAGCCAAGAATCCAGCGCCCAAACAGCCTTGCTGGCATTCCTAGGCTCCCTGTAGTCAGGCTCGCCCAACGTGAGCATCACCCCGTAACTGGAAGCCAACCTCAGCGCCCTCTCCAAGGCCAACTCGGTCCTACTCGGCCGGCTTAGCAGGCCGCTTAAAAAACAGCGGCCCAGCGATTGGTTTCCACGGATCGTCTGGCAAGGCGACAGGTCCCCCCCACAGTGGTGGCTATTTGGGGGGTCTGGCAACGCAGCCAGGCGCTTCGTGGAAACCAATCGACAAGTCGCTGTTTTTCAAGCGGGCTGTTAGGGCCTCAAGCGGCCGGCGGTCTTGGATCGGGACAGGAGGCCGCCCCGAACCGTCCCCGAATATCGCTCCAGGGCACCGACATCTACCGGAATGCCCCGGGTCTGGTAGCTTGCATCCAATGCCTACCAAGCTCGCCCGCGCCCTGGCCCTCCTGCTATTCATCCAGAGCGCGGGAATGGCTACGGCCCAACAATGCGGCCGGCTCTTCGCCGACGACGCCGCTGCGGGGAGCGGCTTTGGCGCCCACTTCGTTCTGGACCAGGGACAGCAGGCTGCGATCACCGCCACCCGCGACGACGGCGCGGCCCCTGGGGCCGGAGCAATCTACGTCCTTGAGGACAACGGCACACGCTGGGAACAGCGCCACAAAATCGTCGCCTACGACGCCGTGCCCAACCTCAGCTTTGGCTCCTCTCTCGGCCTCGAGGGCGACCGGCTCGTGGTGGGAGCGCGCTACGCGGACCTCGGCGTGGTCCCCACATCAGGGACGGTCTACGTCTATGGAAGGGACAACCTCGGAGACTGGATCTTCGAGCATGAGTTCTCCTCTTCAGACCTGGAGACCGGTGACCGTTTCGGCCAGTCCATGGCCCTGTCCGGTGATGAGCTCTTGGTGGGCGCCTATCAAGAGGACAGCGGCGCCCTCAACGCGGGAGCTGTCTATGCCTTCAGCTACGACCCCCTACTCCTCTGCTGGGTAGAGACCCAGAAGCTCATGGCCTCGGACCCGGGCGACACCAGCCTCTTCGGCTCAGCGCTCAGTCGTGACGGAGACCGCCTAATGGTGGCCGCCAACCGCGACAGCGCCGCGGGCATCCAGGCGGGCGCCGTCTACGTCTTCGAGCGCGACCCCCAAAGCGGCCTGTGGAGCGAGACCCAAAAACTGCTGGCCTCGGATCCCACAGCCGGTCTGCGTTTCGGCTTCAGTCTGGATCTCGACGGGGACCGCGCCCTGATCGGAGCGATTGGGGACAGCGCGAACGCAGGTGCCGCCTATGTCTTCGAGCGCGATCCCCAAAGCAACACCTGGAGCGAGGTGCAGAAGCTCAGCGCGGCCGTTCCGACACCCGCTTCCTGGTACGGCAGCGGTGTGGACCTGGACGGGGAGCGCGCCCTCATCGGCGCCACGGCCCACGACATGGATGCGCAGGATGGCGGCCTCGCCTACGTGCTTGACCGCGATCCTCTGACGGGTCTGTTTGCCCAAACCCTACTGCTGCGCCCCGCGGACACCAATGCGGGTGCGCTCTATGGCGGGCACCTATTGCTAGAGCAAGGCACCGCCTGGATCGGAGCCGTCGGGGATGCAGAGCTGGGCGTGTTCACGGGCGCCGTGCATCAGGTGGACGTTTCCCAAGACGCGGATGGGGACGGCCTTCCGGACGCCTGCAACCCCCTCGGCATCGTCTACTGCGATCCCAGCGTGCCGAACTCCACGGGCTCTGCAGCCCTCTGTCGCGCCATCGGCTCCAAGGTCGCCGGGAACAACAGCCTGGGCCTTATGGCCAGCGGCCTGCCCCCACACCAGTTCGGCTACTTCCTCGCCTCCGAGCAAATGCTGGTGACCCCCATGGCTGGCGGATCCCAAGGCACCCTCTGCCTAGGCGGCCCTGCCGGCCGCTTCTTGGACTCGGCCCAGAGCAGCGGCCCCGCCGGACGTTTTAGCTTCCAGCCGGACCTGACCGCCCTGCCCGCGCCCCTGACCTCGATCACCGCTGGCGAGACCTGGCATTTCACCGCCTGGTACCGAGACGTGAACCCCACGCCCACCAGCAACTTCACGGACGCGGTCCAGATCGCTTTCAATTAGCCCGCGCTCTTCAGCATCTCCGCCAGGGGCAGCTCCTGATTCAAGAGCGCCCGGCGCTCGTTGCCCCGAATGCGTGTGGGTGTCGACCTGCTCCAGGCCAAAGCAGCCTAGCTTTCCATAGCCCTGATCGTCGGCGTTGAACAGCACCAGGCTGGGCCGCAGGTGCGCCTTCTGGCCGAAGGCAAGCTGGCTAGAAATACAGCGAGCCACCCGCAGGCGGCTCGCTGGAAGACATCGAAGACAGGCGTTCGGGGCCGCCTGAGATCTAGTTTGTCACACCCAGGAAGTTGGGCGTGTAGTTGGGGAACACCGAACTCAAAGTCGTGTTGCCCATGCGGTCCGACAGGATCTCGGCGATGACGTCTCGGTAGTCCGTGGTCACCGCGAGTGCCATGTCGTCCTGGTTTGCGAGGGCCAGGCCAGGCCAGGTGCCGAGCACCTGACCGCCGTTCACGTTGCCGCCCATGACCAGCATGGCGCCACCGTGTCCGTGGTCGTGTCCGCCGGAACCGTTCTCGTCCACGCGGCGTCCAAACTCGCTCTGGACCACAACCGTGACGCGCCCGAGCTGCGCTGAGAGGTCCTTCCAAAGGGCCTCAAGGCCCCGGGCTAGGTCGTCCATGAGGAAGGCCATGTTGCCGCTGAAGGGAAGCTGGCTGGAATGGGTGTCCCAGCCATCTTTGTCGATCTCGATCACCTCGACCCCAAGGTCCGCCTTGATCATGGCCGCTGCGTGCAGCATGGCCTGACCAAAGGGGCTGGCGGGGTAGCTAGCTCCGTTGGCCGGGGTGTAGCCCGAGAAGCCCACCTGGGTGAAGAAATCCATGAAGCCCAGGGTGTCCGAGGCGGAGGCCTGGAGCATGGGGCCGTGCAGGGAGTACAGGTCCACAATGGACCCCTGGCGGCCGGTAGCCGTGGCGGGGTTGCCCGGGAAGGCCACCACCGACGGGTCCGGAATCGGCAGGGTCTTGGGTCCGCCCGCCAGGGTCAGAGGCAGGTTCTGCATCAAGGCGATGCCGCGCACGCCGCCGTTGACCACCGGGGTGATCTCGCTGAGGTGCCTCCCGAGCCAGCCGCTAGAAAGATCCGGCGCCGGCAGGTTTTGGGAGGCGCTCTCGGTGAGCCGCATGGCTTCGAAGTGCGAACGGGTCACGCCCGGGGAGCTGTTGCCCAGCGCGTGAATTACCGCCAGGTCTCCAGCTTGATAGGGTGCCAGGAGCGGCGCGGCCGCCGGAGCTAGGCCGAAGAATCCATCCAGGTCGATGGCGCCATTGGTCTGGCCGGGCGGCTGCACCGCCAGGGTCGGCCGGAAGTTGTAGAGGTCAGCGTCCCCGTAGGGCGCTACTAGGGTCAAGGCGTCCATCCCGCCCCGCAGGAAGACGTAGATCAGAGTCTCGGAGGTAGCGGTTCCCCCGGCCCGGGCCTGCGAGAGGCGCGGTGCCCAGAGGGTGGAAGCGCTGGCGGCGGCTCCGAAGGCCCCGGCTCGCCGGAGGAGCTGGCGCCGGTCAAGGCGCTGGTATTCGTCGCAGGATCCTGCGTGACCTTGTTGTGAGTTCGAATGGGTCATGGCTTGGTTCCCCGGCTTAGTAGGTTTGGAAGATCGGGGACAGGAGGGCCAGGCCATAGGCCTCGGCAGCAAGTTCGCTCGTGGGCATCTGCGGGTTGGCGTTGATGTAGTCCTGAACTTTCTGGACCTCATTCAAGCTAACCCAGCCCCCAGTTAGGCGCCGGAAGATACGCAGGGCCCACTTTGAACGCGGTGTGCTTCCCAGGACTAGGGCCAGTAGCTGGGGCGTCACATCGCACCAAGTCGCTAGTCCCGCGGGAATGTCGATGGCCATGCGCCAGCGCGACCACATGCCGCCGACCCAAGCCTCGCGGGTGTCGGGATAGCCCGTGGGCGGTCCCCAGTCGTAGGGCGTGTGCCCCAGAATATGCAGCTCGTCGATGGCTAGATCGGTGTCCACCAAGTCGGCATCCATGGCCCGGAGGGCGGAGACCACATAGTGATAGGGGCGCTTGAGCTTGCGCTTGGTGAAGACGTCGGCAGCGGCCAGGTTGGCCGGGTTCAGGATCGCGCGGATGACGGTTTTGATGTCTCCGCTGGATGCGATCCAGGCGTTCTTCACTGCATCCAGGACAAACTGGGGCGGGTCGTAGGACAGCAGATAGCGCGTCAGCTTGCCACTGACGTACTCGGCGGTCTGGGGGCTGTTGGCCAGGAATTCCAGGATGGTCTCCGCGTCGAGGACTCCCCCGCCAGCAGGAATGTTGATCCCCAAAACCTGCTTCGAACCATTGTCGTGATTTCCGGCAATGAAGCGAAAGTCCCCGTACACGGGGCTGCTCTGCTCGAAGTAGTTCCAGCCGGTGAAGCAGCGCGCTAATTCGCGAACGTCGTCCTCGGTGTAGCCGCCGGCCACGCCGATGGTGTGCAGCTCCATCACCTCACGGGCGTAGTTTTCCTGGGGAGCTCCGACCTTGTTGTCCTTGTTGTCCAGGTAGGCGCACATGGCCGCGCTGTGGGCGCTGGCAAAGAGCAGGTCCCGGAAGTTCCCCAAGGCCAGGGGGCGGATGACGTCGCGATCCTCCACCGGCTTGAGGTAGACAGTGTCCCGCTTGAGTTCATTGATTTGAATGTTGAAGTGGTCGGTCCAGAACTCCACCACCCGCTCAAGGAGTTGACGCTTACTGAATGTTCGGCGCAGGAGCGTGGCCTCGCGCAGCTCGCGGCGCGGAACCTGCTGCAGGCTGATGGTGCCCGAGTAGGTGTCGTAGATCTGCTTGCCCGTCATCGTGAGGGTCGGGAACTGGGCGAGGCGCGCATCCAGAGCCGAGTCATCGATGCCGACGGGGTTCAGCTGGTCATCGAGCCAGCCGGAGAAACCGAGCTGGCGGGCAAGTTGGAGATCCCCGACCTTGTAGCCGTAGGTGCCTCTGGAAATCAGGGCACCTAGATCTTCCCTGTACTGGGTGTTGGCTCCGCCGGCGAGGGGAATCTGGGCCGCTTGGGCGCGGGCCTCAGGAGCGCTCGCCAGGACGGCGGCCGCCCCGCCAAGACCGAGCAGAGCTCGTCTTGAGGATTGACCGTATGCGCCGCTGGAGTCCTTGCCTGAGACCCCTGGCTGCTGGCTGACGGCAGTGATAGCGAGCGACTTGTCCCCGAGGTCTACGGACGGGGTCGTGTGGGGGTCAGGGGCGGAGTGAGTCATGAGTGAGGAACAGGATTTGGCCTGCGGGGGGTGCACCTTGCTGAGGGGGGATGCACTCCAACCATAGAGTAACGGAGTCCTGAATTTTGGGTGTTGCAATGGACCCCGCGACTCCGCATTCGTCTCCAAACGGGAGCAACTAAGTCGATCCAGCCACGAAAGCCCCCCCGCAGATGCTCTGGCCGGGTTCTGCACGGGGATACCTCATCCAAGCTGGTTGATACTGACCAGGTTGAGTGTGGTCGTGATCCTGGGCAATCGGGGCTGCCGCTAGCGTGCGTACCGCTTCCGGGTGGCCGGGTAAGGGCGAAGGCCCATCGACCATGAGCCAGTGCCTTCAACCAGCCCCTCGCGCCAACCAAACGCCCAATTCGGCACCGCCCCGCATCCGGGGACCACACTCAACCTAGTCAGTACCCCTCGTATTCGATCGATACTGACTGGGTTGCCTGCGGTTTTCGCCCTGACCGACGTCCCCCCTCAGGCCGCCCGCCGAAGCCCTCCACTGCAGGCCGCAGTCCCTTTCTTGGAGAGCGGATGGATGCTGTACTTGCCCCAATCCTGCCGCCAGGAAAGGGCCTCACCGAAGCTCAGCCTCCTCTTGACTAAACCCAGTCGCTGGGCCGGCGACTCCCGGTCACGATTGAAGCGCTTCTTCACGTAATTTCGGAAGGCAATATGCATCTGCAGACCAAGATCTAAGTACCTGCGCTTCTTGCTCACCAGCCAGGAATCCCGGCGCAAACGGCCGAGCAAGTCGCGCATGATCGCCTCCTCGTGATTGATCGGAAAGAGCGAGTTAAAGGTCACTCGTGCCACCTTGCTATTGGTCTTCAAGTGCACGAGTCGATCAGGTCCGAAGGCCTCCTTCGCCAGCCCCGGGTACGTAGACTTTTCGTCTGACAAGAAGACCACTTCATGGTGGTGCGCAACGAGGTCTGCACCGCGCTTCAGGGTTCGCTTGACACTGCGCCTCGAAATGTCCTTCCGCGGGCCTAAAAACGCGTTTTCTAGCTCCACGGCGCGTTTACGGTGCTTGCTCATCTTGCCCCTGGGCCGGATGGGTGCCGACTCTGCCCAGATAATGAAACGTTGCTCGCGCTCAATCAGAATCGGCACGCTTAGGGGTCTTGTATTGCGCCTCGTCTCGTACGTCTCGAGTTCGTCGAAGACCAGCTGGGATTCCTTCGGTAGCGGACCGGTCAGATTGAGGTGGAGGCGCCTCAGGTGCCGCGCGATCTTGTGAAACTTGAGCTCCGTGCAACGCAAGGTGAGATTGAGGTTCCGTGACGTTTGGCGAATGCCAACTCCTGAAGTGACGTACTTGAAGAGAGGTGCGTTGAGGCTAGGCCGGTGGTCGCGATAGTCCATCCGGAAGGTCTGCCTGGAGAACCACTTCCGGCAAGTCTTGCAACGAAAGCGAGGGACGGGCTTGCTACGGCACTTGGGCTTGTAGGTGCCCTGCCTGGTGAAGAACTTGGGGCCTGGAGCGCGGGAATTAGGGCAGGCGGAATTGGGGCACCTGGGCGGTTTGAACATAGGTCATGGGGCGTCCCTCAGAGGCTGAGGAGGGAACGCACGTCCTAGACCGGATCAAAGCGCCTGCGGTTACTGCGCTTAGGCAAGTTCTGGGTAGGAGAAGCTGCACCAAACCCAGTCAGTATCTATTCGATCCACTCACCTCGTACGCACCTCTTCGAAGCCGCTTTATTCAGATGAGTCTCGTGGTAGAGGCGGCCCTCAGGGCAGGAGCCCCTGGCGCTGGATCTCTTTGGCCAGGAAGCGACCCATGAGACGTGCTCCCTGGTCTCGCAGGTGGACAGTACCCAGGAGTAGATTCTGGGGCGTGTTCTTAGCGGCCTTTGCGGCGAGTTCTTGGTCGAAGCGCGTGCGTGCGTCGATCAGGGGTACGTCCAGCTCGACGGCCAAGCGAGCCTGAATCTCCAGGTTGCGCTCGAGGGCGGCAACCCGGGCCCGGCCGTGGACCCAGGCGTCGCTGTCGTCTGCGGGCAGATGGGCCTGAGTCACGAAGACTGGCTTGGCGCCGTGGGTGCGGACCAAGCCCGCAATCGAGCGCAGGTTGCGTTCAAAGTTCGCGAATCCACCTGGGTCCTCGAGGCGCTCCATGCTCGGCCACAAACTAGCCTCGCGGTCGATCAGAGTGTAGGCCCCGAGACTGCGCTGATCGCCACTGACACCTTGGACGTAGCGTCGCCAGAGGAGGAACAGCTGGCTGTGCTCCAGGCTCTTCTCCACCGGGGAGAGCCCGCGCACTTCCCAGGCCTTGCGGGCGTGGGTGTTGTCCCCGCGCACCGGGCCTTGGTAGACCGCCATCCCAGCGTCGTTGGTGGCGTGATAGACGAGCACTAGGTCGGGCTCCAGGTCCACCATGCGAAAGGCGTAGTTGGCCAGGGACTCGAAGGTGGTCCAGCCCGGCGAGCCGCCGTTGATGACCTCGACCCGGCGCTTGTCCCCGGCGGCCTTCAGGTCCTTGTTCAGGTGAACCTCGAGCTGGGCGGGCCAGGTGGCCTTGTCCGAGCTGGGCCCGGTCCCGTAGGTGGATGAGCCCCCCAGGCAAACGATGCGCAGCAGCCCCTCGGGCTTGGGCGTCTGGGGCAGGGGCCCCCGAAAGCCAAGCGCGTTGTGGGTGGCGACCTTCTTCGACTCCGGTCCCGAAGCCCAGGAGGGCTTCGGGGCATAGCCCATGTAGGGATGGGAAACATGCCGGCCCAGGTCGGTCTGCGGTTGGAAGGGATCCAACAGCTCCGCGTCCGAGAAAGCCTGCAGCGGGAGGAAGCGAGTGCCCACTTCCACGACCA
>JBLIOL010000089.1:0-16801 GCA_047639615.1 Planctomycetota bacterium | reverse complement strand
ATTCGCTTCGAAGGCAGGGACCTCTTGGGTCTCAGCCCGCGCGAACTGCGCGCCATTCGGGGCAAGGACATCGCCATGATCTTCCAGGATCCGATGACCTCCCTGAACCCGCTGCTGACCATCGAACGCCAGCTGACCGAGGTGCTCGAACTGCACGAGGGACTCAGCCGGCGCGAGGCCCGTAAGCGCTCCGCCACAGCCCTGGGCGACGTGGGCATCCCCAGCCCCGAGACGCGCCTCGACCAGTACCCCCACGAGCTATCCGGCGGCATGCGCCAGCGCGTAATGATCGCCATGGGCATGATCTGCGAGCCGCGCCTGCTGCTCGCCGACGAACCCACCACCGCCTTGGACGTGACCATCCAGGCGCAGATCCTCGAGCTCATGGCCGACCTGCAAAAGCGTCGCGGCACCGCCATCCTGCTCGTGACCCACGACCTGGGTGTAGTGGCAGGCATGAGCGACCGCGTGCTGGTCATGTACGCCGGCAAGCTGGTGGAGAGCGCCCCCACCGACGCGCTCTTCGCAACTCCCGGCCACCCCTACACCGCCGGCCTTTTAGCCAGCGTGCCAACCCTCGGCGGCGACCCGAGCCAAAGCCTGAAGTCCATCCCCGGCCAACCGCCGGACCTCTCCTGCCTGCCCCCCGGCTGCGCCTTCGCCCCACGCTGTAGCTGGGCCACGGATCTCTGCACCCAAACGCGCCCCGTGCTGGAATCCAGCGGCCATGGCGCCGCCGCCTGCCACGAGAGCGCCCGCCTCTGGACCCAGGGGAGAACCCTATGAGCCCGACACCCGGGGCGGCTCCCCTGCTGCAGGTCGAAGGCCTCAAGAAGCACTTCCCCATGGGCTCCAAGGGCCTGCGCGGCGAGCCCACCGGCCAGCTGCGCGCCGTGGACGGCGTCAGCTTCGAACTCGAACGCGGCCAAACCCTGGGCCTGGTCGGCGAATCCGGCTGCGGCAAGTCCACCCTGGCGCGCACGATCATCGGTCTGCTACCCGCCACCTCCGGCTCCGTGCGTTTCGAAGGCCAAGAGCTCACCGGCCTCTCGCGCGGTGCTCGGCGTCCCTTCGCTCGGCGCATGCAGATGATTTTTCAGGATCCCTACGCCTCCCTGGACCCGCGCCAGACCGTGGCTTCGATCCTGACCGAGCCCCTGCGCATCCACCGCCTAGCCCGCGGCCCGCGCGCGCGCCGTATCCAAGCCATGGCCCTGCTCGAAGCCGTGGGCCTCAACCCGCGCTACCTGCACCGCTACCCGCACGAGTTCTCCGGCGGCCAACGCCAGCGCATTGGCATCGCCCGCGCGCTCGCCCTGCAGCCCGATCTGATCCTCTGCGACGAGCCCGTCAGCGCCCTCGACGTTTCGATCCAGGCCCAGGTCCTCGGCCTCTTGAAAGAGCTCCAGGAGCGCTTCAACCTGGCCTACCTCTTCATCGCCCACGATCTGGCCGTGGTGCGCCACGTCTGCCCGCGCATCGCCGTCATGTACCTGGGCCGAGTGGTGGAAGTCGCGGATCGCGAAGCCCTATTCGCCAGTCCCCAGCATCCTTACACCGAGGCGCTACTCTCCGCGATTCCAGTGCCCGACCCGCGCGTAGAACGCACTCGCAAACGTATCGTCCTGCAAGGGGATGTGCCCTCGCCCATGGATCCCCCCTCCGGCTGCACCTTTCACCCGCGCTGCCACATGACTGAGCAAGTGGGTGCCCGCTGCGCAGAGGAAGTCCCTTTACTGCGCAATCCCTCCGATGTTCCGACGCGCGCCTTCTCTTGCCACCTCGGCCAGCCACTCGGAACGTAAAACTGCCTCCGGGGCGAGCAAACTTCCCTGACAACCGGTTACCCCCCTACTCCCGGGGCTATGGACACATGAGCGTCGAGGCCCCGGCAGGCACTTTGACGTTCACGAGGATTGCCTCGGGGGCGCGTGGTTCAACAACCGCGCGCCTCTCTTCGTTTGAGCCCGAATTACCAGCCCTCTGAGGGGGTAATTCCGGGAATCCGCGGGTCCACATCACCTGATTCTGGATCCTGAGTTACGGTATATGCACACCAGTAATTGGTGCTTTGGACCCCGTGTCCATGACTCGCTTGAGACTCTCCTAATCGCCGTCCTGTTGGATAGACCCGAAATGGGTGCCCAAGGGCCGGCAACTCGCTCGCTTTTCGGACCCCTAGTAGGGATGCGAAACCTGAGATTGTCCCTATCCCAATGCTCCCCATGCGCCCGCTTCTCCTCGCAGCTTTTGTGCTCGCGACAAGTGCATCTGCCCAGAATGCTCGTTCTCTTCTGGGTCCCCCGCTTCCCCAGAACAACCTGCCCCCGGTAGGCTCCGGAATAGCCGCAGCTGGCTCAGGTAATAGCTGCCCGGGTCAGGCTTACCTAGCCATGGATTGGCTCGGCAATCTCTTCAGGATTGACGATCCCTTTGGAACACCGAGCACCGTCCTTGTGCAAGCCACCGGCGTAACTCTGCTCTTCGACTTCGCTGTGGATCCCACCACGGGCGACTACTACGGACTAAGGGACGTGGGAGCGGGCACCGAATTGGTGCGTTTTGATCCGGTGACCTATGCATCAACCAACCTTGGAAGCCTGCCCTTCCCCCAGCTCAACGCCATGGATTTCAGCTTCACGGGAAGCTGCTATGTGCGCGGTTCGATGAACGGTGATATCTACAAGATCGACCTAGGCAACCTCAGCGGCATCGTGCTCGCTTCGCCCAACGGCCCCGGCACGGCGGGCGACCTGGCTGTGGATTTGGACGGATCTATCGTCAGCATCCTGATCAACGGCGACGTGGATCGCTACGACCCTGCGACCGGCGTTCACACGGTGCTCGGCAATCACGGACTCGGTACTAATGCCTTCGGCTTCGACATCGACTGCGATGGTCGCGCCCTGGTCAGCATGAACGACGGCAGGCTCTACGAGCTGGATCTCGTCACCATGGGCACCACTTTTCTGGGCAGCATGGCCCTGCCCCTGAACAGCCAGATCTTCGGTACGGCCTACGTGCTGCCCGCCGACATCGAAGAGATAGGTAACAAGTACTGCAGCGCCGCCACCAACAGCACCGGCCTCAGCGCCTCCATCCGCGCCTTCGGTAGCCACACCGCCGCCGACGACACCCTAATCCTGCGCGTCGAGGACCTGCCCCCGTCCCAATTCGCCTACTACATCGGCTCCCAGAGCCAGGCCTTCCTACCCATGGCAGGTGGCAGCCAGGGCAACCTGTGCGTCGGCTCTCCCACGGCCCGCTTCAACTCCCAGGTGGGCCCCACCGGCGACGGCAGCTACGCCATCTCGGTCGACCTGAGCAGCGTGCCCCTGCCGCCCAGCTTCACCCACACCATCTCCGCGGGCGAGACCTGGAACTTCCAGTGCTGGTACCGCGATTCCAACCCCATGAGCACGTCGAACTTCAGCGACGGCATCAGCATCCTCTATCAGTGAGCTGAACCGGCCGCCGGCACCAAGAGGTGCAAGGCGGCCGGCAGCACCTGAATCTGGAGCTCGGTGTCCTGTCCCTGGTAGTCCCCGTCGGCCTGCCAACTGAGCGGCTTCTTGGAGAGGATGCGCACGCTCTTAGCATGCGCGTAGTCCGCCAGGTACGCGGGAGCCGGCTTGCGGGCTGCCGCGTGCAATAGCCCTAGGACGGTGAAGGGAACGAAGCTGCGCTTGCGCCCCATGGTGGCTAGCCGGCCGTCGGCGGGCTTTGCGCCCGGAGTCATGGCCCAGCCCTTGGCGTAGGTCTCCAGGTTGGAAACGCAGGCGGCGCGATAGGGCGCCGCCTGCGGCTCGCCATCCAGTTGAATCTCGAAGCGCGCGGGGAAGAATTCGAACAGGCAGGCCGCTCCCACAAGCGCATACAGCGAGTCCCCGTGCCAGCCATACCAGCGCTTGAGCAGCACGTTCTTGCGCGCCCAATCCATGGCCCGCGTGACCTGAGCGTCGTAGCCAATCCCCACCATGGCCAGGGCCAGCCGACCGTTCACGCGCAAGGCATCTAGGTCCTGAGCCGAACCCGACACCGCACACTCCAGAGCCGCGTCGGTCTCCAACGGCACACCCATGTCGCGCGCGACCACATTGGCATTGCCCAAGGGAATGATCGCAAGCTCCACGCTCAACTGCGCCGCGAGCACCCCCGCGGCTACCTCGCGCAGGGTGCCATCGCCGCCCACCACCACGATGCGCGCAGCCAAGTGTCCGAGCCGCACGGCGAGCACCTGAGCATCCCCGCCACAGCGGGTTGCGATCCGGCGAGCACGCCAACCGGCCCGCTCAAGGGCCGCGACCGCCTGCGTCGCCACATGCAATCCACGCCCGCGGCCAGCGGTGGGGTTGTAGAGGACGATGGCGCGCATGGGGTTGGATCATACCCCGCAGCGCATCCCCCTCCACAGCCCAGCCCCCCCTACTTGACCTTCAGGAGCGGCGTGAAGTAGCGGTAGTAGACCTCGAGGGAGAGCACGCACATGGCCGTGGAGTAGCTGTGATCCCGGCGGTCATCCCCTGCATAGTCCGTGGCGTAGATGCTGACCGGTTCCCAGGAGCCGTCCTCCAATTGGGCCGGTAGCAAAGTGGTCTTCATGGCTTCGTTCCAAGCCTCCCAACGCCGGCCGCCCAAGCGGAAGAGCGAGAGGGTGCCGTAGTACCAGAAGTACAGGTTGCCCTCGGCCTGGTTCACGAAGCGGTCCGTATTACGGCAGCGGTAGCCGTTAGGCATGCGCTCCGTCACGAAGTTGAGCGCCTGACGGTAGTTGGGCTGAGCGATGTCGTCGCCCAGGAGCGACAGAGCAAAGAGGCTAGCCGGCGTAGATCCAGGCAGGATCTGGTACGGCCCCGAAAGGCGATCCGGATCGTGGCTGTAGCGGAAAGCCGCGCGGCGTCCGTCCCAGCAGCGGCGCAGGAAACTGCGCGCATCATCGAAGGCCACAGAAGGGATATCGAGCCCGCCCAGTTGCGCCGACTCCAGCGCCATCACCTGCCATGCGGTGACCGAGGCCCGCGGCCAACGGTCGAAGATCTCACTATCCGGGAAGTAGTAACCCCAGCCCCCATCGAGACGCGTATCACTCGAGTGCATCTGCTTCGAGAGGATGTGCGCCACCGCGCGCTCCAAGGGCTCACGCAACACGTCGTCGCCGGTCAGTGCCAAACACTCGCCGATTGCGTAGGAAGCGATGGCGTGGCCATAGGAGCTCGACTCACCGAAGTGACCGCTGCGCTCGTACTGCACCGCCAGGAGGAAGCGCAGCGCCTTGGCCACCTGCTCGGAATACTCCGTGTCGGATTGGTGCGTGTGGCCAGCACCGAGGAATGCCAAGAGGCTGAGACCGGTCTTGCCAATCACCACGTGACGGTACTTCTCGTGCTCGTCATCGATGGAGCCCCAATAGCCCTCATCGCGCTGCACCGCTGCCAAGTACGCGAGTCCCCGAGCCACCGCCTGCTCCGTCTCCTCGGTACCACCGTGGGTTTCCAAGGCCTCGATTTTCTGCTGTCCCGCACGGCTCTGGTACGGGGTGCGCTCCCAGTCGCCGCCCTGTTCAGCGGGGGCATCCGCCACCAGGGTGGGCTCCAAGCTGGCCGTGAGCGACATGGGCCTAAAGTCTGGACTCGGGCCTTCAAGCGGGCTGATTTGCGGGGTTCCGCCCAAGCGCTTGGGCCCAGGGGTAGCACCCGCGCGCGGACGGTCGAGACCTGCGGCGGCACTCGGGGCGCTGGCTAGAGAACGCTCCGGCAAAGGCTCTGCGACCGGCGTTGCCATGGCCTCGGGTGTGGCCAAGGCCATCAGGTCCGGCCCGCGCGGACGCTCAGGTCCGCCTAGATTGGCCAGGGTTTTGGAAGCCGAGAAGGCCGGCGCGGGGGCCGAAGCTCCAGCACCCGGACGGGGCCGCTGCAAGGTAGCCGCCGCGGACACGGGCATGGCTGCACCCGCTAGCTCCCGCGATCCGCTCCCCTGGGCCAAGCGTGTGGGCGCTTCCTGGACCGACTCGCGCTCGGAACTTGCTAGCCCCGCGTCTGCCGCGACCAGCAACTCCAAGGGGCTGGCCTGATCCTGACGCATGGGCTCAAAGGACTCGAGGAGACCTGTGGCCATCTTCGGAGCGAAGGCTTCGCGCTGGCTAGCCGTAGCCAGGGTCTGCGCCTCTAACACCTGCGGCGCGCCGGCCTGGCCCGCAACGCGCTCGGCCTGGGACTCACTAGGAAAAGCCTCACCCACGCTGGACTGACTCTCCGTAGCGTTGCGTGTAGGCGTGCCCGTAGCCAGGTGCGTCTGCGCACCGGCCTCGAATCCAGTCGCATCCAAGGCCAAGGCCGAAGGCGCGCCCTGACGTTCAGGCGCTATGGAATCCAACTCGCGCACGCCCGCCATACGCTCCAGAGACTCGGCCTCGGGCCGCGTCTCCTGCATGCCCGCCTCTTGAGCGGCCGCCATTTTGCTAGCACCGTTCGCCGCCCCCGCCGCATCCCGGCGCATGCTGGCCGAGTCCGGCGCCGCCTGCCCCGCGGCCCGGCGCGTGCCCTGATCCGCCCGGTCGGGCGCGACCTGTGTCTGTCCGCTAACACTCGCCGATGGATCGAAGCGCGCGGCTCCGGCCAAGCTCATGTCCGGCGCACCACCCTGCCTGGCCTGCACCACGCTCATGGGCTGGGCCAAGTCCGCGCCGCGCTCGGTCAGCGCACGCTGTGATTCCTGGGGCAAGGCATCGGTCAATTCCGCGGCTTCGCGTGCCGCATCACCTGCATCTGCCAAACGCACTTCCCGGCGCGCCTCGCCCGCCGCAGGTTGCGCCTCGGCCAAAGCACGCTGACTTGCTTGCCGTTCCGCGGGGGTTGCCGATGTAGCAGCACCGGGCGAAGCATCCAAGGCCACGGACTCCACCGCAGCCTCCAAGCCCATCACCGGAGCCGCGCCCTCGCGCGCGCTCTGGGTGTTTGGAAGCGCCGCCAGGCTAGGCTCCTGCGCGGCCGTATTCGGCGCCTGCCGTTCGTGCTGCACCTCGCGCGCCTCGGCACTGTCCAGGGCCGCCTGAGCCTGTGGCGCCGCTTCACTCGCATGCTCGAGGCTCGCCGCCTCGGGCCGTGCCTCTTCCAACTCGCGCGATTCCCCGGGCTCACGCATCAGGCTCGGCTCCTGGGTCTCTGTCTCGACGCTGGCCACGCGTTCGTAGCTGACTTCCCCACCGCGCTCCGCATTGCGCGCGCGCACGCCGCTCGGGTCACCCATGAGCCGCACCCGCAGGCGGTTGCCGTGCCCGGCCAACTGCACAGGTTCCGGATCGGGGTGCACCTGGTGCAACCACATGGCCAGCAAGAGGTGCATGACCAGCGAGACCAGGAAGCACTTGTAGACCGCATCCAATTGCTCCCAGCGCTTCGCCAACCAGGCAAAGAGTGCCAGGGCAAGGAGTAGCCCGAGCAACAGCAGGTCCATCCAACCTACGGGCCGCCCCGGTGTACGAAAGAGTTCCACCGAACGCGCGCGCACCAAGTCCTGTACGCCTCCGCTCTGCTCCACGCGCAGGAGCATTTCGAAGCCCGCGGGATCCGGCATGGGCGCACGCTCGGAACCAACGCCGTTGATGCCGATCAGAGGCACGGGCGGCACCCAGCCCTCGAGGGCCATGGCGCTGCGATAGAGGTCATAGCCACCCCGACCGCCACTGCGATCGGAGGCGAAGAAAAGCCCACGGCCGTCTGCGGTGAAGGCCGGCTCGCGTTCATGGGCCGGACTGTTCAGTGCGCCCAGGGCCTGCACCTCAAAGCCCTTGTCGGCAGGCACAGCCAGGTAGAGGTCGTGGTCTCTGCGGCGACCCTCATGGGGCCGGTTGGAGGAGAAGGCGATAGCGGCAGCGCCGGGCACAGGCGCCGGGTCGGTCTCATCCGCCGTGGATTGCAGCGACTTGTCCAGGCGCTCAGGTGTGCCGAAAGACCCGCCGTCGAAGCTGGCTCGGTACAGGTCGAGACCGCCCGCGCCCCCCGAACGATCGGAGGCAAAGTACAAAGCCCCATGCCCAAAGCTCGGCGCGCGCTCATCCGCCGGCGAGTTGAGGCTCAGTGCCAAGCGCGGATCCACGGGTGCACCGTCCACCACCTCCGCCACGTACAGGTCCATGTCCAGTCCTGGCTCGCCCACACTGAACACCACCCAGCGTCCATCCGGGCTGCGCGTCACACGGCCGTCCAGCGTGGCGCCCAGCTCTTGCTCCAAGGCTTCTCCAGCCCATTCTTCGGGCGCGCCCCAGATCGCGTAGCGCACGCGCCCTGCGTCCTCGATCTCGAAGGCTTCTACACCATCGGTGTAGTGCCCCTCCGTCCCCAAGTAGGGCCGAAAGCGCAGCCAAGCCACTAGAAACCCCGCAGCCAATAGGGCGAGGGCGATGACCAGGTTCTTGCTGAGGTGACGCATCGATGCGGGGCCTTGGAGCTCGGGGTTAACCGTCTTGGGTCATCATGCCGACGTCGGAGAGGCCAGCCATGACGCACGCGTCCATGACTGCCACCACCCGCTGCAAAACCACATCGCGATCGCCGCGAATGGTCACGGGAACACTGTCGTCCTGCTGCGCCAAACGGCGTAACTCGGCGGACAGTCCCAGGTCTTCGATTTCAGTACCGTTGAGCAACATGCGCCCGTCCTCGAAGAGCACGATGGTGATCTCCTCGGGATTCTCGACAGCCTCGCCAGCCTCGGAGGCGGGCAGGTTCACGTCTAGCTGTTCCTCTTCCTTGGCGAAGGTGGTCGCCACCATGAAGAAGATCAACAGCAGGAACACCACGTCGATCATCGGCGCGAGGTTCAGCTGAGCGTCCTCGAAGAGGTCGTCGTCGCGAATACGCATGGAGCTAGGCGCGCGCCGTCACGGCGTCGTCGACTTCCCGGTAGACCGATTCCATGCGGCGCCCGAAGGCCTCGATCTGACCGCGCAGCCAGTAGTAGGCCACGATTGACGGGATCGCCACCGAGAGGCCCGCGGCCGTGGTGGTGAGCGCCTGGTAGATACCGGCTGCCAACTGCTCTGGCTTGCCGATGCCCTCTTCTAGGGCGATGTTGGAGAAGGATTCGATCATGCCCCAGACCGTGCCCAAGAGGCCCAATAGGGGCGCCACCAGGAACACCAGGTAGAGCGGCCGGAGGTTGGAAGCTAGGGCACGCAACTCGCTCGAAGCCACGTCCTCCACCACCTTCTCGCGGTCGAGGAAAGGCTCACCCGTGCGGCGCAAGCCTGCAGCCAGCACGCGCGCCATAGGCCAGCGTCTGCCCTCGCAGAGCTCCAAGGCCTCGGGCACGCCGCGATCTTGAACCGCCACGACCACATCGTGGCCGAAGCGCTTGGTGCCCAGCAGGTTGGGCCGCAGCCTGACCCAGCGTTCGACCGTATAGGCCAAAGCGATGACGGAGCAGATGGCGATCGGAATCATCATCAGGCCGCCGCCCATGGCCATCTCGAGTACGGAAGCCAGATCGACCCCGGCGACAGTTTCGGTTGGGATTGTTGTTTCGTTCAGCATGGGATTGAGGGGCTAGCGAGAGATTTGGACGAGACGGTCGGATGCGAGAGCGCCGTAGGCAGTCTTTGGGAAGCGCTTCTTCGCGTCCTCGTACTGATCGATCGCGCGCTCCAAGTCGCCCTTGGCTTCGAGCACGTTGCCGGCACGGAAGAGCGCTTCCGCCACCTCCGCATCTAGGGCGTAGAGCACGGCCACCTTCAGGTATTGAGAGAGCGCCTCGTCCAGGTCATCCTGGGCCTGGGCCAAGCGCCCGAGAGCCAGGTAGGCGTGGGCGGAGAGCACGCCGCGGTCTTCGGAGACCACGCGCTCGAGAGCCTTGCGCGCAGCGCGCATATCGCCGATCTGCAGCAGGGATTCCCCGCGCCAGAGCTCGGCCTCAATGATGCTCTCGAACTCGGGCGCATCCTTGCGCAGGGTGGCCAGCGTGCTAGCAGCGCGCTTGAAGCGTTCCAACTTGGCCTGGGAGAGGCCCAGGCGGAAGAGCGCCTTGTGGCGTGTGGCGTGCACGGAACGCTCTTTCAGAAGGCGCGTCATCCAGCTCGCGCAGTCCTCCAAGCGCTCACTGCGGTAGGCACACTCGCCCGCCAAGAACAGGGACTCGCCATAGAGTTCGGAGCGCGGATGATCCTTCACCAGGCGTTCGAAGTCCGTGGCGGACCGGGTCCAAAGCGGCGCAGCCTTGGCGGCCTCCTTCTGGTCCTCGGAAGCGGCGAGCAAACCCGCCTGGCGCAGGCGAGCGAAGCCCGCCTTGTAGAGCGCTCTCGACTGCACCTCCCCATCAGGACTGCGTGCGGCCAGGTCATAGGCTTGCGCCGCGCGCTCATCGTCACCGGTTGCGAAGCGCGCTTCACCGAGGAAGAAAGCAGCCTCCAGGGCCGACGTGTTTTCAGGTTCCGCACGCAAGGCCACCACCAACTGCCCTTCGGCCTCGTCGGGGCTGCCCGCATCCAGGTCCAGGTAGGAGCGCGCTACGGCCAAGCGTGCGATGATCGCGGGGTCCCGCAAGCCGCCGGCCAAGGCCGCGTACAGCCCGCGCGCTTGCTCCAACTCGCCGGCAGTCACCAGGGTTTCCGCCACTACCTCGGCGGCAGCAACCCGGCGCAGTTCATCGGGGCAGCGGGGCGCGAAGGCGGCGAAGGCCCGCATGCAAGCCGCTGCATCCTGTGCGCTGCGCGCCGCAAAGACGCTCAGTTCCAGGCCGGAGAGAGCCAACTCCTCAGGTACGCCC
The DNA here is from genome assembly GCA_047639615.1 of Planctomycetota bacterium. Taxonomy (GTDB): domain Bacteria; phylum Planctomycetota; class UBA1135; order UBA1135; genus CAYWNK01. The sequence continues at coordinate 6,043 of JBLIOL010000089.1, read as the reverse complement.
GCGCCTGCGGCGAGGGCTCCGAGCACCTCCAAGGCACCCGCGCCATCACCTGCACTAAAGCGGCACCAACCCATGCCATAGCGTGCGGCGTGAACCACGCCCGAGTCCGGCGCTTGCTCCAGCACGAAACCATAGGCACCCGCAGCCGCTTCCAAGCGACCAGCCGCGGCGCAGCGATCGCCCAACTCCAGAGCAGCGTCGGGCGCCAGCTCAGACTCTGCGTGCTCGCGCACCAGTTGCACCAAGCGCGCCTCGCCAGCCTCTCCGGGCACCAAGCGTGCCGCGCGCAGCAAGGCTTCCGCCCGCAGGGGCGCGCGTCCGAATTCCTGTACATAGCTGTCGTAGCTGCTCACCGCGGCCTCGCCTTGGCCGAGTTCCTCGGCGCAACGGCCTGCCAGGAAGCAAGCCTCTGCGCGCTCCGGAGCATCCGGGTAGCTCCGCTGCAGACCGGAAAAGTGCTCCGCCGCAAGCGCCCAGTCCTGGGTCAGATAACGGCACCAGCCGGCCCGCGAGAGTGCGCGGGCCGCACGGCTATCCTCACCGGGCGCAGCCATGACCGTCAGGAAGATAGCTTCAGACTCCTCGTAGGCCTGCTGGGCGAAGAGCGCTTCCGCGAGTACCAGCTGGCCCTCCACCGCGAAGTTCGCGCTGCCGGCAACGCCCGCTTCCACCAGCTCGCCCAAGCGTTGGGCCAGACGCTGAGCCTCTTGGCTGCGCCCGTCATTCAGGTGTGCCACGGCCGCAGAGTGCAGGGCATAGGGCGTACCCGCCGACTCGTAGGATGCGGCCGCTTCCGCCGTGCGTCCCAGCTCAAAGAGTGCATCCCCGCGCGAGGAGGCCAGCTCGGAGCGCAGTGATTCGGTCGGCCGAGCCCCCAGCCCCTGGCGCAGGTGAGTCTCAGCCGAAGTCGGATCGCCGTCGGCCAAGGCCGCCCGGCCGCGCCAGTATTCCGCCGTTGCACCCGCTTCCACGCGCCCGTGGCTCAAGGCCTCGCGCGCCGCGCTCGGCTCACCGGCCAGCACCAGGTTCACACCCCGCTGCATGGCCGCTTCGGCCACGTACTTGCCCTCAGGATAGCGCTCGAGCAGCAGACCAAAGCGCTGCGCCGCATCCTCGGGAGCACCCGCCGCCGCCGAGGCAAAGGCCGCGCCCCGCAGGGAGGCCTCCTGCCAGCGAGCGGCCTGTTTCTCTGCGCCCGCGCGCTCCACGGCCCGATAGAAGGCCAAGGCCTCCGTGTTGCGTCCCGCCGCACGGTGTGCCTCCCCCGCCAGGAAGCGCAGCTCGGCCAAACGAGTGTCCGAGGGGTATTGGGTCAGGAAGCCCTCCGCGTGCCCGACCGCGCGATCGGGCTGTCCCAAGCGCAGGGCGCACCAGGCCAGGCCGTGTAGAGCATCCGCGCCGTAGCTGCCTTGCTCAGCCTGATCCTTGCTTTGATCTCCGCGCCGTGTCTGCCCGATGACCAAGCGCACAGCCTCAAAGCGCTCCACCGCCTCGGCGAACTTCTCCCCTTGGAAGTAGGCCTCGCCCGCTAGATAGAGCGCCGGCACCCGCAGGTAGCCATCGCCCACGGATTCGAAGGCCTTGGCCGCCGCATCCAATTGCTTGCGGTCCAGCTCGCACTGGCCCAGCCGGAAGCGCGCTTCGTCCGGAAAAGCGAAGTCACTGCGGTCCACCAGACGCTCATAAAGCGGCCTGGAACCCTGCAGATCACCCTGATCGAAGCGCGCCCCAGCCAGGGCGTAGCGCACATCGTCGGCCCGTGCATGCCGCGGAAAGCGCTCCAGGAAACTCTCCGCCTCCCTGGCCACCACACTGTGCAAGCCTTTCTCGGCCAGACCCGCGATGAAGGCATAGGCATCGTCCGCATCGTCCCCAAGGGCCCAGTTGGAGCTAACAAGAGGGGCTGTGGGGACAGCAGCGGCCGGATTGGGGAGCGCACAGGGAGCTAGCGGTAGGGCCGCCAGGAGGGTCGCAATCATGGGTGTATCGGGGTGCGGGGCGCGGTCGTCGGGTCCGTCAACTACCTGCGTAGTTGACGGACCTCAATTTGGACTATCGCTCCCTTTCTGGGGAGAAAGCCCACGCCTTTTTACCCAGAGCGAATCCGCACCCCTACGTGCGCGACTCAAGCCCCGAGGAAAACTCCCACCAGCACAGCGGCGAAGCCCAAGGCCAAGTTCAATCCCACGCTAGCCAGAGCCATTGGCAAGTTCCCGCCCTGCACCAGATTCACGGTTTCCACTCCAAAGGTGGAGAAGGTCGTGAACGCCCCGAGCAAGCCAACCCCCAGAAACAGGCGCATGCTCTCCGATACGCGCGGATCCGAGCCGTGGCTCCCAAGCAGGTAGCCAAGCGCCAAGCAGCCCAGCACATTGACCATCAGCGTTGCCGCCGGAAAGGCCCCGCCAGGCAGGCTCTGCAGAACCAGACCGACCCCGTAGCGCAGTAGCGCACCCAGCATCCCTCCCAGTCCAACCCAAGCAGCAGCAACCATCGTCCCCCTAGGGTGCCGCCCCGAAGGCGCGGATGGAAGTGCGAGGGCGGACCCCGGGAAGGAGGTCCGCCCTCACAGGCCTGCGATCCCCGGAATCGCTCCCGAGTTCCGCTGACAAGTTGGTGGTCCTCCCCCTGACGCGCTGCGCACGTCTCCTTCCAAGTTGGCCTTACGAGAGGCCACCCCTTCCAATGGGCTCCGGTCGGTTGAGGGAGGTAGTGACAGCACAGCAAACTTCGTACCAAACGTGCATTACGCGCCTGAGGCCAGCGCGAGCGGGTGCCTGCGTGCGGCTGCCCTACGGGTGTGTCCCCAGGCGGACACACCCCTTCCGATCTAGGGTTGAAAGGTCACGCTTAAACCATCGGAGAAGTCGAAGTTCGAGCCGCCACCGGCGGGGTCGCGCAACCAGAACTGGAAGTTCCAGGTCTCCCCCACGGCGAAGGTCGGCAGGGTCGGCGGCGGATTGCCGTTGTCGATGGCGTAGGTGACGGTGCCGAGCGGCCCGATCTGTACAGCAGGAAAACGGTGCACGTTGCCCCCAACGCAGACGAATCCATTGCCCACCGGGTTCTGGACCTGGGTGTCACCGAAGAAGAACAGGCCGAACTGGCCGCCTGGATTCGAGTGCGAGTACAGGGCCAGATCGTTGGCCGCGATGCTCGCGCTGCCGAAGCTCGAGATCTGAGAGCCGCCAGCAGCGGCCGAGTTAGGGCTGGTGGTGCAGTAGTTCACGATGGCGTCCTGCTCGTGCTCTAGTTGGGCCACCGTCGTCCCCCAGTTATTACCGGAGAGGGCACGCTCTTGCAGGGTCCAGAAGGTGTCGTCGGTGGGATCGGCGCTGGTCAGGCTGTAGTCGCCCCAGCGGTTGCGGCCCGAGCCATCCAAGCGGTTGTAGGCCCCCGCCCCACTGCGGTACTCGAAGGGCACGCCCATCTGGCCGGCCGGGTCAGTCACCTTCCGACCGGTAGCCCAAGCCCCGACGAACATACCCGAGTGGGAGGCGCTCATGCCCACCACCACGTCGCCGTTTCCATTGACCGCGATGGTCGGGAAGAGGAAGTAGAGCACCGGGTCCGCGATGGTTCCCTGCTGCACGGTCGAGGCCAAGTTGTTCGGGTCGATCTCGTACCAGCGAGCTGCCGAGCGTCCCCCTGAACCGACACAGTGCGCGGTCCACAGACTGCCATCGCGATAGACCGCATTCATCAGGCGATCCCCAACCGTATCGAGCGGCGTGTTGCTGCCCATGGCTGGCGCATCGGGCGGGCTCGGGTGCGACCCCACAGTTACGAAGCCGCTGGCTGCCAGGGTCGGGTTGGTGAGCGGCGGAAGCACCTTGCGCACACGCAGGCGGTTGGAGCCATTGACCGAAACGCAATAGGCGCCGCCGTCGTCATCCCAGTGCACGGCGGGCTGGATGGCGCCCTCCCAGGTCAGGTTGCGGAAAGCGCTAACCACGCCGACCGAGGGGTTGGCGGCGACTAGAGGTCCTTTCTCCAGAGCGAAGAGCGTCATGCGCGCGGAGCCACCGACCATGTAGGCGGAGCTATAGATGCCGCGCTGGTCCACGCCGAGGGTCGGGTAGTCAGGCCAGCGGCCAGCGTCCGTACCACCGTCGGTCTGGAAGCTGAACTTGAACCAGGTGCCAGTGGCGTCATCGCTGCTGGAGACCGCCACGTGGACCTGCTGACCACTCGAGAAGTTGGTGCCGAGCACGATGAAGCGCTGGCTGTCCGGATCGAAACACACGCGCGGATCCAAGCAGGTGTTGCCGTTCATGAAGGTGTTGAGCGGCGTGTTGATCAGTCGTTGGCCGGTGGCCTTGGAGTAGATCGAAATGTTCTGGTTGACCACACTTACGAAGTGGTCGGTACCCACCGCGCCGCAGGTATCGGGCGGGATGTACCCGGCGCCAGCATCTCCTAGACGGGGGCCGTTGAAGTCCTGCAAGAGAGTGGGCGCCGTGCCCCCGCCGCCGGCGGCGAAGGTCGTGCCGCCCGTGCCTTGGCCGCTGATGCCGGCCGCACGGGTGGAGGTACCGTAGCTGGGCTTGTCGAAGCCGCCCGTGCCAGTCTCCCAGTCCAAGCCCGCGTACTGGCTACCGGTCAGGTTGGTCCGGAAGCCCTGGTCCTCGAAGTCGAGCACGCGCAGCTCACCGCCCTGGGGCGTGAAGCTGAGATCATCGAGGCCGAAAAAGCCAGCGCCCGCGTAGGCCACGCGGCTCTCGATCACCACGCGATCGACGCCGACGAGGTTCATGGGGAAGTAGGTGGGATCGTGACCGACCTCGGTGAACCACTCGGTACTTTCCACCAGCGCTCCATCCAAGTAGCCCAGCGCGCGCACGGCCGGCGACCAGGAGCCCAGCGAACCCATGCCTGCGACCCAAGCGCCGGCTAGGTCCACGCTCCCCGCGAAGCCGATGCCCATGTGGGTGTCGCCCCACTTGTTGGCGATGAAGTGCGTGCCCGAATGCGGCCGCTCGGCGGACCCGCGCGAGGGCACGACCCAAGTTCCCTGGGCGCCATTGCGCTCGCGACCGATTCCGGCGGCAGGCGGCTGCTTGGCGGCCCGCTCGAAGACCACGTCCCAAGACTCAACGCCCGTGACGTGAATAGCGGAAGCCGGCAGGGGCTCGGAGACCTGCAGTAGGGGCTCCACCTGGCCCGGGTCGGCCTGGCCTTCCTGGGGAGCGGGGACCGTCTTGGCGTCGGCAGCTTGGCCCTGGGGGGAGGCCTGGGAAACGCTGACGAGTAGAGGCAGACAGAATGCGGTGAAGCCGCAGCACACGGGAGAGACCATGGGAACCTAGGTTTGACAGGAAAATAGACCGGGGGGAGTCCTGGTACGAGTCTGGACGTATCCGACGCGTAGCAGGTTCCCCCCCCGTGAGGTTCCTCAATCCGAGCCGACCCTTGGGGGCTCTGGCCTCCTATTGGCCTACTTCCCGAAGAGGAAGTGGCACACGTCGCCGGCCTGCATGATGTAGTCGCGGCCCTCCGTGCGCAGGCGGCCGGCAGCCTTGATGGCGGCCTCGGTCTTGTGCTCGACCAAGTCGCTGACCGAATAGACCTCCACGCGGATGAACTTGTTCTCGAAGTCCGTGTGGATCACGCCCGCCGCGCGCGGCGCCGTGTCCCCCTTGTGAATGGTCCAGGCGCGAATCTCCTTCTCGCCGGCCGTGTAGTAGGTCTGCAGTCCGAGCAGCTCGTAGGTGGCCTTGATCAGACGCTCGAGCCCGGAGAGGTCGATGCCCATATCCTCCATGAAGGGTGCGCGCTCCTCGGGCTCCATGCGTCGCAACTCCGACTCCAGATCGGTGCAGACGGGCAACCAGTGGGCGCCGGTGGCGGCCGCCCGCGCGGCGACTTCCTGGGGCAAGGGGCCCTCACCATCGAGGTCATCGTCGGCCACATTGGCCACGTAGAGCATGCGCTTGTTCGTCATCAAGCACAGTGGTTTCAAGGACGCTAGCTCAACCTCTGTCCACTGGACGGTGCGCAGCTGGGTACCGGATTCGAGCAGATCCTTGGCGCGCGTGAAGAG
>JBLIOL010000088.1:0-16827 GCA_047639615.1 Planctomycetota bacterium | reverse complement strand
TCATCACCCACGCCCACATGGGCCACTACGCTGGACTCTTGCACCTAGGCCGCGAAGCCTACGGCACGGCCAGCACCCTGCTCTACGGATCGCCGCGCATGTGCAGCTTCCTCGCCAGCAACGGCCCTTGGGATCTGCTCATCAGCGCCGAGCATCTTGAGCTACGACCTCTCGCCGCCGGACAGAGCGTGCAGCTGACAGAAGACCTCAGCGTCAGCGCCATGAGCGTGCCCCACCGCGACGAGTACTCCGACACGCTCGCGTTCCGCATCGATGGTCCCGAGCGCAGCGCGCTCTACCTACCGGACATCGACAAGTGGTCGCGCTGGGAAGTGCCCCTAGCACAAGCCCTCACAGACGTTGACGCGGCCTACTTGGACGCCACCTTCTTCGACGCTGGCGAGTTGCCTGGCCGGGCCATGTCCGAAGTCCCGCACCCCTTCGTTGTGGAGACCATGCGACTCCTGAGCGATGAGCCCCTCCGCACCCGCAACAAGGTGCACCTGATCCACCTCAACCATTCGAACCCGCTCGCCGATCCGGACAGCAGCGCCGCCGCCCGCGTCCGCGCCGCCGGCATGCACGTCGCCCGCGAAGGCGACATCTTCGAGCTATAGGGAGCGACCGAAGCCCGACAGGGCCAAGGCCACCACGCCCAGAGCCGCTGCCGCAGCGGCCAGATAGGCACTCCAACGGGCCGGTGGTGTGCGCCCCTCCAGGGGCGCCCCCACGCGCTCCAAGGTCGGCGCCTGGAACTGCGCCTCGCCCGCCGCCCCGCGCTCTTCCACGGAGGCAACGTCTAAGGCTGTGCGCACGCAATCATCAAAGAGCTGCGCCCAGGAAGCCACGAACGCGCCCGCGTTCCCGCCGAGTTGCTGAAACTCCGCCCAGTGCAACTCGATGCGCCCGGCAGCACGGAAGACGCCATCCACCTGCCAGGGTTCGCCCGTTCCGGGGACCACAGCGCCCGCCAACCCGCGCACCCGCGCGCGCCAGCCATCGCGACCGACCTCAGCCACGGCACCGGGTAATCCGCCCGGCGTGATCAGTTCGAGGTACGGGCCCGAGGAAGCGCCCCCTGCAGGCCCCATGACCACCTCCCAACCGCGCTCCTCTGCCCACAGACGAGCCAATTGCTGAAGCGTCTCTGGCACGCCGCCCGTCAGGCGAAGCTCGCCCCCCGCGCCCTGCTCCGTGCGCCAGGCCAAAGCCTCCCCGTCCCACCACCATCGGTCCTCATCCTTGGCCGCCACGGCCCCGGGCACAGCGTCGCCACCGCTGGCCACGAGACCCGCCAGGACCGGCGCTTGCGCCGGCGCTTGATCCGTAATCCAAACCAGGCCCGCGCGGTCGTAGGAACTCCAGTCATGGATTCCATCCGTGCGCAAAGCAGGCAGGGATAAGTCATCGAGGCTGTCCAAGCTACGGCCGTCGAAGTGTTCCAGTGCGATCGCGCCGGACTGCTGGTCGAGCCACTGCTGCAAGCGACTCAAGGCCGCGCGCAAACGGGTACCGCCACCTGGATGGGCCAAGTCCATGGAGGCCGAACGGTCCATGACCACCGTCAAGCGCTGGCTCGGACCGGAGAGCGTCGGCTCCGGCTTGGCCAAAGCCAAGCAACCAAGAATCAGAGCCAGAATCCAAATCACACGCGCCGGCGGCATGTCAGCTCGCGCGCGGCCCCCTTCACCGGAACTGCGCACCTCACGCCAGAGCGTAAAGGCGCCCGTGAAACGTGGCTCCGGACGCGCTGGCCGAAAGGACCCTAGCAAGACGGCGAGTGGCAGCAGCAAGGCCAGCAGCGCCCAGGGCCTGGCCCAGGCCGCTCCCTCGGGCAGCAATAGGGCAGCAAACGAACTCAAGGAACCAGCAGCCGGGTCAGGCTGTCCTCGAAGTCATGGCCAGCCTCATGCACCACGTGTGTGATGGTGGCGTGACGCCCGAGCCGATCCCAGACCTCTAGGGCTTCCTCGAGCGCACGTTCGTAGTTGGCCAGCACTGGGCCGTCGAGGCTCACGCGGCGGCGACCGGGACCCTCGGGATCGCGCCAGTCCACGTGCGTATCCACCGTAGGCGCCAGCTCGTCCGGCGCCAGCACCTGCAGCAAGGCTAGCTCGCGGCCCGGCGCTCGCAAGGCGCGCACATCGTCGGGCACCAGGTCGAATAGATCGCCGAGCAGGAACACCCGGCCCGCCGTCGGACCTGGCCGGCAACTGCGCAGCATGGCAGCCATACCGTGTGTGTCATCCGCCTGCAGCCCACACAGAAAGTCCACCAGCCCGGGCAGATCGCCCCGGCGCCGGATGCGAATGCGCCGCGGTCCCGCTGCACTGGAGGCCACCAGCTCGACCTGTGCACCCTGGTGCAGCCCCGTGGCCACCAAGCCGCCGGCCAATTCCGCCGCCGCTTGCAGCTTGCCGGGAGGCCCGCAGCCCATGGAGCGGCTAGCGTCCAAGAAGATGCTCCAAAGCTCGGAAGTCTCGCGCCGGCAGACGCGTACGAAGGGCTTGCCCAGGCGCGCCAGGAGGCCCCAATCCAATTGACGTAGATCCTCGCCCGCGCGGTAGGGTCGATAGCCCACAAATTCGTCGCCGCCGCCCATGGGCCCACGCCGCCCGGCGCCCTCACGGCGCTCGAGCACCGATGCCACGCGTAGGGTCAAGCGCTCCACGCGCCGCAACCACTCCGGCGCAAGCTCCACCCCCGGGCAGGGCAACTGCCCCTGCCGGTCGCGCCGTCCTAGGCGCATTCGGTTCGGCGTGGAGCCGCTCATGGACGCGCTAGCTTCAAGCCTCGCGGCGTACGGCCACGACGGTCATATCGTCTTCGCGCACACCGCCCGTAAAGGCCAGCACACGCTTCACCAGCGTCTCGCACAACTCCTGAGCACTGCCGCCGCTGCCGGCGATTTCCACCAGCACGCCGCGGATGCCCTTCTCCCCGTAGAGGTCATCGGGCCGCTCGGGGTTGCGTGCTTCCTCAAGACCATCGGTGCAGGCCACGAGCATGTCGCCCGGTTCCAGGGTCAGGCTATCGCCGCTGCCGTATTCGAAGTCGGCCATCATGCCGAGCGCGGGGCCGGTGCCCTTGACCGTCTCGATTTCACCCGTCGCCGCGCGCCAGATCAGAGGCGGCGTATGACCAGCGTTGACCAGTGACACCTCGCCCTCTTCGGTGATCAGCGCCAGGAAGAGCGTCAGGAACATGCCGTCGTCCATGCGCTCCGACAGGTCCTCGTTGAGCATGCCGACCATGGAACCAGGATCGGGCAGCACCTTCACGTAGGAGCGCAATCCCGATTGAGCTGTGGCCGTGATCAGGGCCGGGCCGATGCCGTGCCCGGTCACATCTCCAACCACGACCGCGAGGCGCTTGTCGCGTGTGCGCACGAAGTCATAAAAGTCCCCCGTGGCATGATCGGCGGGCCGAAACCACCCGAAGACATCGAAGCCGGGCATATCGGGCGCCTTCTGGGGCATGAGTCCGGCTTGGATCTCGGAGGCGATCTCCAGGCTGCGTTCGAGGCGCGCCCTCTCAACCGCCTGCACGCCCAGATTGGCGTTCTCCAAGGCGATTGCAATGTGCTGGGCCAGGGCGTGGAAGAGGGCCAAGTCCTCGTCGGAGAACTCCCGCGTGGCAGCCTTGGAATCCACGTAGAGGGTGCCCTGCTGCATCACCGTCGGATGGCTGTCGCCCTCCTGGATCTCCGGCACCAAGGGTGCACACATGACCGCCCGTAGCTTGAGATCGAAGACCGAGGCCCCCAGCTCGAGGGCCTCCGCATCGCTCTGAACGGTAGTCCGCATGGGAACCTGCTCCTCAAGCACCCGCCGCACGACGCTCGTGGAGTACTTGACGCCAGCCTCGGCCGCCTGCTTGCCACGCTCCCTAGCGACTCGAATCTCCTGCCGGCCCGACTCGCCAAGCAGCACCAGCAGCCCGCGTTCAGCTCCGGTGATCTCGATCGCCGAATCCACCACGTAGTCCAGCAGAGACTCCAGGTCCCGGGATTCGGAGACCTTGGCAATGGCCCCCAGCAGCACCTCTACGGAGCGCCGGTCCTGAGCCGTGCTGCCCATTAGGAAACTGGAGGCGCTGCTCGCCTCGTTGGCTCGGGCTCTGGCCGAGCTCATGGCCTGGGCTGTAGCCGAGGCGGGCTTGCTAGCCGGGGCAGGATCGGGCTGGGGTGTGGGCTTGCGCTTCCAAAAGGCCATGCCGTGAGTGTAGTCCCCCACGGGGGTGCCCGGCTTGGTCGACCACAATTCCCTTGCCCGACCCCGGTCCCTGGCGGAGACTGGTGACCCAGACAGCCTGGCAATCCCCCTGTTGGGTCTGTGTCTCGCCCCCTTTGCCCCCACTTCCGACTGATGCATATCACCGTCGACCCGAGCGACAGCCACGCCATCCTTCACCTGCGTGGAGAGTTCGATACCTACTATTGCCCCCTGCTCCAGGAGGAAATAGACGGCCTGAGCAAGGCTGGTATCAACCAGGTTGTACTCAACCTACGTCTGGTCAAGTTCATCAACTCGACCGCACTGGGGGCCATCATCAAGTCCAGCAAGATGCTCTCCGGATCCGGTGGCAAGTTGGTCATCTCCCGGCCCAGCCCCTTCTGCCGCGACATCCTCGAAAAAGTCGGCCTGGACCGCGTGGTCTCTGTCTTCGACAACGACGAGGACGCCGTCGGCAGCTTGAGCGGTGACGCCGGTCTGGCTGAGAGCGAGTCGGACTTCAAGGAGGACCCCTCCTCCGTCATTTTCAAGCTGGTGGACACCGAGCGCGTGGCGCACTTCATCAAAGAGCCCAAGTCCACGAACCCGCTCCACGGTCACGCCTTCGGTAGCAACTGGTCGGGTATCGGACGCATGGCAGCCCTCTCCGAGGCCGGCCTCAGCTTCACCTGGGCCGGGGGTACCACCGACCTCTCGCCCTTCGACATGGGCCAGATGCTCGCCGTGGGCACCGCCGTCTCGGTCAAGTTCCGTCTGCCCCTACTGCAGCGTGGTTACTGCGAGGCAGCGGTCGAGGTCAACGTGCTCGAAGAGCGCGCTGATGGGGTCAAGCTCGCTTGCTCCTTCGTCTCCATCGACGACGAGACTCGCGACGCCGTTCGCCAGTACTCCAAGGACATGGCCTTCCTGAAGGAAGAGCTGCGCAAGGCCACCGACGCTTAGCAGCTAACTAAGAGCCCTACGCCCGGCGCCGAAGCAGTCCTAACCGACGGCTCGGCGCCGGTTCTATTTTGCGGCTGCTCACATCGCCGAGCAGCTCCGCAAAGCGCGCAGCAATCGTCGGCCACGCAAAGCGCTCCTCGGCCAGCTCGCGTGCGCGCTCACCCCAGCGCTCCCGCGCCTTGGGCGATCCGGCAGCACGTTCGAGGGCGCGCACCCAATCCTCGCCAGCGCAGTGGTTGACCAAGAGCCCGTTCCTGTCGTTCTCCACAAGATCGGAGAAGCGCACCTCGTCCACGGCGATGGCCGGCAAGCCGCAGGCCGCTGCGCAGCGCAAGTGCTGAGCTGCCCTGGTTGAATCCGGACCGGGAACCAGCAGCAGCGTGGCGGAACCAAACAGGCCCGGAAGCTCCTCCTCCCGAAGGGCTCCGATCCAGTGCACATGCGCGCCGACACCTAGGCGCGCGGCCTGCGCATGCAAAGCAGCTCGATGCGGTCCATCGCCCGCAAAAACCAGCGCCCAGTCCTCGCGCCGCCCCACCGTATTAGCAAAGGCATCCAGGACTTGCTCAAGCCCGCGATCCGCTTCCAAAGCCCGAGTCACGAGCAGCGTATGCCCACGCACTCCGTGGCCACGCATCAGCTCACTGCGCAGACCAGGCCGAAAACGCTCCAGGTCGACCCCCGGCGGCAGCACCTCGATCTGTTCCACCCCATAGCCCTGCTGAATTGCCTGAGCCCGGGCCACCGCATTGAGGGCGACCAAATGACTGACTTGGCGCCTCACCCGGCTGCCCAAGAGCTTGCGCATTAGCTGTGCGGCGAGGTGACTAATGGCCCCAGCGGACGGCAGCGCCCCCTCCTCCACGAGCACCAGCGGAACGCCCAATCGACGCGCGCTACGAGCGCCCAATACGCCAGCGGCGGAGTGACCGCCATAGGCCACGATCACGTCCGGCTGAAAGCCCATGAGGCCGAGCCCATCCCCGCGGAAATCTACCCGCGAATGGGGGATCACTCCCGGCGGCGCACCGAACCCCCGGCACTGATGTCCGCGTCCGAGCAGCTCACGCGATAGGGCCGGTGCATGCTCCACTCCTCCGTGCCGTAGACGGAAAGGATTGACCAGCAAGGCAATGCGAAGTGAGCGGTTCAAGGTGGGTAGGGAGCGACTTACGGGACAAGTCTTAAGGCTACAGCCGGAATGCAAGGACGTTCCGAACACTCACATGAAGCACCTGATTGACACAGTGTGTTTCGGCACGAGACATGCACTGAAAAGAGAGTTTATCCAAGTACTGGGGATTTCCCACGCGACGCCTCAGGAGCTGGAAGAGCTGGCCGACAAACGTGGAGCGGCGGATGAACTGTTGTTCATCCGATCACGCAAAACCAATAACGAATGCCTTCTCCCTTTCAACCTATCCCCGGCACACGGACTATCCCTGGTGGCATTTTTGTCGACCACTGGGGCACCCTGCTGCGCCGTCCCGATGCCGGCTTCGCCCTAGATGTGGGCGAGCTAGAGTTCCAAGAAGGCGCCGTAAACGCCCTCTTCCATGCCCACGAAGCGGGCTGGAACATCTATCTCATCGGAAATGAATTCTCGGTCCCCCAAGGCTTGCTGCCCTACGCACGCTGGCAAGAACTGGAGGCCCATATCCTGCAACACCTGCAGAGCCACGGCGTTCCTGTAACCCGCAGCTACATCTGCACAGACGATCCCGAGGGCAAGAAGCCTCACAATAGGGACTCTGTATACCTGCTACCGAACACCGGTCCCATGTACCACGCCTCCCAAAACGACGGCATCAATCTGTCGAAGTGTTGGGTGATTGGCGACAGCACCCTCGAACTGGTTGCTGGCTGGCGTGCCGGATGCCACACGGTTGGGGTTCGTACTGGAGAAGCCGTCGCAGACGGCGCTCTCCACGTAGAACCGGAAGTCCTTGCCGACAATCTGGCCGATGCCCTCGGTCTGATTATCTCCGGCACTGCGACCCCCCGCCTGTGACGAGTTTCTAATCCCCCAAGAGAAACTCGTCTGAGCCCCCACTCGCCCTTCCCCCAGGGTGAGTGGGGGCTCCCCTACTTTTAGGGAACAGCGCCCGGCGCGGGTCTTGCCCGAGGGCGCGCGGCCGCTGGCCGGCACCGTCGCTCTCACCCCTCAACACCCGCGCTCAGCCCTCCCGCTCCCGAGCAACCCCGACCCTCCCATCGCTAGCATCCGGCCTACGGCCGGGCACCCTCACCCCCTCAGCCCGCCACCGAAATCGCGACACCTACTCCCGCAAGGCGCCCCGTCCCGTGAGCCCTAGCTCCCGCAACTTACCCAGCAAGGCCTGCACATCCGCCGGGCCGTGGTAGATCCCCATCCCGAAGCGCAGCCGATCCCGGCGCGCATCAGTTAGCACGCCAATCGCCTGCAAGCGTTGCTGAATGGCTGCCGCCTCGGAGAGGCGGAAAGTAAGGAAGTGGCCGCGCTCGACGCTGCTTCGCCCGGGGATCAGGTTTTCCAAGGCGATCGGAGCACCGGACTCGGGCAAGCCCGCGAGCAGCTCCTGCTGCAGAGCGCTCACGTGCGCGTGGATTTCTGCGGGGCCCAGGCCCTCGCTGTCCAAGATCCCAAGCGAAGCGTCCAAGCGGTAGAGCCCAACCGGATCGTAGGTCGATCCCAAGAAACGCCAACCGTCCTCGCTATACGCGGTGGCACCGGAGAAGTCCTCGCTCTCCAAGCTCCCGAAGCCCGCGAACCAACCGGTGAACACCGGCCTCGGCGCGCGTCCAGGAGGGCAGTGCAAGAAGCAGCACCCCTCGCCCCCCATGGCGTACTTGTACCCGCCGGCTGAATAAAACGCCCGCGACTCGATCGCCGACAGGTCGAGCACTAGTGCGTTGAATGCGTGGTAGCCGTCGATCAGGATCTCCGTTGCCTCATCCGGAACCGCTGCCACGATGGCCGAAAGGTCCGGCACGACGAAGCCTGAATCGAAGAGCACGTGACTGAAGGTCACCAGGTCGTGCCCGCCCTTGGAGGCCGCGGCCACGAAGCGCTCCTGGAAGGTGTCAAAGGGCTCCGCCGAAACGCATTCGAGCTGCACCTTGCCCGCCTCGGCCCAACGGCTGAGCTGGCGCCGCGCGCCATGAAACTCCGCGTCTGTAGTCAGCACGCGCACCACGTCCTTCTCGATGCTCGACACGAGCCGCACGAGCAGCTCGTGGGAGCTCGGCGCAAAGGCCAGGGTGTCCGGATCGCTAGTGCCCAAGCGGCGCGCCACCCGCGACTTAACGCTGGGATAGATCTCGCCCAGGATCAAGTCCCACTTGCTGTCCAGCAACCTGGCTGCGTCATCCCAGGCCTGCCCTTGGGCGGCATGGCTAGCGTCGGGCCACGGGTGATGGCTGTGGGCCGCGAAGTGCAGTCGATCGGGATCCGCGCCCAGGGCGCGCTGGAATAGGTGGGCGTAGCTCTTCACGCTGCTCAGCCTACCGTCGATGTGACCGACCGGTGCGCCCGCCCTTGCCAGATATCCGCCTGCCACAGGAGCGTATCCCGCTCCCCGCCCCAGCCATCCAGCACAATCCAGTGCAGGGCGTCCTCGCCACTGCCACTGTTCTCGTCCCGATAGCGGTGAGCGTGGCCGCAGATCAGATGCTCCGCACCGGCCTCGCGCAGCAACTCCAAGGCTGCGTCCGCCTGCATGGACTTCTCTTGATCGCCCTTGCGCGGCACGGAACGCTCTGAATTCGCCCGCAGCCGCTCCGCGATTTTGCGCAGCACGCCCAGGGGCAGGCGCGGCAACCAACGCCGCATGAGTGGCGCTTGGATACGGCGCTTGTAGGCCTGGTATCCCAAGTCCAATGTGCACAGCTCGTCCCCGTGGACCAAAAGGCTGCGCCCGCCGACGGAGGACTCGATCACGAGCCCCTGTGCGTGCACCTCAGCGCCGGTCCAAGCCTCCAGGTCCGCGCCGAGCAGGAAGTCCCGGTTGCCGGGCACCACGTGCAACTCCACCCCGCGCGCCACCAATCGACCAAGCGCCTCCACAACCGCGGCGGACCCGGGTATGCGCCGCTGCTTGGGTCCGATCCAAGTATCGAAGAGATCGCCCAACACCACCAGGCGCGGCGCCTGTAGAGCGTCCAACCAATCCAAGAACGCCCGGCTTACACCATCCCCTTCCGGGTTCAGGTGCAGGTCGGCGATGACCAACGTCCCAGGCAGTTCGCCTAGGACGCGTCGCCCGAATCCAGGCCCTGATCCTTGAGCTTCTCCCACAACACCTTGCGCGAAATGCCGAGCAGCTCGGCGGTTTGTGATTTGTGGCCACCGGTCAAATCCAGTGCCCTGCGAATGTGACCCGCTTCCGCCTCGCGCAGCACCTCTTTCAAAGGCCGCACGGTCTCGGGCACTTCGGTCGCCCCGCGCCAACGGGGGTCCTGGGGTAGCAGATCCTCTGTTTGTAATTCGCGGCTCGGCCCGCACAGGGCGATGCCACGCTGAATGGCGTTCTCCAACTCGCGCACATTGCCCGGCCAGGGGTAGCGTTCGAGAGTCGCTAGAGTCGAGTCGGAGAGCTTGTAGCTCTGGCCGCCCGCGTGGCGCTCCATCAGGAACTGTGCCAGCAAGGACACATCGCCCGCACGTTCGCGCAAAGGCGGCAGCAGCACCGGCACCACGTTGACGCGATAGAACAGGTCCTCACGGAAGCCGCCCGCACGCACCAGTTCGCGCAAGGGCACTTTGGTGGCAACCACCACGCGAATGTCCACCTCCGTGGTGGTCTCCCCACCCAAGCGCTCGAAGCTACGTTCCTGCAGCACGCGCAGGAGCTTGACCTGGGTCGCCAGGGGCATGTCGTCGATATCGTCGAGGAAGAGCGTGCCTCTATGGGCCAGCTCGAAGCGTCCGCGGCGATCCTTCTTGGCATCCGTGAAGGCGCCCTTCTCGTGGCCGAAGAGTTCCGCCTCCAAGAGGCTCTCGGGCAGGGCGCCGCAAGAGATCGCCACGAAGGGACCTTCACTGCGCAAACTCGCCGCGTGCAGGGCGAGAGCGATGCGCTCCTTGCCCGTGCCACTCTCCCCTTGAATCAAAATGGTGGCCTCTGTCGGCGCGACGGTACGCACGCGTGCAAAGACGGCTTCCATGGTCTTGGACTGTCCGACGATGCCGTCGAAGCCGCGACTCCCGCTGAGCTCGGCCTTGAGCGCAGCGTTCTCAGCTTCCAGGTCCTGTACCCGCGCGTAGGTACCCACCCTGTGCACGATGACTTCGTTGCGAAAGGGCTTCTGCACGTAGTCCACTGCGCCGTTGCGCATGGCTTCCACCGCGTGGTCCACAGTGGCGTAGCCCGTGATCATGATCACCGGGCGCTGCGCGTCGAGCGCCATGGCGCGCTCCAGCACGGCCATGCCACCTTCACCGGGCATGCGCACATCGGTCACCACCAATTCGGGCCGCTGCCCCTCGTCGCCCTCGAGGTAGGCGATGGCTTGCGCCGTATCGCCCGCGTGCAGGACCACATGGCCGGCATCCTCAAGATCGTCCGTGAGGGTCATGGCGATCGTAGGTTCATCCTCAGCGAGAAGAATGCGCACGGTTATCTCCTACTTGTCGCCTTCCGAGATGATCAGAAGGCGATCGCCACCGGCGGCTTGCGCATCCGTAAGGGCGCTCTCGGCGGACTCCAACATGGCGTCGAAGAACAAGCTCTTGCCGCCCATCTCGGAGGATGCACCGATGGAGAGCGTGACCGATAGTGTGCGGTCGTCGCTTTCAAAGCCCAAGTCGCGCGCACCGGCGAGCAGCCGCTGAGCCAGCACTTCCGAGCCAACCTGGTCCGTGTGCGGAATCACCGCCAGCAGCCGGTCGTCCGCCATGCGCCCGAGGAAGTCCGAACTTCGCGTCTGGGTCTTGAGCAGATTCACCACACCCTCGAGGATATCCTCCTTGGATTCGTAACCGTAGAGGTCACGCAGATGCCCAAGTCGATCGATGGCGATCAACATGGCGGTGATGGGATAGCTGTAGCGCTGGGCTCGGTTGAACTCCACGCGCATCAGATGCTGGATCTGTGCGAGTGAAAAGAGCGCGCCGTTAGTGTCGGGCATGGGGAGGGTTTGGGGCAGAGAGTGCCCCTCAGGATAGGAAGCGCGGCCGCAGGGTACGACAAGGGATTTGCCAGGAAGGCAGCACTCGGACCCTAGCGCTTACGCCACGGGCCTCCTGGGCGTCACGCGCTGCCGAATAGGGAGCCGAGACCACTCAGAATGTCGTCGATTATGGTGTCGAAGCTGGTGCCACGCTGGGCCCTCAGGAGGAAGGCGATGGCCAGCACGATCATCGTGTAGGCCCCGAGGGCCAGCAGGTTAGCCAGGATGAAGGCCGTACCGCCCTTGACCGCCTTGCGCGCCCCGCGGCCCGCCCCGCGCGTGCCACTCTGCAGGGGCATCATCATCAGGTCACGCTCCAGGCGGCCGGCACGCTCGAGCACCTTGGGGTGATCTGGGCCCTCGCTGCTGGCTGCGATCACATCCTCTGCCGCCGCGTCGGCCTTGAATTCGTTGCGCATAACGGCCTCTTGCCAGCGCTTGGCAGCCGATTTGTCGGCCAGGCCTTGCTCGACCATGAGCCCAGCTAACACACGACGCCAGGCCCGCAGCTCGTCGCCCTTGGCCTGAAAACCTCCACCGGAGCCAACCACAGGCCTACCCACGCCTGGGCTGGGAGCCGTGGGTTTGGGCGCCGCTCCTGCGCCGGAGAGCTCCTCCAACACGGTGTCAGGCTGCCGGAAAACGATCACGGCCCCGCCCCACTGCAGAGTGTCGCCATCGCTCAGGGCCGACTCCTCCACCATGCGGCCATTGAGCAGGGGCGCCGCGCCCTTGCCCACGCGGACAACCTTCGGAGGCGAGCTCCACAGATGCAGCTCCCCCTCTCCAGGCTCAGGCACAGCCACATCGCTACCAGGGCCCCCCAATGTGAGGCGCGGTCCATTCCAATTGTGGCGGGCGCTGTTGGCCCCCACGGCGAGATCGATCCAAGGCTGACTCATGACAGGAGGAATCTACTCGCTACACGAGGGACCATCCAGACCTGCTCTGGAGCCTGCTCAGCCAGTCAGACCTAAACCGAACATATCATTCGGTAGCCTCCCCAAGAGCGGCTAAGAACCCTGCCCCCCAGCCGGCTAGCTTCCCGATTCGGGGACGCAAACACCGCTCGTCGCCCCCCCCGCCATCTGGGTCCTATAGTCGACGGACCTAAGCCGTTCTGATCACCTCATCTTGAATCTCGGACTCCACCAAAGCGCGCGCCTCGAGCAGCGACTGATTCAGTCGCCGCAGATGATCCAGGCCATGCAGATTCTGCAGCTGGGCGCCTTGGATCTACAGGAGCGCATCGAGCAGGAGCTGGTGGAGAATCCCTTCCTCGAGCGGCCGGAGCCTGAAGGCGACGAAGGCCGTGCCGGAGACAAGGGCGCGGACGACTCGAAGACCGCGGAGAACAAGGATCAGACCGAGAGCTGGGAGTCCATGTTCGACGACATGGAGCGTCTAGAACCCGACTTCGGCAATGGCCGCAACAGTCACGTGGGTGCCGGCGGCGAGGACGGGGACCGCAAGTACGAGGCCCTGCAGAACACCGCCGCGAAGCCCCACAGCCAGGCCGAGAACCTAATGGAGTCGATCCTGCTGATGGAGCTGGATCCGCGCGATGCCAAGCTGGTGAACTACCTGGTCTTTTGCCTCGACGAGCGCGGCTACCTGCGCCGCTCACGCACGGAGCTGGCCCTCGAGATGACCACCGAGCTCAACGATCAGGTCTATCCGGAAGAGATCGAGCTGGCCCTGGAGATTCTGCGCTCCGCCACGCACCCCGCCATGGGTGCCGCCAGTTTGGAGGAATGCCTGAGTTTGCAGCTGCTGGCTCTAGGCGCGGCCGAGGATTCACTCGAAGTAGTGCTCGTGAGCACGCACCTGGGAGACCTGCAAGCCAACCGTCTGCCGCGTATCGCCAAGGCGACCGGCAGCAGCATCCCCGAAATCAAGCTGGCTCTGGAAGAGATCCGCGGCCTCGACCCGAGCCCCGCCTGGGACTACAGCCAAGCCACGGCCGAGACCATCCACCCCGAGGTCATTGTGGGTGATGTGGACGGAAAGCGCGTGGTGCGCCTGGATCGCGAACGCAGCCCGGCCCTGCGGCTCAGCCCCAACTACCGGCGCATGCTCGAGCAAGCCGGCAAGGACCCCGAGGCCAAGGCCTGGATCAAGAAGCGCGTCGAGTCAGCCTCCTGGTTCCTCGACGCCGTAAAACAACGGGAGAGCACCCTCCTGCGGATTTCCAAGAGCGTCTTCACGCGCCAGGCCGGGTTCCTGGACAAGGGCGTCTCCGGCCTGCAGACCCTGCGCATGCAGGAGGTAGCGGACGAGCTTGGGCTGCACATTTCCACCATTTCCAGAGGCGTCTCCGGCAAGCACGTGCAGACCTCCAGGGGCATCTTTCCGCTCAAGTACTTCTTCACGGGCGGCACCGCGAAGGACACCGGAGAAGTGGCCAGCCAGGCCAGCGTCAAGGAACTGGTGCGGAAGCTGATCGAAGCCGAGGACAAGAAAAAGCCTCTCTCCGACGATCACCTAGCAGCGCAGCTGGAGGAGAAGGAGGGCATCAAGATCGCCCGCAGGACGGTGACCAAGTACCGCAAGGGCCTGAACATCCCCTCCTCCACCCAACGCCGGGCCTACTGATCCGGGCTAGCCCGGATCAGGCCCAGGCGCTACCCTGCGAACCGGGAAGCGCCCCATTAGCAGCGCCCCCGCCCCAATATCGATGAACGTCAAGGCGACAGAACTCCGCAAGGGCATGGTTCTCCAGAAGGATGGAGACCTGATCCTCATCACCGACTACAGCCACGCCACCCCTGGAAACTGGCGTGCCATTATTCAGGTGAAGACCAAGAGCCTCACCAAGGGCACCTCCGGGCAATTCCGGCCCTCCGCCGGAGAGCAGTTCGAGACAGCGTTCCTGGATCGTAGAAAGAGCCAATACCTCTACAAGGAGGCCAATGGCGACTACTGCTTCATGGACTCTGAGAACTACGAACAGTTCAACATCACCAAGGATCTCGGCGAGGCCAAGATGTCCTTCGTCAAGGAGAGCGGTGAGGTGGAAGTCACCTTCTTCGAATCCACTCCGATCGGTATTGAGCTACCCAACAACGTGGTACTCGAAGTGACCGAGTCCGAGATCGCTATCAAGGGCAACTCGGCCACCGGCGTGAAGAAGGACGCCGTGCTCGAGACCGGGCACAAGCTCAAAGTCCCCATGCACATTGGCGTAGGCGAGCTGATCACCGTGAACACGGACACCGGCGAATTCGTCGGTCGTGCGAAGTAGCGGGCCACCTTTTGCCAACAGGGCGGCTCCGATTCCATTGGCTACCCTGAGCCGGTTACTAGTCGCGGCGGATGGTATCGGATATGAACATTACGGGAGATTTCCACGAAACAGTGGCCCTGTTTGTCGCTTTCCGCCGTGTGTGTAGTTGGAAGGCTTCCTCTATGCCTTCCACACCACTGTCTCCCCGGATGGAATTCCCCAGCCAGCCGCCGTGCCCTCAGTCTCCTCCTACCTAGTTCTCTGCGACGACCGTGACCGTGTGGGCGCCCGGGCTCTCGCGGCTCTCCGTGCAGGTCTGGTTCATGGGGTAGAGCTATGCACGACCGAGGACCTGGAGCGGGCGGCCTATGTACAGATCGGTCGGCGTGGGAGCGTGACCAGCGCTGAGATCGTGCTCAGGGATGGGCGCATCTTCACCCAGGACAACGTGGCCGGCCTCTGGAACCGCCTAAGCCGCTGGCCCACCCGACTGGCAGGACGGGAAGCCGGGGCAGCCGCTGCCCTCTGCGCCTGGATGCGAGGCATCTCGGGTCCCCTGGTGGGCTCCCCCTCCCTGCAATCCCCCCAACACAGCGAAGCCTGGTCACGGCTGCGCTGGGCCAGCCAAGCACACCGGGCAGGCCTGCCCGCCCCCCTGGTCCAACGTCAGGTTGGCCTACACGTGAATAGCCTGGCGAGCGCGCCAGATCCAGGAGAGCGCCTTTCGGTGCTCGTCGCTGGCGATCAAATCCTGTGCGCGGGGCCCAGCTCTCCGAAGCTGCCGCCCCACATCCGCCAGGCCTGCCTGGCCCTAGGCCGCGCCGTCGGCAGCGGTCTGCTCGAGATCCGTTTGAGGCCCAGCGGCGAGCACAACTGGGAGTTCGCCGAGGCCTGCCAGCGCCCCGACCCCTATAGCCACGGCCACGGCGGCATACAGACCCTGATCGAGCTGTGGGAGCCCCGCCCGGCCATGGACAGTGCCGGATTGGAGCTCGAGGAAGTCAGGTGATCCTTCTCCTGGCATCCCGGACCGATCCCCTACGCCACTTGCTTCCGGCAGCCCTTGAGGCCGCCACCCCGGGCCAGCCCAAGCAGCTTCTCACTCTGGACCCGGACGCACCCGGAGACCTGGCCCTCAAGCTCAGCGCCGGAGAGGGGGCCCTAAACGGAGGCATTCGAATCGCTGGCGAGATCCACGAGTGGAGCGATCTCAAGGCCGCCTGGGTCGCCGGAGAATCCACGCCCGAACTAGGATCCGCCTGGGAGCTACTGCTCGAGGGCCTCGACCTGGCGCGCTTCCCGGTGGTCGGCCGCCCCCAAGTTCAGAAGGCCCTGGCCTGCGACTCGAAGCTCGATCAGTTAGCCGAGGCCGCCGGCCTAGGCCGGCCTGATCGATCCTGGCTGGCAGCGGACCATGACCAAGCCGATCCGCCTGCAGACCAACCCCGCCCAGCCCCCGTCCACAGCCTTTGGCGCGGTGGCAATGAACTTCACGGCGCCGCGCCTGCCCTCCGCCCCTGGATCAAAGCCGTCAGCCGTTTCGCCGACTCGGCCAAGCTGCTCTGGGGTCGCATCGAGTTAGAGCCCCAACTAGCAGGTCCTCCGCATGTGCTGCGAGTGGTTCAGGAGCACCTACCAATCAGCTCCCTAGCCAACCTGGCAGAGGCTCCGCGCCGCGCCCTCATGGCTCTAGGCGAGCACCTGAGCAAGACGCGCTAGGGCCGGTAGTAAACGAGCAGCTCCAGGTCGCGCCCTTCAAGGGGCACGGGAAAGCGTCGCATG
Source organism: Planctomycetota bacterium (assembly GCA_047639615.1). Classification (GTDB taxonomy): domain Bacteria; phylum Planctomycetota; class UBA1135; order UBA1135; genus CAYWNK01. The sequence continues at coordinate 492 of JBLIOL010000088.1, read as the reverse complement.
AGCCGGCACTCGTCCCGCAACACCCCCTCGAACATACGCCGTTGCTCCGCGGGCCACAGCTGCAGGAAGTCCGGCCGCACCACGAACCAAACCGGTCGCCCAGTACGCGTAGCGGCGCGCACATTGTGAGCTTGCGTTCGATCACACCAGCCCACCTTCACGGGGCGACGAATATCCGTGAACTCCGGGTCGATGTAGTACTCGCCCAATCCCGCCTGCATGCCGAGCACCAGATCGTGCTCACCGCGCGCGGACCAGACGTAGGTGTAAGCCTCGCGCCAACGGGGTCGTTCGCCCATGCGCGGCCCGAGCAGCAGGGCGCAGGAAGCCAAACCCGGGAGCACCAAGAGCACCCCGTAGCCCAAGGCCGTACGGCCTTTGAGACGCAATCCGGAGGGCGCCGGATCCTGTTCGCCGCCCACGGGCCAGGCAGCGAGTAGTGCCACCCAAGGCAGCACACTGAACAGATACTGGGCGCTGACCCGAGCCACC
>JBLIOL010000087.1:0-17048 GCA_047639615.1 Planctomycetota bacterium | reverse complement strand
ATGGTGTATTCGCCGGGGGCGATGCTGTTGTAGCTGACCTTGCCGCTGCCATCGCTCTTGATCAAGGAGAAGGGCTCGAGCATGCGGCCTTCCGCATCGCGCACGAAGAGGGTCGCGCCGGGCAGGGGATTGCCCTGACTGTCCGTGACGGTGACTTCGATACTGCCCGGGTCGGGTAGCTCCAATTGCAGTCCGCGCTTCCACTCGTCCTCGCCGATGCGCACGCCGCCGATGGAGATACGTCCAAGCGTGTCGGCGCCCTGACCACTGAAGGGGGCTGCGCCGCCAGCACCGAGTCGGTAGACGCCGGGGCGTAGACCCTTGAGGTCGAAGGCACCGGCGGAATCCGTACGGATCTCCGCGTATTGGCCGCCGAGCATGCTGTCCGTGCGCGCCACGCCATCCACAGTCAAGGTGATGCGTTCGCCGGCGGCGAGCTTGCCGCGGGCGTCCACAACCGTGCCGGAGATACGGCCGAGCGGCAGCTCCAGGTTCAGGTGGTACTCGTCCCCTGAAGGGATCGTCTCTTGGAATTCGACCGTGCTCTGCTGCATGGCCCCGTCGCCGATGCGTTGGACGCTGACTACGAATTTGCCAGGCTTGTCGAGGGTCAGCTCGTAGTTACCTTGGGAGTCGACGCTGGTGAGCTTGAGGTTCTGGTAGACGTTGTCACCTTCGGGGATGAAGCTCAAGAGGGCACCCGCGGCGGGCTCCTTGTTGGTAGTCACCTTGCCGTAGACGCGCACCGGATCTTCGGGCGGCGAGCCCAGGACCACATGCACGGTTTCGCCGTTCACTACTGAAACCTGGCCCATCTTCATGTTCTTCATGATGGCGCTGATGTCTGGGCCACTCTCCGTGTCGCCGCCGCTCCAGTCAGCCTGGGTGTCGAGGGCGACCACCTGGTAGCTGCCGGCCGGAACGCGTTCGAGGCGGAACAAGCCCCCAGCATCGGTGCGCGAGTTGAGTACAGCCTGGGTCTGCATATGGGTGAGCATGATCATGCGCCCGGAACCTGCAGAGCCGTCCTCATTGATCACCTCTCCGGTGACGATCCCGCCCATGGCTAGCGCTAGGTTCACTCCGTCGCGAACTTCTCCGGCAGCGAGGTCTAGGGGCCGTGCCTCGCTGGGCGCGAACTCGGTGTGGCGGGCCTTGACGCTAACTCCGCCAGGGGGGATCCCGGTGAGCAGGTAATTGCCCTCTTCGTCGCTCACTGCGCGCGGCGCGAAGGGGTTTTGGTCGAGCATCTGCTGCCATGCGGGCCCGCCCGAGATTAGGAAGACCTCGGCATCGGCCAGGGCCTGGCCGTCGGGAGCGGTGACTTGCCCCGAGAGGCTGGCTGAGCGCAGCAGCAAGACCTCAAAGTCGGGGGACTCTGCCGGCCTGGGCAGGGTGACTTCGTGGGGGACCGTCGTGATCAGCCCGTCCCCTTGGACTTGCAGCTCCCAGAGGCCTTCTTCCAAGTCGTCGAAGCGGAAGCGCCCGTCCTCGTCGATGAAGTCCTGACGGTGATTGTTGGTGGTTGTCTTCATCAGGTCGCCCGCGGCGACCCGGCCCAGGTGCACGGTAAAGGCCCGCACTGCTTCGCCTTCCTGGTCTGTCACATGGCCTTTCAGTGAGATCGAGGGTTGTAGCACCATTTCCACACCCTCTTGCCCGGGCCGGAGTCCATCGCTGCGGGCTCGTCCGCGGCGCTCGCCGTCTACGCGCGCGCGCAGTGTGAAGGGGCCCTTGCCCAAGCCACGTAGCACGAAGACGCCACCCTCGTCGGCGATCGTGCGTGCCTTGGCGCCGCGCATGGCGTTTAGGGCCGTGGGGCCTGCTCGGAAAGCTTGATCGAAGCTGGCGAAGATCTCTGCGCCCGCAGCGGGCGTACCGTCGGGCCAGCGGACGAAACCTGCCAAGGAATTGCCGTCGTCCAGCTTGAGGATGATGCCCTCCAAGACGCCGGCGGGCGGCAGTTCCAGCGCTTGGCGCGAGGACTGCAAGCGACTGTCGTGATCCGCTTGAAGCTGCAGTTCGCCGCTGGTGACGGCACGCAATTCGAAGACTCCTTGGTCGTCGGAATCGGCGCTGCGCACGGTGCTGCCCTCGGTACCGAAGACGCCCTTCCCATAGGTCAAGGTCAGGCGCGCGCCGGATACCGGGCGTCCACTGCTATCCACCACATGGCCGCTGATGGTGCCGCCGCCTTGCAGCTCGATGGTGTGCTCAAGAGTATCGCCTGGGTGTAGCTTGAGGAGTTCGGCGCGTGCGTAAGCCAGGTCCTCGGGCAGTGCTTCGAGCAGGTACGGTGTGGAGGGCAGGGCGGCGCGGAATTCGAAGCTGCCGCTGGAAGTGCTGCGGGCCACTCGCGTGGGGGAGACTTGCCCCGGCTCTAGCGGGATACCGCTCAGGTTTGAGGTGTCGACCGTGATGCGCATGCGCACGTCGTCCAGAGTTCCGAGGGCGTCCTTGGCCAGGGAGAGTTTGCCGTGAATCCAGACGCCCAGATCGGGCTTCACGAGCAGCTTGCGCTCGGAGTCGCGCGGGTCGAGCTCCATGGACTCCTTCAGGTAGAGGTGCCGGCCACGCAGGCTCAAGAATCCGGAGCGGGTCTGGATGCCGTAGGGGAGGCGGAAGGTGCCGTCGGCGGCCACGGGCGCGCGGGCAACGATCAGGCTCTCGGACCAGGCGCGTGAATCCAAGGTGTGGGGCCAAGGTTCGTCGAAGCGCAGGGGCGGATCCAGTAGACTGGCAAGCTGCGCGGCTCCGAGTTTCTCGCTCAAGGCGAAGACCTCCAGGGTCGGATCGGCCGGTGCTCCGGCGGGCCACTCCACGCGGCCTTCGACCCAGCGGGCATCGCTATCGGCGAGCTCCGCCTGCTCTTGGGAGCGCCGTTCGGCCTGGGTGCGACCGATTGTCTCGTCGGGCTCAGCGGAGGCCAGATCCAGCATGCCATCGGTGCTCTCGCTGGTCTGCTCAACGCTCTGGTCTTCAGCCTTCAACGCCAAATCCGTGTCCGGCCCGCCGTCCTGGAAGGCAACAAACCAAACGGTGACGGAGAGCAAAACTGCAGCGAGGAGTGCTAGGAGGGTCTTCATAGGACTAAATGGGTCTGGGGGCCGGCCAGCCTACGCCCCCCGGGGGGGCGCATTCGCGGGCTTCGGCAAGTTACCCCACTTGTTCCCTGCGTCAGCTACAGGCGTGGCGCCTCACGATCGCTAGTCTAATTACCCCCATGTCCGATTCCCGAGAGCAAGAGACTCAAGAGCGCGCCGCCTGGCAGACGCGTACCCACGCCAAGGCCGTTTCCAAAAGACCGGAGCGTCGCGAGCAATTCGCTACGCCATCGGGCTTGGAGTTGGATCCGCTCTACGGCGGAGCGCCGGACGGCGGCTGGCCTGGGGAGTACCCCTACACCCGCGGCGTGCAACCGAGCATGCACCGCGGTCGTTTGTGGACCATGCGTCAGTACGCGGGTTTTTCCAGCGCTACCGAGACCAACGAGCGCTTCCGCTTGTTGCTGGATGGCGGTCAGACGGGACTCTCGGTGGCCTTCGATCTGCCCACGCAACTGGGCTATGACTCGGACGATCCATTGGCCATCGACGAGGTCGGCAAGGTGGGCGTACCGGTCAACTCCTTGGCGGACATGGAGCAGCTCTTCGCGGGCATCCCGCTCGGGGAGGTCAGCACCTCCATGACCATCAACGCCTCGGCCAGCTACCTGCTGTGTGCGTATGTAGCCCTAGCCCGGCGCCAGGGGACGGACTCGCGCCAGCTCTCGGGCACGGTCCAGAACGACATCCTCAAGGAGTACGCCGCGCGGGGAAACTACCGCTTCCCGGCGGGACCCTCCATGCGTCTGGTCACGGATCTGATGGGCTTCTGCAAGGAGCACGTGCCGCGCTGGAACACGGTCTCGATCTCCGGCTATCACATCCGCGAGGCGGGCTCCAACGCCGTGCAGGAATTGGCCTTCACCCTGGCTAACGGTCGCGCCTATGTGCGCGCCGCCGTGGACGCGGGCCTAGCCGTGGACGACTTCGCGCCGCGCTTGTCTTTCTTCTTCAACTCGCACAACCACCTCTTCGAGGAAATCGGCAAGTTCCGCGCCGCACGCCGCATGTGGGCGCGCATCATGCGTGAGGAATTCAAGGCCGAGAACCCGCGTTCGTGGGCTTTGCGCTTCCACACGCAAACCGCCGGATCGACCCTCACCAGTCAGCAGCCTGAGAACAACGTGGTGCGCGTGACGATCCAGGCCCTGGCCGCCGTGCTTGGCGGCACTCAGTCCCTGCACACGAACTCGCGCGATGAGGCCCTGGGCTTGCCCACGGAAGCCTCCGCGCGCATCGCCCTGCGTACGCAGCACATCTTGGCCGAAGAATCTGGCGCTGCGGACGTGATCGATCCCCTGGGCGGCTGCCCCTACGTGGAGCACCTGACCGACGAGCTCGAGAGCCAAGCCTTGGCACTCATGGCCGAAGTGGACAGCCGCGGCGGCGCGGTGCAGGCCATCGAGGATGGCTTCGTACAGCGCGAGATTCTGCGCAGTGCCCTGCAGTGGCAGCGCGATGTGGAGTCCACCGAACGCGTGGTCGTCGGCGTCAACAAATACACCGCAGAGGAAGAGCCCACGGAAGTCTTCAAGCCCGATCCGGCCGCCCGCGAAGAGGTGCTCGCTACCCTCGCGCGCGTGCGCCGCGAGCGTGATCCGGCCAAGGTCGAGAGCACTTTGGCCGCACTCAAAGCGACTGCGGAGGGCACGGGCAACATGCTCGATCCCATGCTCGCTGCGGTCGAGTCCTACGCCACCCTCGGCGAAGTCTGCACGACCCTCTCTGGCGTCTTCGGCAAGTACAACGCTCCGGAGGTGCTCTAGTGGATGTTCCCGAAGTACTGCGCGGCTTGGTGATCGGCTTGCACCACGTGGCTATCGCCACGCCGGACCTGGCCGCCTCGCGCGAACTCTACGTGGGGATGCTCGGCATGAGCCCCGCCCAGGAAGAGTCCGAGCTCGTGGCCACCCAAGGCGTCAACGTCTTTGTGGTGCACGCCGGCACCCAGCGCGTGGAGTTGGTCGAGCCCACCGGGCCGGATTCCCCTGTGGCCAAGTTCATCGCCAAGCGCGGTGCCGGAATCCACCATCTGGCCTGGGAAGTTGCCGACCTGGAGGCCGCCCTTGTGGTCCTTAAGCAGCAGGGTGTACGCCTGATCCATGAGTCGCCCCAGCCCGGCGCCCACGGCACCCAGATCGCATTCTTGCACCCGGCTGCCACCGGCGGAGTGCTGATGGAGCTGGTGCAGGACCCCGCCGCGCACTAATTCCTATTCGGCTCGGCCATTATCCAGGGCCGCTGCGGGCCCTGAAGGACTCGGAAAGCTAGAGTCTTCCGCCATGAGCACGGAAACTCCTCTCGAGCGCCTCCACAGGCTGCGCGCGGAATCTCAGCTGGGCGGCGGGCAGGCTCGCATCGACCGTCAGCACAAGGCTGGCAAGTTGACCGCGCGCGAGCGCGTCGAGTTCCTGCTCGACGAAGGTTCCTTTGTGGAGCTGGACCGCTTCGTCACCCACCGTTGCACCGACTTCGGTATGCAGGATCAGACCATCCTGGGCGACGGAGTGATCACCGGCCACGGCCTGCTCGACGGCCGCCCGGTCTACGTCTTCAGCCAGGACTTCACGGTCTTCGGTGGCAGTCTCTCGGAGACCCACGCGGAGAAGATCTGCAAGGTCATGGATCAAGCCCTGAAGGTGGGTGTGCCCCTGATCGGCCTGAACGATTCCGGCGGCGCGCGCATCCAGGAAGGTGTGCAAAGCCTCGGCGGCTACGCGGAGATCTTCTGGCGCAACACCCAAGCATCGGGCGTGATTCCGCAGCTGTCGGCAGTGATGGGTCCCTGCGCGGGCGGTGCGGTCTACAGCCCGGCCATCACGGACTTCATCATGATGGTGGAGGGCACTTCGTACATGCACATCACCGGTCCTGACGTGGTCAAGACCGTGACCCACGAGGAAGTCACCAGCGAGGAGCTGGGCGGCTCCGAGGTGCATTGCGGCACCAGTGGCGTGGCGCACTTCTCTGCGCCGGACGACAAGAGCTGCCTCTTGCTGCTGCGCAAGCTCTACAGCTACCTGCCGCTCAACAACGCGGAGGACGCGCCCTTCATACCTACGGATGATCCCTCGGATCGCCGTGAGGAAGGCCTGGCCGACATCGTGCCGGCCGATCCGGGCAAGCCCTACGACATCACCAAGGTGATCGACCTGGTGGTGGACAAGGAATCCTTCCTGCAGGTGCAGGAAGCTTGGGCGGGCAACATGGTGGTGGGCTTCGCTCGTCTCGGCGGCTACCCCGTGGGCATCGTCGCCAATCAGCCGGCCGTGCTGGCCGGTTGCCTCGACATCTCCGCTAGCGAGAAGGGCGCGCGCTTCATTCGCTTCTGCGATGCGTTCAATATCCCGATCGTGACCCTCGAGGACGTGCCCGGCTTCCTGCCCGGAACCGCTCAGGAATACGGTGGCATCATCCGCCACGGCGCCAAGTTGCTCTACGCCTACTGCGAAGCCACCGTACCTAAACTCACCGTTATCACGCGCAAGGCCTACGGCGGCGCCTACGACGTGATGGGTTCCCAGCACGTGCGCGCCGACGTGAACGTGGCCTGGCCCGCGTCGCAGATCGCCGTCATGGGTGCAGCCGGTGCAGCCAAGATCATCCACCGGCGCGAGATCGCCGCTGCGGATGATCCCGTCGCTCTTGAGGCTCAGCGCACGGCCGAGTACGAAGAGAAATTCGGCAATCCCTATCGCGCGGCTGCGCGCGGGTTCGTGGACGATGTGATCGAGGAGCGCGACACGCGCCCGTACCTGATCCGTTCCCTCGAGCTACTGCGCAGCAAGCACGAGTCCCGTCCCACGCGCAAGCACGGCAACATCCCGCTCTAGGTCTATCCATGTTCCGTCGCATCCTGATCGCGAACCGTGGGGAGATCGCCCTACGCGTCATTCGCACCGCCCGAGAGATGGGCATCGAGTGCGTGGCCGTTTACTCGGACGCGGACGCTGGCGCTTTGCACACGCGCATGGCTCACGTGGCCGTGCCCCTGGGCGGAGCTGCGCCCGGCGAGAGCTACCTAGTCATGGAGAAGGTGCTCCAGGCCGCCAAGGACACCGGCGCCGAGGCGATTCATCCGGGCTACGGCTTCCTGTCTGAGAACGGCGAGTTCGCCGAGGCCGTCAAGGCCGCTGGCATGGCCTGGATCGGTCCGCCCACGGGCGCCATCAAGGCCATGGGGGACAAGATCACCTGCCGCCAGGAGATGAAGGCAGCTGGTGTGGTCTGCGTGCCTGGCTTGGACCATCCCGTGGCGGATGCTACCGAGGCGGTCACGGCTGCTGAGAGCATCGGCTATCCGGTGGCCCTCAAGGCCTCCGCCGGCGGAGGTGGTAAAGGCATCCGCGTGGTGCGCGAACCTAGCGAGATGGAAAGCGCCTTCCGCACGGCCTCGGGCGAAGCCCTGAGCGCCTTCGGTGACGGACGCCTCTATCTCGAGCGCTACCTAGATCATCCGCGCCACGTGGAGATTCAAGTGCTGTGCGACAACCATGGCAATGCCGTGCACCTCTTCGAGCGCGAGTGCTCGATCCAGCGCCGGCATCAGAAGCTGCTGGAGGAGTGCCCCTCGGTTGCGCTCGACCCGGCCATGCGCGATGCCATGGGCGCGATGGCTCTGAAGGCCGCGCGTCACGTGGATTACGAAGGCGTCGGCACCGTGGAGTTCCTGGTCTCCGGTGGCGAGTTCTTCTTCCTGGAGATGAACACGCGCCTGCAGGTGGAACACCCGATCACCGAGATGACCACCGGCGTGGACCTGGTTGCTGAGCAACTTCGCGTGGCAGCCGGCGAGCCCCTGCGCTTTGAGCAGGAAGATCTCAAGCAAACCGGTCACGCCATCGAAGTGCGCGTGAACGCGGAGGATCCCTACGCGGGCTTCCTGCCGTCCACGGGCACGCTCAAGAACCTGCGCGTACCCGGCGGACCCTGGGTGCGACTGGACAGCGCCATGCACGAGGGATTGGAAGTGGGCATGGCTTACGACCCCATGCTGGCCAAGATCATCGTTTGGGGCGAGGACCGCGACCAGGCGATTGCGCGCATGGAGCGTGCGATCGCAGAGACCAACGTCGGCGGCGTGCGCACGGGCTTGCCCGCGGCTCTGGCCGTGCTCGGCCACGAGGACTTCCGTGCTGGCAACTACGACACGCACTTCCTCGAGTCTCTGACCTTGGAGCCGCCCGTGGAGTACGACGCCCTGGTGGCAGCTGCTGCCGTACTGCACCGCAGATACTTGGCCGCGCAACGGGCCATGTCTCCGCATTCTTCGGATCGTGGTGGTTGGCGTGAGCGCTCCCGGCGCGAGACCGGCGCCTATGCCCAGCGCTTGATGGAGCGCGGAGGTTCCCAATGAAGTACACCGTTGAAGTGGCCGGACGCAGCATGGAGGTCGAGCTCATCGAAGGAGCCGGCGGCCTCAGCTTGAGCGTTGACGGTAAGCCCTTCCCCTTGGACTACCGCGAGGTCGATACCCACGGACAGGTGGTCTGCCAACACGAGGGCCAGTCCTTTGCGCTCTCCATCGAAGGCGACGGGCATGCCACGCGCGTGACCCTGGCGGGACACGACTACTTCCTCGAGATCGAGGACGAGCGCGAGCGTGCCGCGAACCTGGCCGCCAGCGCCGCCAACAAGGGCGGCGGCAAGATCAAAGCGGTCATGCCCGGCGTGGTGGTCGAGCTGATGGTGGAGCCTGGCCAGCAGGTCAGTGAAGGCCAACCGCTGCTGATTCTGGAGGCCATGAAGATGCAAAACGAGATTGGAGCCCCGGGTGATGGCGTCGTAGACACCCTCCACGTGGCCGCTGGGCAGGCAGTTAGTACAGGCGACCCCCTAGTCACCCTGAAAGCGCTGCCGGAGAGCTAGGTAGCGGGGTAGGCTTGGAGGATGCCTATCCCTAGCCTCTCCCAGTTCAGTACATGTGGAGGTCGGCGCCTACGGGCGCTGATCTTGGTGTTCCTAGGAACCCTTTTGACCGCCAACAGCGCTCTGGCCACCTGGTCGATCGTTGTGATCAATACGCGTACGCGTGAGGTCTGCGTGTCCTCCGCTACCTGCCTTGCGAATTTCAGTCTGCGACGCTGGCTGCCCGTGGTGCGCGTGGGGCAAGGTGCTGGAGCTGCTCAATCCGCAGTCGACATCAGCGGCTTCAATCGCCTGAAGATGTGGAACGGTTTCCAGGCCGGCGATTCGCCGGACGAGATCCTGGCCAACCTGGCGCTCTCCGGCGGTCATCAGTCACGGCAGTACGGCATCGCGGGCTTCGCTGGTCCTTCGGCAACCTTCACCGGCAGCAGCGCGGCGGACGCGGCCTTCGGTGTCACGGGCACGGTGGACGATCTGGTGTACGCGGTGCAGGGCAATATCCTGACGGACATCAGCGTTGTGTTGGCTGCGGAATCGGCACTGCGCAACACCGCTGGCGATCTCTCCCAGCGCGTCATGGCTGGCATGGAAGCCGCACGCGCTTTGGGCGGAGACGGCCGCTGCTCATGCAGTAATTCGGACCCCACCGGTTGCGGTGCGCCGCCCCCGAACTTCACCAAATCAGCTCACACCGCCTTCATCGCCTTGGCGCGCATGGGCGATGTGGACGGAGTCTGCAACACGGCCATCGGCTGTGCTAACGGCAGCTACTTCCTGCGCAGGGGCTTCAACGGTGACACGACCGACCCCGACCCGATCCTCGTGCTGCAGGATAAGGTCAACATCTGGCGTGCGGCTCTGGCTGGCGTAACGGATCAGGTGCATACGGAAGTGATCCGCGGCGCCCAGGAGCTGTTGGCCGACGGTATCTCCCACACCTCTATCCAGATTCGCTTGGTGGATATCGACGGCGTGCCCCTGCCCTTGGGCGGACACACGGTGACAGTCACACCCGTGCACGCGGGCGCCGATCCGGCCTTGGCCAGCGTTGTTAATGATCACGGGGACGGCAGCTACGACTTTGAGCTGACCGCGACCTTGACTCCTGGGCGCGCTGCCTTCCACGTGCGCGTGGATGATGGGGCCGGGCACGATGTGCTGCTTTGGCCGCCGGTTGCGGTCAACGTGGTGGCGCCCGTGGACTTCCATACGGACCACTTCAAGCTGAGCGCTTCCGAAGGCGGTACGGTCACCAACACACTGACCCACCCCCTCGGTGCGGCCGCCGCCGGCGAGTGGTACAGGGTCCTAGGAAGTTTCTCCGGGCGCTTGCCCGGCACCATGGTGGGCGGCGTGCTTGTGCCGCTCAATTCGGACCGCCTGTTCGAGATCACCCTGAACAATCCTCAGCCGCCGCGCTTTGAAGACTTCATCGGCGTCTTCGACGGTGCTGGCCGTGCCACGGCCAAGCTCTTTCTCCCGCCGGCCGTGCTGGGCGTGTTGGCCGGTCAGCGAATGGACCTGGTGGCTCTCTATGGCGATGGGCAGGGGGGCACCGAGGTGAGCGCCTCGGACTACTTCTTGCTGATTCCCTAGGGCCCTCACTGCCGGTTAGGCCGGGGTGCGCGCTACCATGCTTGTATGCATGACCTGGCGCGCACCCTGGTGGAGTGGATCGAGATCCCGTCGGTGACCGGCGATGAGGAGGATTACGGCGATGCCTTGAGCCGCGCGCTCGCGGCCGCTGGCTTCGCGGTGGAGCGCCAAGAGGTGGAACCCGGGCGTTCCAACATCCTGGCCCGGGCGGGCGCCCCTGAGGTTGTCTTCTGCACGCACCTGGACACGGTGCCGCCCTTCTATGGCTCGCGCGTGGACCGCGACTTCGTCTACGGGCGCGGATCCTGTGACGCCAAGGGCCAGGCCGCCACCATGCTGGCCGCCGGCCGCGAATTGCTCGCCTCCGGTGAGGACCGTTTCGGATTCCTCTTCACGGTCGGTGAGGAGACCACCAGCGACGGCGCCAGCCGAGCCAACGAGCTGCTCGCCGACCCCTGGAATCCGCGCTATACGATCATCGGCGAGCCCACAAGCAACGCCTTCGTGAGCGGCCACAAGGGTATCTTCCAATGCTCTCTGCACGGCAAGGGCGTAGCCGGACACTCCTCCCAACCCATCGGGCCCTCGGCCGTGCACGAGTTGGTCAAGACCTGCGCACGCATCATTGAATCGGATTGGGGCCAGCACCCGGTCTTCGGGCCGGGCACGGTCAACCTGGGCGAGATTGCGGGCGGCGTGGCCTCCAATGTGATCGCCGACAAGGCCCAGGCTAGCTTCCTCTTACGTGCGGTGGAGGATCCGCCGGCGGTGGAGGCGCGCTTGCGTGAGCTGATCGGTGAGCACGTGGAGTTGGTGCTCTCCGAGAACCGGTACGGGCCGATCAAGTTCCACGTGCCCGAGGGCGAGGACGCTGAGGTGGTGGCTTTCGGCACGGATGCGCCCCATATGAAGCGCTGGGGGACCCCCCTGCTCTTTGGGGCGGGCGCGATCATGGATGCGCACACGGACCACGAAAAAGTGGGACTTTCGGAGCTGGAAGCCTGTGCCGCGCGCCATGTGCGCACCGCGCGCGAGTTGTTGGCTACCTGATCGCTGTACGAGGGCTATCCTCTAGGCATGCCGAGCCTGCCGCGGACCCTTTGGACTTGCCTGTTTTTGATCCCGTGGTTTTGCGCTGGGTGTGGTTCTGACGAGCCCGCTAGCGAGCCCGACTTTGAGGCCAGCGCTAGCGTGACCCAGGCACCGGCGGCTCCCAAGCCGAGCTTCGATCTGCGCGATCCCAGCCGCGATGGTTGGACCAGCGAGGTTTGGAATGAGCGCGCGGGTGAGGCCTTGAAGAAGCTGACTCCCCTGCTGCAGGTGCAGGCTGGGGAGGAGTCCCTGCCCGTCAAGTGGCTGGATGCCGGGCTCCTGGTCTCGGTGCCTGACCTAGACGCGCTCGACTCCGTGCGCGATACGGCCCCCGTACTCGTAGAGCGCCAGGGTGAGCAGGTCCTCGAAGGCGACTTGGCACTCTTCTACCGGCACCTGTCGGGCCTCTCCCAGGAGGGCGCGCAGGTGAAGTTCAAGGTGGTCGCGGTAGAGGTGGAAGGTGAGGAGTTGCGTACGGAGCAGAAGCTTGAGCTTGGCGCTGTGCACGCGGGAAATAGCGTGGAGGTCAACGCGCTTTGGCTGGCCCGTTGGGCGATCCAAGGCGAGAGCCTGCGTCTGATCGAGCTCGAGGTGCAGGACCTGGAGCGCGTCACGGTCAGCAGCGGCGCTGGCGGCACCCTCTTCGAAGATCACACGGGCAGCCTGATGGCCGGGCAGCCCTTCTATGAGGAGCACATCTCCCAGGGGCTCGATCACTGGGCGCGCCATGTGGAAGCTCTGCACGGCATCAGTCTCTACCGTCACTGCGGCGCCGCGGTCGGCGATGTGAACGGGGATGGGCGCGAGGATCTCTACCTGTGTCAGACCTCGGGCCTGCCCAATCGCTTGCTGCTGCAGCAGGCGGATGGATCCGTGCGCGATTACGCGGCCGCCGCCGGCGTGGATTGGCTGGAACACAGCGCCTCGGCGTTGCTGGTGGACCTGGACGGCGATGGTAACTTGGACCTGGCGGTCGCAACTCGCGCGGGGCTCTTGCTGCAACCCGGTCACGGGGACGGCACCTTCGGTAAGACTGTGCCCTTGGCCCTCGTCGATTCGGACGTCTATGCGCTTTCGGCGGCGGACTTCGATCTGGACGGAGATCTGGACCTCTACCTGACCAGCGACTTTCAAGATCGCGCGGCGCGCCTGGATCGGCCGCGGGTGGGCTTCAACTACACGGATGCCAACGACGGCGGAGCCAACGTGCTCTTCCGCAACCAGGGCGCCTTTGCCTTCGCTAACGTGACCGAGGAGGTCGGCCTCGATGTGAACAACCGGCGCCACAGTTTGGCTGCCGCCTGGGCTGACTACGATGGAGACGGCGATCCGGATCTTTACGTGGCTAACGACTATGGCCACAACTGCCTCTATCGCAACGATGGGGGGCACTTCACGGAGGTCGCGGTGGAGCTCGGTGTGGTCGACGTTGGCTCGGGCATGTCCGCCAGCTGGGGCGACTACAACCAGGACGGTCTGCTGGATGTGCACGTGTCGAATATGTTCAGCTCGGCCGGCAATCGCATCACCAGCCAGCCCGAGTTCATGCCCGATGTCGACGAGGATACACGCGCGCTCTACCGGCGTTTCGCCAAGGGTAATACGCTCTTCCGTCAGACGGCGAACGGCCGCTTTGTAGAGGCTGAGGAAGCCCATGTGGAGATGGCACGCTGGGCCTGGGGCTCGGTTTTCTTGGATGTGGACGGCGATGGTGTCTTGGACCTCGTCACCGGCAACGGCTACATCTCGACGGAAGACTCGGGCGACTTGTGAAGCTTCTACTGGCGACAGGTCGTGTCGTCGAACGAAGGAAGCGCGCCGCTGGGATCCAGTGCTGGCCAGAGCGAAGGTACGGAGGATGCGGACCCGGTGGGGCACAAGGCCTTGCACCAGATGATCGCCAGGGGGGCGTCGTTCAGTGGAGCGGAGCGCAACTGCGCCTACCTGAACCTGGGTGAGGGTGCCTTCGCCCATCTCTCCGTGGGTTCGGGCATTGACCTGGCTGATGATGCGCGCGCTGTGTTGCGGGTGGACTGGGACCGGGATGGGGATCTTGACCTCTGGACCACCAACCGCAGCGGCCCGCAGTTGCGCTTCTTCCGCAATGTGGCCGGGGACGCGAGCGACGATTGGATCGCCCTGCGCCTAGCGGGTGTCAGTGCCAACGCACGCGGCATCGGCGCGCGGGTGGAGTTGCGCACGGACCAAGGCGCGTTGCTCGTGCGCCATGTGTCGGCCGGCGATGGCTTCCTCTCGCAGTCCAGTTCGGATCTGGTGCTACGCCTCGGCGGTGCTGGCATCGAGAGCCTCTTGGTGCACTGGCCCGGCGGCGAGCGCGAGAGCTTCAGCGGCGCGCAGCTCGGCGCGAGTTGGATCCTGAGCCAGGGCAGCGGAGCGGCGCAAGCCTGGGAGCGTCCCAGCCCCGCGCCGGTCCTGCCCGCGAAGCCCATCGAACGCCGCGCCCCGCAGGACGCGGGCGCGACCTTCCTGACACGCCCCTTGGCCCTGCCGCCCTTGGCCTGGCACGCAGGTGATCCGAAGAGCGGTGCTAAGGCAGCTGAGTCGCAGCGCTTGACGCGCGGCAAGCCGACCCTTGTATCGCTCTGGGCGAGCTGGTGTGCTCCCTGCTTGGTGGAGCTCAAGCATTGGGGCGAGGACGCCGCCCGTTTCCGGCAGGCCGGGATCAGCGTTGTACCGCTCTCCACGGATCAGCTGGGCGTCCCCGGCGATCCGGCTGCGGCCGCCCGTCTTGCGGACAAGCTCGAGCTAGCTGAGCACTTCGATGCTCCCGCGCCCTTGGCCTTTGCGGCTGGGGAGACGCTCGGGGTCCTGCAGGCTGCTTTGGATCACCTCTTCATGCGACAGGTGCCCCTGGCTCTGCCGGCGAGCGTCTTACTCGACGCCGAGGGACGCCTGTGTGCGGTCTACCGCGGGCCTGTCAGCGTCGAGCGCGTGCTCGCCGATGCGGCACGTCTGGACGCGAGTCCAGTCGAGCGGCGCGCTGCCTCGGTGGTGTTTCCAGGGCGTTGGGTCAGTGCACCGGGCACCGTGCCCGAGCATGACTTCGCGCGCGTGCTCGCCGATGATGGCTACCTGCAGGGCGCAGCTGAAATGCTGTTCTCCGCCGCAAGGCCGGCCCCGGGCGGCGAACGCGCTTTCGCCCGTGCTGCCACGGACATCGGTAATCGCATGCTGATCCAAGGTCATGCGGAGGGCGCTCAAGAGCTCTACCGCCTCGCTCTGGACCTGCGGCCGAAGTTTGCCAAGGCCTGGTACAACCTGGGCTTGGCCCTGGAATACAGCAAGGACCAGAAGGGCGCGCTCAAGGCCTACGATCGCGCCCTGGAGCTGCGCGAGGGTTACTGGCAAGCGCGCTTCAACCGCGCGCTGATCTATGCCTCTACCAAACGCGGCGCGGAGTCGCGCGCGGACCTCGAGCGCGTGACCCAGGAGGCTCCGGACTTGGCTCAGGGCTTTTATCAGCTGAGCCTGCGCGTCTTCGAAGACGGCGACCCTCCGGCGGCCCAGGTCCTCATGCAGCAAGCCCTCGTCGCAGCTGAAGCCGCCGACGATCGCTTCTGGATCACCAACATCAAGTCGCGCCTCAAGGCTTGGAGCGGTCAGTGAGCGCTCACCAAAGTGGCGCAGCCCTGCTCGAGGCCCTCGAGTCTGGCGAGGTGCGCGCTGCCACTCCTACAGGCAGCGACGAAGGTGCCGCGGGTTGGGCGATCCATTCCTGGGTCAAGCTCGCCATCCTGGACCTCTTCCGCGGCAGCCCGATCATCGCCCAGGGTGTAGAGCAGGACCCGCTGCCCGGCACCTCCAGCGCCTTCCGCGACAAGCAAATCCTGCCCATCCGGCGCTTCGACGACAACGCTGACGTGCGCATCGTGCCCGGCGGATCCTCCGTGCGCCGGGGCTCGCACCTAGGCTCTGGCGTGGTCTGCATGCCGCCCATGTACATCAACGTGGGCGCCTTCGTCGGCTCAGGCTCCATGATCGACAGCCACGCCCTCGTGGGCTCCTGCGCTCAGATCGGCAGCGGCGTGCACGTCTCCGCCGCAGCCCAAATCGGAGGCGTTCTCGAACCCGCGGGCGCGCGCCCGGTGATCGTTGAAGACGGCGCCTTCATCGGCGGGGGAGTTGGCATTTACGACGGCGTCTTCATCGGGGCCGGAGCCGTGATCGCCGCCGGTGTGACCCTGGCCGCCACCACGCAGCTCTACGACCTGCCAAACGCCACGGTCCTGCGCGGCACCCGCGACGCACCCCTCGAAGTCCCTGCCGGCGCCGTCGTCATCCCCGGCACCCGCCCAGCCTCCGGCGACTTCGCACGTGAGCACGGCCTCTCTCAAGCCTGTGCCCTGATCGTCAAGTACCGGGACGCCGGCACCGACGCGGCAACCACCCTGGAGCAGGCGTTGCGTTAGTCCACGCGGCCATAGGATTAGGATGAAGTCCAGGCTTGCGCGTTTCGCGGTGATCGTGATCTGTTTCGCTCTATTGGGCGCGGTTGGCTTTGTGGTGGTTCTCCAAAACCTGTTCGACTGGCTTCGGCGTGACCATACCAGCTTCCAGGAGGCGCTCTTCGGCGGGGAGGGGCTGCGCTTCATAGGAACCTGTGTCGCGCTGGGGTTGCTGGCCAGCGGCCAGATCCTCAATCCCCAGCGCAAGCCACTCCAGATCACCTGCGTCTTCTATCTGGTTCTGGCTTTCGTCTACGCGCTAGTCTTTGTCTGGCCTGAGCCGCTAGGACACCAAGGCTACAAGATCGTGGGCATGTCCTTCTTATTCTCCATGGCAGTGGCCGCCGTACTGGCCGTGGTCGCCATGCCCCTGGTCTACGTGACCGTGAGAAGTGCGCGCGCATTGAGCGGGCGCACAGCGTGAGCCTGGCCTGCCAGCGGTGGCCGTCAGCCTCACTCCCCAGTGGGTGGGAAGGTCCTAAACAGCCGTGCGATGAATCCAGAGATACGCTCAGCACGCTCTCGGTCTCCTAGATCCTCGCGCACGTCAGCCTGTATGGACGCTCGCCAGAGAGCGCTCTGGGTCTGACGGCCGACCAAGAGCACCAGCAAGCTCCCCGTGGGGGCGGGACTGTTCCAACCATCCTTGCCCAAGTAAACGCCGAAGCGGCGCATGGTCTCATCGGGGTCGAGGTCTTCCGTAGGGCTTGCGATGAACCCGAACAGAATGTCAGCATCACGGGAGGCGCTTAATTGAAATCCACGGGTCTGCATTTCAGCGTGAATGGACTCCACGAGCGCCGCTTCGATCACGCTTGCGGTGCGACCTTGCTCGGTAACGCCGGAGCCGCCAAGGAAGGCATACGAGGCCCCCGCTGGAATGCTGGCTCCTGGCACACTGATCGATGCGACGCGAGTCACG
>JBLIOL010000086.1:0-17065 GCA_047639615.1 Planctomycetota bacterium | reverse complement strand
GACCCTCGACAGCGACAACGGCGACGTCCCCCTAGGTGATGTTGAGGAGACCTACTCGCTCATCTGGAGCAAGTGGCAGGCTGCGGAGGACAAGGTCATCCAGCTGGAAGGCGACGTCTTGCGTGCTGAGAACGCTACCCCCGAGCGCATCGAGCACGGCCGCGAGCTGTTCATCGGTACGGTGGCCAACTGCGCCACATGCCACGGCGAAGATGCCCGCGGCGAAGGCGAGGCGGTCTACGAAGACATCGCCAGTGTCGACGAGGATGGCAATGACATCGTCGAGCGCGTGCGTCGCCTGGACGAGTGGGGCAACAGGACCAACCCGCGCAATTTCCGCCTCGGCTACTTCCGCTTCGGTGGCAGGCCGATCGATATCTACCGCCGCATCAAGGTTGGCATCAGTGGAACGATCATGCCCGCGGCCGATCCGGCTCTGACCGACGACGACATTTGGGACCTGGTCTATTACGTCAGGTCGATCTCTAGCCAGTACGACCTAGCGCGCGTGGCCGAGGCCAAGACCGCAGCGATCCACGCTGCCCACGAGGCGGAGCATCATGGCGATCACGGTGATCATGGCGATGACCATGCTAACGACGATGCTGACGATCACGGTGCTTCCGAAGAAGGACACGAAGACCCGGCCGACGATGGAGACGGTCACTAGGCCGCGCATAGCCGCCATTAGCTGAGCTTCCAATCATGATGCGCCTAATCGTAACGGTCCTGATCCTCCTCACCCTGGTCCTAGGGATCTGGTCCTTTGTGGACCACGAGACCTTCCTGCTCGCCCCCAACCCCGAGGGCTACCAATGGTGGTGGCCCACGGAAATCTCCACCATCGGAGATGGGGTCGACGCCCTCTTCTACTTCGTCGCGTTCCTGATTCTGATCGCCTTCACCGGGACCTTCCTGGCCCTGGCCTACGCGATCTGGAAGTTCTCCGCCAAGCGTAGTGACAAGGCCGTGTTCACCCACGGTAGTCACAAGCTGGAGATGATCTGGACCAGCATCCCCGCGGTGTTGCTCGTGGTCATCGCCGTGGTGCAGATGCAGAGCTGGGCCGCGATCAAGTATCCCGGCGCGTTCCAGGACGAGGAGGGCTTGCCCCTGCCGCCCTTCGCCGAGATCTGGGCCAACCAGTTCAACTGGATGTTCCGCTACGCCGGCCCGGACGGTCGTTTCGGCACGGCCGACGATATCGAGAGTCAATACGAGTTGGTGGTGCCCTTGGGCGACACCAAGCCTGAGGGCGAGCGCAAGCTGCTCTTCAACCTGCGCTCCGTAGACGTGATTCACAGCTTCTTCGTTCCGAACCTGCGCCTCAAGCAGGACGCGGTTCCCGGCATGACCATCCCCATCTGGTGGGAGATCGAACTCGACGAGTTTGAAGAGGTCTTCGGCGGCAAGGAAGATCAGAGCATGGACATCATCTGCGCCGAGTTGTGCGGATGGGGTCACTACAAGATGGCCGGTCGTTTGATCGTGCTGCCGGACGCTGAGTACGCAGAGTGGATGCAAGCCCAAGTCGAAGCCAAGTACAGCAAGAACTGATCCCATGTCCGACCAACGCGCGAACCACGACCGCCCTGGAATGGGCGAACCCGGAACCGTCCGGGAACATCACGACCACCACGAGCTGGGGTTCATCCGGAAGTACATCTTCTCGACGGACCACAAGGTCATCGGGCTTCAGTTCCTCTTCACCGGACTGATTTTCTTCCTGGTGGGCGGACTGTTCGCCATGGCCATCCGCTTCCAGCTGGCGTGGCCTTGGCAGGAGATGCCGATCATCGGCAAGGTGCTCTTCCCGAACACCGGGCATGCCATCACGCCGGAGTTCTACACCATGCTCTTTACGATGCATGGGACGATCATGATCTTCTTCGTGATCATCCCGTTGCTCACGGGAGCCTTCGGCAACTACCTGATTCCGCTGCAGCTGGGTGCGCCGGACATGGCCTTCCCCAAGCTGAACATGTTCGGCTACTGGGCGATGGTTCCCGCCATGGCGTGCGTGCTCATGTCCTTCTACGTGGAAGGCGGCGGGCCCGCGGCTGGTTGGACGGCCTACCCGACGCTCTCGACCCTCAAGAGTGCGGCTCCGGGATCTCTCTCCAGTCAGACCTGGTGGCTGATGTCCCTCACTTGGGTGGGCATTTCCTCCATGATGGGCGCGGTCAACTACGTGACGACCATCGTCAAGATGCGCGCGCCGGGCATGACCATGTTCCGCATGCCGCTCTCCATCTGGGGTCTTCTGATCGCAGCCGTGTTGCAGCTCTTCGCCCTGCCGGTACTGACCGCGGCGAGCATCATGCAGATCATGGACCGGGTCATCGACACAGGCTTCTTCACCCCGACCAACCTGGTGGTGAACCAGGTCAACGCTGAGATGGCCGGCGCCGCCGCCGGCGGCCAGCCCCTGCTCTGGCAGCACCTGTTCTGGTTCTACAGCCACCCGGCTGTGTACATCCTGGTCCTGCCGGCCATGGGCTTCGTGTCCGACATCATGTCGACCCACGCGCGCAAGCCGATCTTCGGCTATCGCCCGATGGTGTACTCCATGAGCGCGATCGCTGGCCTGGGCTTCATCGTGTGGGGTCACCACATGTTCCAGTCGGGCATGAACCCGGCCCTGGGCACGACCTTCATGTTGGCGACGATGATGATTGCGCTACCCAGCGCGATTAAGTGCTTCAACTGGATCGGAACCCTCTGGGGCGCTCGCATTCAGCTGACCACACCCATGCTGAACTGCTTGGCCTTCGTGGCGATGTTCATCATCGGCGGCCTATCGGGTATTTGGATGGCCGCGGCTCCCGTGGACATCTACATGCACGACACCTACATCATCGTGGCCCACTTCCACTACGTGGTCTTCGGTGGCTCGGTGTTCGGCATCTTCGCGGCCATCACCCATTGGTTCCCGAAGATGTTCGGGCGGATGATGAATGAGACCCTCGGCAAGATTCACTTCGTCGGGTCGTTCATCTTCACCAACGGCGTCTTCTACATGATGCACCAGCTCGGCATGGCCGGTCTGATGCGTCGTACGGCTGACCCGTATGCCTATGAGGCTTACGCCCACCTGCAGCCGTTGAACGAGTTCATCTCGATCAGCGCTTTCGCGCTCTTCGCTTGGCAGGGCTTCTTCATCTTCAACTTCTTCCACTCCATGTTCTGGGGCAAGCGCGTGGGTCGTAACCCTTGGCGTTCCAACAGCCTGGAGTGGGAAGCGCCGTCGCCCCCCGGTCACGGCAACTTCGACAAGGAGTTGACCGTCTATCGCGGTCCTTACGAGTACGCCTCGCCTGAGTCGGAAGAAGACTTCCTGCCCCAGACTACGAAGACCCAGTCGGCGAAGGCTAAGTAGCGCTGAGCGCCCGCTTCCAGCCGTGACCGATACCCAATCCGCAAGCGCCCTAGAGGCCCAGTCGAATCCGAGCCCTTGGCCCGGTCGGCTGGCCCTATGGACTGTGATTGCCGCCGTGCCGCTGATTCTATTCGGCGGTGCTGTGACGACCATGAATGCGGGTATGGCCGAGGACGATTGGATGTTCCCGGATGGGCACCTGTTGTGGCTCTATCCCTGGGCCATGCGCATCCGTGACGCGGGTGTCTTCGTGGAGCATCACCACCGCGAGCTCGGGACTCTGGTGGGTCTGCTGTCGATCCTGACCGTGATCGCTACCGCCGTTTCGGGCCGGCGCCTGGGGACCAAAGTTCTGGCTCTCTTGGGCCTGATCGCAGTCTGTGGGCAAGGTGCCCTGGGCGCCTTCCGGGTGCTCAACAATGACTCTGGGCTGGCTTTCTTCCATGGATCCCTAGGCCAGGCGGTCTTCGCCCTGCTGGCGGCTGTGGCACTGGTTACATCGCGCAAGTGGCAGACCGTCAAGCACGTGCCCTGGGCTGCAGAGCCGCGTCTGTACGGCATGGCTGTCTTCATCACGATCCTGGTTTGGGTGCAAGCGACCCTCGGCGCAGTCTTCCGCCATAATCAGGCTGCTCACGCCGCGCTCGGCGGTCACGTTCTGGTGGCCATCGCGGTCTTCGTTTGCGTGATGGTCCTCAGCAAGCGTCTGAAGGCCGCCGCCCAGCAGTCCGAAGTGCCCAGCTGTGCGGCCGGCGTGCTGCGCCGTTGCGCTCTGCTACTGACGATCTTCCTGCACAGCCAAGTGCTGCTCGGGATCCTGGCCACAATGTCGATCTTCATGCTCTCCGGCAAAGCCGACGGGCCTGAAACTCACGCGGCCGAATTGATCACCGCCACCGCACACGTGATGGTGGGGGCTGGCCTCTTGGCCAGCGCAACCATCACCGCACTGTGGACCGGTGGCATGCGCATGAGTGGCGGAGGGCAGGCATGAGCTCCAAGGCTCAAACTAGCGTCCTGCCCATGCCCAGCCTCGCCGAGAGCTGGCTGATGTTGATCCGTCCGCGCATCGCGTTGATGGTGGCCCTCATGGCCTTCTTGGGCGGCAGCCTGTCGCGCTACATGATGCAGGGAGCCACCTGGTTCTCCGTACTCGAAGCCAGCCTCTACATCGTGCTGGTCACCGGTGCAGCCAGCGTTTTCAACCAGGTTATCGAGCGCGATACGGATGCGCTCATGAAGCGCACCCAGCGGCGCCCCCTGGTGACCGGTATCGTCGGCGTTGGCCCGGCCCTGACCTTCGGCTTGGTCATGGGCGTGGCAGGAACCGTGGGCCTGGCTCTGCGCTTCAACATGCTCACGGCGCTGCTGGCCCTGGCGACCCTACTGCTCTACGTGGTGGTCTACACGCCGCTCAAGCGCGTTAGCACGCTCAACACTGTGGTGGGTGCGATCCCTGGCGCGGCACCGCCCCTGCTGGGCTATGCAGCCCTTGCCGGCGACATTGGCCCCTGGGCTTGGTCGCTCTTCGCCGTGCTCTTCATCTGGCAGTTCCCGCACTTCATGGCCATCGCCTGGTTGTATCGCGAGGACTACGCCGCCGCTGGCCACCGCATGGTGCCCTCCGTGCCAGGCTCCGCCGGTGACGCTGGCCGCCAAGCGGTGATCTACGGGCTGGCCCTGATCCCCGTCTCTCTTCTACCCCTGACCCGCGGCATCGCTGGGCCCGTTTACGGCCTAGGCGCGCTGGTCTTGGGACTTGTCTATCTGTGGCCTGCTTTACGCTTCGCACGAAGCGAAGATCGGCCGCGCGCTCGGGCGTTGATGTTCGTCTCCCTTGCGTACCTTCCTCTTCTGTTTGCCCTGATCCTCTTGGACCCGGTCGTCCGCGCCACTCTGGCGTCATGACCTGGAACGCGATGAGCAAAGCCATCCCCGCATACGACCCCGAAGTGGACGCCCCGGCGCACCACCACCCGGTCTACGACTACGACTCCGGCCCCCCGGTCGACCGCGGCAAGTTCGCGATCTGGTGCTTCCTCGGCACCGAGATCATGTTCTTCACCGGACTGATCGGTACCTACCTAGTGCTGCGCACCGGTTCGCCCTCCTGGCCGAACCCCGCCATGCGCTTGGCGGTGGACCTAACTGCCTTCAACACCTTCATCCTGATCTGCAGCTCGGCCACGGTGGTGGCTGGTCTGAACGCGATCCAGCGCAATGATCGAGGCAAGTTCATTCAGTGGTGGGGGCTTTCGATTCTCTTCGGAGCCTTCTTCGTGGGCGTCCAGGTCTACGAGTACGTAGAGCTGATCGGTCATGGCAACACAGCCAACCAGGACCTGTTCTGGTCGACCTTCTACGTGATGACGGGCTTCCACGGCCTGCACGTGATTGTCGGAGTGATCTGGCTCATTGCCGTGTATATCGCGGCCCTGCGCGGCAAGTACGACGCCAAGGACAGCGTCGGCGTCGAACTCTGCGGCTTGTACTGGCACTTTGTGGACCTGGTCTGGGTCCTGCTCTTCACTCTCGTCTACTTGATGTAGCCCCGGGGGCAACACCATGACCGAAGCAAACACTCACGCAGCTGGCGACGAGCATTCCGACGACCACGGGGGGCACTTCAGTGTCTTCAAGATCTTCATCACCCTGTTGGTCTTGACCGCACTCGAGGTGGCCTGGGGTACCCTGATTCCGTACGAGAACAAGGCTCTGCTCTGGGGCGGCCTGCTGGGCTTTGCGGCCTGGAAGGGGTTCTTGATCATCATGCACTTCATGCACTTCAAGTACGAAGGCCTGGTGGTTAAGGGCAACGTGTTCTTCACCATCCCGCTGGTCTGCTACTTGATGACCATGTTGTTGCCGGACACGGCCTTCAACGATCGCATGAACTACAGCATCGGCGATCAACTTGACCAGGAATCAGGCGAGGTCATGGCGATCGATGCCGGTGATGGCGCTGGTGGGCATGCGGCGGATGAGCACGCTGCCGACGAGCAAGACTCGGGCGACCACTAGTCGTCCGAGGCTCGCAGCCCCGACCATCATGCACATGCATTGTATTTCCGCCCGCGGCACCTGGTGCCTGCGGGCGGTTGTCGTTTTGCTCATCGGTCTGTCGCTTGGACAGGTCGCCGGCGCTCAAGCGGGCTTGCCGCAGGATGCGACACTGAGTACCGCACCAGGCCCGGAATCGACCCAGCGCTTTGGTGAAGTGCCCGGCTTCGAGTTCATCGAGCGCTCCGGCGAGACGGTCAGTCTCGAGGATCTGCGCGGCAAGCCCTGGATCGGTGTGCCCTTCTACGTGCGTTGCACCGGGCCCTGTCCGAGCCTCACGGGCGACATCCGCGCGATCCTGTACGAGCAACTGAAGGGCACCGACGTGCGCATCGTGTCCTTCTCTGTGGACCCGGAGTACGACACGCCGGAGAAGCTCTCGGAGTATGCCCAGCGCTTCGACATCCAAGACGAGCGCTGGCTGTTCCTGACCGGCCCAGGAGAGTCGGTCCCGGACTACGTGCGCCAGGGCCTGAAGCTGGCCGTGCTGCGCGCCGACCCCGCTGAGGAACTGCCCGCCGGCGAGTCCGTGACCCACGCCACACGCCTGGCCATGATCGACGCCGAGGGGCGTCTTGCGGGCTGGTACGAGTGCGCCTCGCCCGAGCTTGGTCGCGAGGGCATCGAGGCCAGCTTCGAAGCTCTGATCGCGCGCGCCAAGGCCCTCAATCCCCAGCGCCAGACCAGCATCCTGCCGGCCATCAACGCCAGCCTGAACGCACTCGCCGGTCTATTCCTTGTGCTGGGCCTCTTGGCCATCAAGGCCGGCAAGCGCGAGGTCCACGAGCGCTGGATGAAGGTTGCCTTCCTGGCCAGCGCCGCCTTCCTCTCCTGCTATCTGTACTACCACCTGGTGGTGACCGCCCAGACGGGCCCCACGCGCTACTCAGGCGAGGGGCTGGGCAAGCTGCTCTATCTCGGCCTCTTGATCAGCCATGTGATCTTGGCCGTGGTCAACCTGCCCATGGTGCTGCGCACCTTCTGGTTGGCTCATAAGCAGGACTGGGATCGCCACAAGCGCATGGCGCGCCTGACCTTCCCCATCTGGCTCTACGTATCCGTCACGGGTGTGATGGTGTATGTCGTGCTGTATCACCTCTAAGTGCTGTATCACCTGTAAGTGCTGTATCACCTCTAAGTCCATGTATCATCTGCAAGTCGTCATGAAACGCACCCTCCGACTCGCTCCCTGCCTCGCCATGGCGCTCATTGCCCTGGCTCCCGCAGGCTATTCCTGAGACTCCTGCAAGGAGGCGGTCGCCTCCAGTGGTGGTGGATTAGGTGCTGGCTTCGCGTACAGCATCTACTTCATGCTGGCCGTGGTCTTCGTGCTGTTGCCGAGCCTGGTGGGCTTCGCGTTCTGGCATTCCAATCGTCAGAATCGCGACAACTCCTACCGGCCCGCCGGTGGTCAGAGGCGCTGGACGGCGGCAGACCTGGAGTCGCAAGACTCGAGGGACAGCGAGTAGGGTCTTGGAGCTGCTGAAATCGCGGCTCGTCCCTTCACCCCTCGGTCCACTCCTTGGAGTGGCCTCAGCTCACGGAATCTGCGGCCTCTTCTTCGATGGGGAGACAGCGCAGGGGAGCTTCGAGAAGTGGCGCCGCAAGCATGCGCCTACTGCGCGGGTGGAGCATGCGGACGCCCATGACCCGGGGCTGCACGGACTCGAGCAGCAGCTCGGCGCCTACTTTGCGGTGGAGCGCACGCGCTTCGCTCTGCCTCTGGATTTGCGCGGCACCGATTTTCAGTGCGATGTCTGGCAGGAGCTCAGGCGCGTGCCCTTCGGCGCTACAGTCGCCTATGGCGATCTCGGCGAGCGCATGGGCCGCTCGGGCGCATCGCGCGCCATAGGCATGGCCAACGGCGCTAATCCCGTGCCGATCATCGTGCCCTGCCATCGGGTCGTTTCGGCCTCCGGCCTCGGCGGCTTCAGCGGCGGAATCGAGCGCAAGCTTTTCCTGCTGCGACACGAAGGCGTGTTGCTCCCGACCGATTCTCAGAGCCTATTCAACTAGTTTTGGCCTTCTACGCGGCTTTTCAGTCGCGTGGCGGAGCTCGCCAGATTGCGCACGTGGCGGCTGACCCAGCGGTCGCATACGCGTTGGATCGGTACCGGGTTGAGGTGGTTCCAACGTGTGCGGCCCGCGCGTCGAACGAGCACGAGCCCTGCCTCCACGAGCACATCCAGGAGCGTGTCGCACATAGCCAACTTCGCGAGCCACGCCAACTTCGCGAGCCACGCGCCCTAATCCGCGATGCTGCGTTGCACCAAACCCAGGGTAGCTACGGTTACGAGGGTCTTGGCGCGCCTTGCCTCGCGAAAAATGGCACATGCCTCGCAAGCTCGGCTATGCGCGACACGCTCCTAGGTAGTGCTCGGCGAGCACGACTTCGTGGTGAATGTAGTGCCCGGCGAGAATCCAAGCCGTTGCGCGCACGCTCAAGGGGCCTCCATCGGAGGTCCCTTGGCGTAGCAGGGCGCTCTCGTCCAGGCCTTCGAACAGTCCGAGGCTGGACTGCCGCGCGCGAAGCATGTCGGCGCCTAGGTCGGCCATGGGCCGCTCATGGGCATTGGACTCGCGCGCCCAGTCGTCCTGCTCCATGCCCGGAAAACCGGCTTCCGCCCCGCGCGCGAACCACAGGGCGCGGAAGCCGAAGACGGCCTCCGTGTCGATCATGTGGCCGACGACTTCACGTGCACTCCACTTGCCTTCGGCGTAGCGGAACTGCTCCCTATCCGCGGGGAAGCGTGAGGCCAGCTCCCGAATGCGCGGCTCTTGCTCGCGCAGGCACGCTAGGGCGTCACCCCCAGGGACCTGATCGATGTACAGGCCGAAGTAGGGGTGGAATTCGCCTTCTGCGGGACGCGTGATGGACTGGAGTAGGCTCATGCACAGAGCCTACTGCATTCGGCGTCTACTCCCGTGGTTGTAGCTCTTGCGCTAGCAGCAGGCTCCACTTGTACATGCCGTGCAGGGCGTAGCCGTACCAGCTGAAGGCCTCGAATACGAGGAAGGGGCCGCTCTCCCGGCGCGCGGTCATGGCGAATAGGCGCTCGCCCGTGAGGCCGTCTAGGACCTCGATCTCTCCGCTGAGGCCGCCCATATCTGCGGGCAGCAGCAGCAGCGTCATGGGCGCATTGATCCAGGGGTTGGCGGGCTCCACCGCGGTCAAGGCGGGGCGGACGCGTAGGGTTCCGGACCCGGCGCTATCCACCAGCTCATAGTTCTCGCTCAGGATTTTCTCTAGGCAGCTGGTGTACTCGTCGAGGAGCCACTGCGTGCGCTCTTCGCTGGGCCGGTAGCCGTGCTTCTCGGAGGGGCTCCAGACGGCGGGCTCCACCAGGATCGAGTCGAAGCCCGGCTGGTCGAGACCCTCGGAGCGGAAGGCGTGCACCGTGTCCGGGATGCCCCAGACTTCGAGCTCCGGGGCTGGTTTCAGCTGGGAGTAGTCCCCCAGGAAACCGGTCTCGGTCAGGGGGAGATTGGCGCAGCTAGCGAGGAAGAGCAGGACCGCGAGCGGGGCCCCTAAAGCACATTTGTGGTTCATCATGGGGGGGATCCGGCGGCGTTACGCACGCTCGGCCCTTGGGTGACCAGCCCACAGCGATCCTACGGGCAGAAAATCCCGATGAGCGGGAACTCTGGGGTCCAATAGGCGTAGCCGGGGCGTTCCCGCCATCCCCATGCCGCCTGCCACCCAAACTTCTGACGAGGATCTAGCCCTATGGGCAGCCTCGGGCGATCGCTCCGCCTTCGATCGTTTGGTCGAGCGTCATGCTGGACGTGTCCTAGCTGTGTTGGAGCGCCGGCTCGGGGATCATCACCAGGCCCTAGACCTGGCCCAGGAGGCTTGGATTCGGGTCTACCACGCCCTCGGCAAGTTTGAGCCTGGTCGCAACTTTCGTTCGTGGCTGTTCGCCATCGTGCTCAATGGTGCGCGGGATGAGTTTCGTCGGCGCACACGAAGCCGGGTCATCTACATGGACGACTTCAGTGCCGTGGGGCGGCCTGCGCAGGAGAGTGATCAGCAGGAAATCGAGGCAGCATTGCTACGGGTGGGGGAACCCTTCCGCACGTCGCTGATCCTGGTGGACATCGAGGGCCTCTCCTACGAGGAGGCAGCCGAGGCCCAGGAGATCGCCGTGGGCACCGCAAAATCACGGGTCAATCGCGGCCGAGCAGCCTTTCGGGATGCTTGGCGCAGGGCTTCGGGTGAGACCGACGCGGGTGCGCCCGCAGGAGTTGGACTATGAATTGTGAACAGGCCAAAGAACTCTTCTCCGAGCGTCTGGACGAGACGCTGCAGGATCCGCAAGGGAGCCGCTTGGAGCAGCACCTCACGGGCTGCGCAGATTGCCGGCAGGAGCTTGCCAGCTTAGGAGAGGCTGTCGCGGCCTTGCACGGGCTGGAGCCGAGGACCACGAGCATCGCCCTGCGGGATTCGATTCTCGGGGCACTCGACGATGAACTTGAAGGCGAGAACGACCGCAAGCGGCCCACGTTGGTGGCGAGTCCTGCCTTCTCTCATGCCGCTGCTCTGGTGCTCGGAGCAGCGGCATCCGTGGCTTGCATCCTCTGGGTGCCGGCCGTGTCAGAAGCCCTAGTGCCCGTGCGCATCGTCGAAGTGGCGGTGGCATCGGAGCCGGAAGTGATCGAGCGCGTTGTGGAAGTTCCCGTGCGTTACGAGGTTCCTGTGGAGGTTCCTGTGGAGGTGCGCGTGGAAGTGCCCGTTGAGGTCTTCTTGGATCGAGTAGTGACCGTGGATCGTTGGCTGCCCGCAAAGGAAGTGTTGCGATTCGACGGAGATGCCTTCGTCCAAGTGCTGGCCAGTTGGTCCAGCACCTTGCGCTACAGCGCGGCTGTACTCGAGGAGCATCGATTCCAAATCGAACCGCTCTACCCTGAGGACATCATGGCGCAGGCGTTGCCTCAGCCATCCGCCGCGATCGAACTGAGTGAAGGTTTGCCCGAGTACAGCGCAGCAGCTTCGGTGGTGCTCAATGCAGAGCCGGGCCGCCTCACCTTGCAGACGAATGGACCCCTGCGCAGCGTGGTTCCCCTGTTGCTGGAACAGCTCAACAGCGGCGAGGGCGAGGTGGTGGCCATGGTTGGCAGGCGCCTGTCTTCGATTCGCTCGGCGGCAAAGCTGGATCCGACGATCGCAGATCAACTGATCGATCCAATCGCACCTGTGCGGGAGCTGAGCGTGGCGGAACGCTTGTTCGGAGGGGACGAACAACCCGAAGAGCAGACCGCCCACGATCAGTGGAGTGCCTGGTGGCAGGCGAACGGCGATTTGGTCGCTTCCGCTGGCCCGGGCCTGCGCCTGTAATTTCATCGAAGATCGATTAAGCACACGAATTCGGGAACTGATCCCGGCCCTGTGACGTGTCCGGGGCAACCAGATCAAAGCCATGAAGAACATCCTCCAAAGCACTCTATTCGCCCTCTCCCTGCTCTCCGTTGCGAGTTGTAATCTCCCCATCGGACACTACGGGTCGGCTGACCTCGACCACGGCGGCGCGCTACTCGCGAGCCACGAAGACGAAAGCGGTACCCGCAGGCAGTGGCGCGTCTACCCCGGCGAGGACAGCTCCCCGCGCGTGGACCTGCTGCAGTCCAACCTGCGCATGGTGCCGCGCATTGGTATCACGGTCGTGCCGCTTACCCGGGAACGAGCCCTGTCCGTTGGTGCCGAGGCCTATAGCGGCGTTTGGGTGCAGGGCGTTGTCAAGGGCGGCCCTGCTGAACGGGCTGGCATTGCCCCGCGGGATGTTCTGCTCTCTCTCGGTGGCGTCAGCTCTTCGAGTCCGGAGCATTTCACGGATCTGCTGCTCACCCTGGGCACACCGGGTGAGCCCCTGGAGCTAGGCATGCATGTGCGCGGACTGACCGATCTTCCGGCCACTGCTGCGGTGATAACGGTGATTCCCGACGCTGCGGAGGACCGTAGCTCGAAGACCGAGTCCTACGAATTGGTTCACTCCAGCGGCGTGCAGTACTACACCGGACTGCAGGTAGCAGAGTTGCCTGGCGAGGTCGCGCAGGCCATCTACGGGGGGCAAGGGCCGGTGGTCATCGCAACTGGAGTTGTCTCTGGATCACCCGCCTACGACGCAGGCTTGCGCTGTGGCGATCGGCTCTTGAACTGCGATGGACTGCCGGTGACCTCCTTGCAGGGCATCCGCGAGGCGGTCTATGCGCGCACTCATGGTAAATACCCGAGCCAGCCGGTGATGGATTTGGATGGAGGCGCTGGCAATCTTCAGGCCACCGGCCGATCCAGCACGATCCACCTCGCAGTGGACGGGCCTCTAGGCGCGCACGTTGCTGAGTTTGGTGTGACCGACACCCTCGATGATCACGCGGCGTTCCACATCCCGATCCTGGTGCACTATCGCTCCAACCTGCAGCGCCGGGACGTGTCCTTCCTCGACTTCATCTTTCAATTTGGGTTCAACTACGACAGTTGGGTATGGCCCTCGGAAACCCGTGAACCCGTGCGCACCTCGCGTCTATCGATCTTGCCCCTGGGCATGTTCCAGATCGAACGCCGCCGGACGAGCAACCGCTACAGGCTGTTTTGGTTCATCAACTTCAGCACCGCGCGTTCCTGAGAGTTCGTCTTGATTTGAGTCGGGGCCACTGGGAATTTTTTTCCTCCCAGTGGCCCTGCTGCGTTTCACGGGGAGAGGCGTTGGACCCAGATGAGGGCGCCTAGTCAAGAACACCCGATTAGCCTTTGTTCGTAGCGGCCCAGGCCCGATGAGCACGGCTGTGGGGCAGACCCCTCGAGACAGCATTATCATTATTGCTTCCAATCTTTATTCCCCATGAGTACCCCCAAGAACGACGGTTTGCGCGCGGCAGAATTCTGCGCTGCATTTCCGTTCTACATGGTCTTGGGCGAGGACTTGCGAGTGGAGCGAGCTGGACCGGTTTGGTCGCGCTTCTACCCGGTGCTCGGGGAGAGTTTCGCGGAACGCTTTGACGTGGTGCGCCCGCTCATGGGCAAGCCCTGCCACGATGATCTGGTCGATCTGTGTGGTGATGTGTTTCACCTGAAGCTGCGCCACATGGAATTACAGATGCGGGGCCAGATCATCGGGCGTGCAAGAGAGACGGTTTGGTTGCTCTCGCCCCTAGTGAACGACCTGGCCGAACTCACACGGGTGGGGCTGTCCTACTCGGACCTTGCTCTGCACGATCCCACCGTCGACCTAATGGTGGTGATGAAAACCCAAGCGACTTCCCTGGGAGATGCCAAGCGCATGACCCAGAAGATGCGCAAGGGTCGCGAACGCCTGGCGGAAGCCAACATGTTGGCGGAAAAGGCACGTGCGGAAGCTGAGGCCGCAGGCGCGGCCAAGCATCAGTTCCTAACGACCATGTCCCATGAGATCCGTACACCGCTGAACGGTGTGCTAGGCATGGCGCAGTTGCTCCAGGACACGATCTTGAATCAAGAGCAGTCGCGCTTCCTCGAGACATTGGTGAAGTCCAGCGACGCCCTGCTGGTGATCATCAACGACATCCTCGACTTCTCGAAGTTTGAAAGCGGCAAGTTGCTCTTGGAGCACATCGAATTTGATCCGCGGTTGATGCTTGAGCAGGTGGCCGACATGCTCGCACCCCAAGCTCAGGAGAAGGGAGTCGGATTCGTGACTTGCGCTGAGGATTCCGTGCCTAGCGCATTGATTGGGGATGAGACGCGCGTGCGTCAGGTCTTGATCAACCTCGTAAACAACGCCATCAAATTCACCGATGATGGGCATGTGGCGGTGACGCTTGCCTTCGAAGATGGCCGCCTGAGAGGCGAGGTCGCCGACTCGGGTATTGGTATTTCGGAAAGCGCCCAGGCAGGCCTCTTCAAGCCCTTCAGCCAGGCAGATGCATCCACCACCCGTCGATTCGGTGGAACTGGGCTGGGGCTCAGTATTTGCAAACTGATCTGTGAGGCGATGGGGGGCACGGTCAGTGTCACCTCCGAGGAGTCTGTGGGCTCCAAGTTCTACTTCGAATCGGAGCTGGAGGCGGCGGGTGAGTACGTTCCTCAGCTTCTGCACTGGTCCGGTCCGGTGGCTGTTGTGGAAGTGGGCGTCGAGCACCGAGGTGCCTGGGAGCGCGTGCTTGCAGAGCTTGGCGCGCAGGTACACACCTACGCCAGTGCTGGCGAGGTGGAAGACTTGGAGTGGGCCGCTGTCTTGCTTCCGGTGGACATGCAGGTGCCGTCGTTCATCGATGTGACGCGCGTCTTCCTGATCGCCGATATCGCTCAAACCCCCGAAGCGCGGGCGGCCGCTGCGCAGTTCGCGGGCTACTTCACGCGCCCGTGTCGACCCTCGCAATTGCGAGCCCATTGGGAGGCGGCTTCTCAGGCAGGCGCTGCTGATCTCACGCTCGTGGGGGCGCAGTCCGCGGTTCATGTGGCTCCTGGCTTGCGTGTACTCCTAGTCGAGGACAACCCGGTAAACCAACTGCTGGCCAAGGCCTTCCTGAAGAAAGTCGGCGCCATCGTGACCGTAGCCGGGGACGGTGTGGAGGCGTTGAAAAAGCTCGCCGAGGGTCCCCAGGATGTGGTGCTTATGGATTGCCAGATGCCCGTCATGGACGGCTTCGAAGCAACGCGCTTGATCCGTGCTGAGTACGGAACGGATCTGCCCGTGATCGCCATGACCGCCAACGCCATGCCTGGCGATCGTGAGCGCTGCTTGGAAGCGGGCATGGACGATTACCTGGCCAAGCCGGTGGCCTTGCCCCTCTTGATCGAGAAGCTGGCCCACTACGGGCCCGATAGTCAGGCGGCCTAGGCCGATTTCGCGCCCTGGGGAGGTGGCATTTTGGTGCGCGATTGGCACACTCCGCGCCATGAAGATCTCCCTGAATGCCGTTGTGTCGATTGACTACGAGCTCAAAGACGATGCTGGCGAGGTGATCGATTCCTCCAAGGACGATGCGCCCCTGGCCTACTTGCACGGGATCGGCAACCTGCTCCCAGGGCTCGAGTCCGAGCTGCTAGGCAAGTCCAACGGCGACAACGTCAAGGTCCGCCTAACCGCGGAGGATGGCTACGGCGAGCGCAGCGAGGAGATGGTGCAAGTGGTCAAGCGCGCCCAATTCCCCGCGGACGTTACCATCGAGCGCGGGATGCAATTCCAAACCGATGGGCCCCAGGGCGCCGTGCCCGTCACCGTGGTGGAAGTTGACGGCGACGAGGTGAAGCTCGATGGGAATCATCCCTTGGCCGGCGTCAACCTCAACTTCGATGTGACCGTGGTCGAGGTGCGTGAAGCCAGCGCGGAAGAGCTAGAGCACGGCCATGTTCACGGGCCCGGCGGTCACCATCACTAATGGCGCACGCCACTAGGTCGTCTGTCGGCCTAGTGCTTGTGCAGGAAGAGACTCTGTTCCAGGTGATGGATGTAGGCGGTTAGCGCCTTCAGCATGCTGGCCTGGTTCAGGTCCGGGTCGCGCAGCATCTGATCGATGGGGTTGGGCTGAGCCTCTTGCTGAATCGAGAGGCAGACGTCGATTTGTGCTGTGGTGCAGTGGCCTTCCCGCACGGCCAGATCGCCGATGTGCATATGGGGCTCGTCCATCTGCATGGTCAAGAGACGCATGATCTGGCGGATCGTGATGAACTTCTTTTTTATGAGCAGGGCACCAAGGGGGAGTCTGGAAGTGGTGCACATCCGCTCGTGATAATCCTCGATCTTCTCCGTGCTCAGTACCTCGTGGGCAGCTACTTGATCCCAGAAATCCTGTTCAGGGTCGATGGCGACATCGACCTTGGGATCGGCCTTGGGCAGAGGGCCGGTAGTCTTGTCTGAGCTGGGCATTCGGTGGAACGGTAGTCGTGGCGGAGCAGCGAGCCGGTGAGGCCTGGATAATGAGGATCGGAATCCTCTGTGGTACCCATGCGTCTCCAGTTCAGATTTGGCCCGAGCAGGCGTACCGGTCTCGATTGGGGGAGCGTTCACGTGAGAGTTCTCAGAATTGTCTACTCGGTGGGGGGGGGCCGCACGGTGCGGCCTCGCCGCCCCGCTGATTGCGAGTTCCAAGGCTCTGAATCGCCGCACCTAGAAGAATAGTGAGCGAGCGGGCGCGGGTGTCGGTCGATCAGATAGTTGCGCGCCCACACTTGGGCGCCATGCGCCCCTAGTTGGGGCCAAAGGTGACCCCAATGACGAAGAACTGGAACGACTCCGAGCAAGCGGCAACCGCCAGGAAACTCATGCGAACCGTGGACTCGGGTGTGCTCTCCAGCATGTCCATCGAGCTGCCCGGCTACCCCTTCGGCTCGATCACGCCCTACGTCCTGACCCACGACGGTCACGCGGTGATTTACGTCAGTGCCATCGCTCAGCACACGGCCAATCTGCTCGGGGAGGCTCGCTGCTGCTTGACCGTCATGGATTCCGGCACGGGGAACCAGCAGGCCCTCGGACGAGCCACCCTGGTTGGAGACGGTTGTCGGGTTCCCGAGGAGCGAGCTGAGGAAGTTGCGGCGCGCTATTTCGCGGTCTTTCCCGAGGCACGCGGCTACGGCGAGGCTCACTCCTTTGAGTTCTTCTGGATCGAGCCCAAGCGCGTCCGCTACATCGGTGGCTTCGGCAAGATCTA
>JBLIOL010000085.1:0-17133 GCA_047639615.1 Planctomycetota bacterium | reverse complement strand
AACTCAGCCGCGCGCTGGGTAGCCTCGCGCTGGGGCTGATTGAAATACGCCGGCACGGTCACCACCGCCTCCGTCACCGCAGCCCCAAGCGCCGCTTCCGCATCAGCCTTCAAGCTGCGCAAGACCATCGCCGAGAGCTCGATCGCGCTGAACTCACGCTCCGCCAGTTCCAAGCTTCGGTCGGACCCTATCCAGCGCTTGAAGCAAGCCGCCGTACGCTCCGGATGCGTCACCGCCAACTCAGCGGCCGCCGCTCCCACCACCACCTCGCCCGACTCCAGCACGCCCACCACCGATGGCGTCAACTGCTTGCCATGCACATTAGGCAGCAGCCGTGGCGCGCCATCCTCAAAAACCGCGACCAAGGAATGGGTGGTACCGAGGTCGATACCGATAGGAGGACTGCCGAGCATGTGCAGCAGACTACACGCCTGAACTGCCTAGCCCAACTGCGACATCGTTCTTGAGCACAGGATGCGGCCGATGGTGAGGTCCTGACAGATTTCCTGGCGGGCGGCAACCCGCCTCGGCGTTCCCCATGGATGAGTGCGCTCAGCTTGCCACCATGAAAGAACACGCATACACTTCATCCCATCGTGGTGCTCGCCCCCCCCTCGCTTGGATGTCAGTCCTGCCGGACTCCAAAGTAACCGCCCTCCTGCGCCGTCTCAGTGATGGCGACGACGAGGCCAAACAACAGCTATTGAGCTTGGTATACGGCGATCTCTATCGCCGTGCGGAGCGCGTCATGCGCAAGCAGGCTGCGAACCACACCCTGCAGCCCACGGCTCTCGTCAACGAGGCCTACATCAAGCTCATGGGCCCCGAAGGCGCGGCCTTCGTGGACAAGAACCACTTTCTAGCGGTGGCCGCGCAGGCCATGGGGCAGATTGTGATCGACCATGCCCGCGGCAAGAACCGCATCAAGAACGCGCCGCCCGGACGGCGCGTCACGCTTGACGGGCTGGTGGATTCCTTCGAGCAAAACGCTGTCGATTTGGTCGCCCTAGGCGACGCCCTCGACAAGTTGCGCGAGGCCTACCCCGATCTGCTCGAGCTGGTGGAAATGCGCTTCTTCGGCGGCATGACCATGGCCGAGATCCAATCCGCCCGCGACGTGTCCCTACGTACCTGTGAGCGCGACTGGCACTTCGCCCGCACCTGGCTCAAACGCAAAATGCTGGGCGATAGCACCCAGAACGGCGAGAACTGATGGCCCACAATCGCGACGATCGTATCCGAGAGCTGTTCAACGCCGCCCTCGAGAAGGACACAGCCGAACGCGAAGCCTGGGTGCGTACCCAGTGTGGTGAGGATTCCTCCATCGCTGATTCCGTCCTAGGCCTACTCGCCGCCGAACCCGACGCCACCGGCTTCCTCGAGCCCCCGATCCTGCTCACCCGCGCAGAAGACCTGATCGGCGCAACCCTCGGCGACTTCACCCTGACCGGCATCCTCGGGTCGGGCGGCATGGGAATCGTCTACCGCGCGGACCAAACGCACCTAGAGCAACCCGTCGCGGTCAAGGTGGTGCACCCCCACCTAGTGGCCGAACCCGAAGTCGTCATACGCTTCCAGCGCGAGGTACGCCTCACCGCCAGCCTGCGCCACCCGTGCATCGTGCGCGTACTCGCCGCCGGCGAAGACCGCGGCCTGCACTGGTACGCCATGGAGCTCATCCACGGCCAGAGCCTCGCCGTGCTCATGCGCCTCCACGACAAGCGCCTCCACGACAAGCGCCTCCACGACAAGGGCCTCGAACTCCCCAGCGGCGCTCCCGACCTCAGCGACCCGCGCGCCATCGCCGAGCTCGGAGCCACCCTGCTCGAAGCCCTGGACTTCGCCCACGAGCACGACATCGTGCACCGTGATGTGAAGCCCGGCAACGTCCTCATCGACCCCGACGGGCGCATCTACCTGGGCGACTTCGGCCTCGCCCGCGACCTCACCGCCGGCCCCACGGGCGCCACCCGTTCCGGCCTAGTAGCTGGCACCCTGGCCTACATGAGCCCCGAGCAGGCGCGCCAGCTCAAGGACGCCATCGACCGCCGCACGGATATCTACTCCGCCGCCGCCGTGCTCTACGAACTGCTCACCGGCGAACCGCCCTACGGCGGCCTGCCCTCCCTAGCCATGCTCGCCAGCCTGGACTCCCCCGAGGTCCGCCCCCTGCGCTCGCACCTCCCAAAAGTCGACCGCAACCTAGCCCTCTGCATCGAACGCGGCCTGCGCCGCAACCCCGACCAGCGCTACGCCAACGCCGGCACCTTCGCCAAGGACCTCCGCGCCTGGCTCGCCGGCACCCCCATCAGCGCCCGCCCCCTGAGCCTCGGCCAACGCCTACGCAACCGCTCCCGCTCGCGCCGCTTCATCCTGCGCGCCAGCGCGGCCGCCATCGGCCTAAGCCTAGTCGCCGGCGTCTTCGCCTGGCGCACGGCCGACCAAGTCCGCGCCCGCAGCTCCTGGGCCAGCATCGAAATCGACGCCAGCGCCCTGCCCCCCGGCTCGCGCCTCGGCTACAGCCTGCTAAGCGCCGACCCAAGCAAGCCGGCCGAGACGATCCAGGCCAAGCCCCTCTCCCCGCGCGGCGCAACCCTCAGCATCCCGCCGGGTCCCCTGCGCCTGCAGATCGAACTCCCCGGCGGCCAGTTACTCGAACTCGACCGTATTCCAACGGAAGAGCAGGTCATCAAGCTGCGCCCCGAGCCCCCGCGCACTCTGCCTGCGGGTATCGAGTGGGTCGCCTTTGGCGGTGGAGAAGAGTCCTACGCGATTCGTCTGGAGAGTGGCTACAACGTCACCCACAGCATCAGCGTCGGCCCCTTCCACCTGAGTCGCGCGCCTATCACGAACGGCCAGGTAGAACTCTACCTGCGCCAATCAGGTCGCACCCTCTTGCAGTTCGGCGGCGAGGCCTACACCCAGGCGAAGGGCACCAGGTCCGGCGACGATTGGAGCTCACTCCCGGCAACGCTCATCAACCACAGCGAAGCCACCGCCATCGCGGAGTGGTGGGGCTATCGTCTGCCATCCACCACCGAGTGGACCCACGCCCTCAATAGCGCCAAGAGCCAAGCCGATTCCGTACCCGCCCGACCGGACTACCCGGCCCAAGGCCCCCCTTGGCTACTCGACCCCGAGGGCAATCAAAGCAGCCCATTGGCCTACGCTCGCTTCATCGAGCCAGCCCGCGCCCTAGCCGAAGGCTTCCCCCTTCAGATGGCCGGCGCCTCCGAGTGGACCTGCACCCCAATGCCGCGAGAGATCGCTGGCCGACTCAACGTCGACACCAACTACACCATCGCCCGCGGCCTCCCCTGGCACCGCACCGACAACAAGAGCCCTTGGGTCTGGCTCGACCAACACCGCAGAGCACCCGAGTTCGACACATCCGCCGACCTCGGCTTCCGATTGGCACATTCAAATTAGCTATGAGCACATCAACCGACCCAGAGGTTCACGATAACTACTTCAACTGTCGAGTCCGTTTCATGTTTGACCTCAATCCAGACGGTGCACGGCTATACCGCAACATGAACATTTCGCCTCGTACTCGTCTCATTGATTTCGTCCCGGAACAAGCCTTTCCTCACAAGCGCGAGGATTGGAAGGCCACACTCAAGGAGGGGGGCTTTGCACTCAAGCACGTCAATGGTGAGTCCATTGATGCAACGAGCTATGTCCTACCCTTTGTCGGTACCAACCCCAAGAAAGAAGGGTCCGTGCTCTGGCTCGTAGAACAAGCAGCTCGAGACCTAAGGAAGCACGTATTTGAAGACGCGTCCAACTCACCGGATCCTTTCGTGTACGGCTCACGCATATCGCTGGCTGGCGAGTTGGCACACAAGAAGTCCCTAGTGGGAAAGCTAGCGGGCGATGAGCCCGACGCTTCACTATCCTGCAAGCAGCGCATTTGGAACCCCGACACAGAAGAATGGGAGTGGGAGTTCAACTACACCCTGACGCTGTCGGGCGAGCACGACCACCGTTACGATCCGAGGACGATTCGAAACGAGTTCGATAGGTCCCTCGATGATTTCAAGCCTTCATTTCGCCTCGCGGCTAGGGTCTGGAAAACACATCCCTGCCCCCCGGCCTAATGCCCGGCACGTCCAGTCGGCCCAAGTACTGGCCAGCGGCCCGAACAGGCAGACTACTCGCCACCAGCCTCCTGAGCGGTGGTTCCGAAGCGGCTTGATTCCGTGCCATTCACAGCAATCCCCGTGTACGCGTACTCGAACCTGTCCCCCCTGTGAAGAATCGTTGCACCGTGGAACACCGGCAGCGTCCCTAGGGCTCGCCAGTCCT
The DNA here is from genome assembly GCA_047639615.1 of Planctomycetota bacterium. Classification (GTDB taxonomy): domain Bacteria; phylum Planctomycetota; class UBA1135; order UBA1135; genus CAYWNK01. The sequence continues at coordinate 12,825 of JBLIOL010000085.1, read as the reverse complement.
TCACCGTGAAGAGGATCGGTACCTCGGGATCGCTGCCTGGTTCCACCAGGCGCATCCCGAGGGGCAGACCGCTTTCGGCGTCATCGTAGAGCTGCACCGGCGCGCCCAAGTTGTCTGTGCACTCAATCGTGTGCGCCTGGCGCCCGGCGAACTCCACGTCGGCGCCCATGCGCGCATCCGCGTAGACGCGCGTAGGGCTGAGGAAGGTCAGGTGCAGGGCATGCCCTAGTACGAAGCAGCGCTCGGCATCCGTCCCTGGCACGGACTCGGCGCCCACGCCCACCCTGGTGGCATCCCGTAGCGCGGCCATCACCACCTGCGCTCCCGCTGAGGTCTGCTGCTCCAGCAGCACGCGTCCATCGGCCATGGCCTGCACATGCAATTGCCCACTGCCGCCCGGAGCAATGACTGTTGCCGTGGCATCGATGGACTACACAGCCGCGAGGGCTGCTTGGCCGCCCAAGGCCTCCTCGGCCGCCGTGAGGACCTGAGCGCATTCGGCGTCCACCAGGTACGAGCCCCCTGCCAAGCCCCCAGGCGAGGTGTTGCGATCTAGGTTGGAGACGGTCCCGACTCGAAGCCAGCGCCCGCCGCTGCGCTCGTACAGCTCGATCCAACCCAAGGTACTGGCCAGGCTCCTGCTCTCGCCAGCCGGATCCTCAAAGACGCCTTCCACGCGCACGTTGGCAATCACCCAGCCCAGGGTCCCGTCCTCCGACACGCGCACGATGGGCGGCGCGAGGTCGTCGTAACGGCTGAAGCGCGCTCCAGCAAAGTAACCCTGGAAGCGCTCCTGCACGGCACGGCGAGGCATCTCCTGCACCTGACCGCGGGACACACTGAGCGTGACATCCGCACTCGACTCCGCGCCCGTTAGAGAACGCCAATCGAGCCCGCGATGGTCCCTGAGCACCGCCGCATGAGCTGCCAACAGCTCGACCTCAAGAACCCGCGCCTCGACCGCCGTCGAACGACATCCAAGTAAGAGACTCGCACCAAGACACACAAGCCAGGATCGCAGCATGGCTCGATCATAGGGAACGAAGCGCGCTCCCGAGCAGAGCAGGCAAGTAGCCAGCGCTCAGGCTTCACGCAAGTGCGCAAGTTTGCGGATGATTCACGCAGCACCCCCCGGTCCACATGAGCGCTGCCCCTATAGCTACATCTAGCTTAGCTGCGCTTCTCCGGCAGGGAGTAGCGCACCAATACCGAGGAGTTCACCGGCGGGTACTTCATCTCGAAGCGCACCGCTCGAAACTCGAGCGGATCCCAGCCCGCGCGTTCGAAGACGCTGTCGATCAGCTTGCCGTAGCGCGGCATGAGCGGCGTCGCCATGCGCGGCGGGCCGGCTCCGATGTCTTGGATGCCCTCCGGACAGGGCAGTTGCGTGGCTAGTGGCTTGAGCAAGGGCGTCGCTGCACCCTGGAAGAGTTTCACCTCCGGCTGCAAGTCGTCGACCACGTCGCGATGCACAATTAGATCGAAGAGCAAGGACTCCGCCGGCACGTTGATGTCGGTCAGGCACTCGCCGTAGATGTTGCTCTCGTCCCGATGGCGTTGGGCGAAGCGGCGCGTAAGGCTGCCATAGATGATGCTCGAAGCACCGCGGTTGCCGAGCGGCCCCTCCCCCAGCACGTGCGATAGGCCAGCGCCATGTTCGACCACCCGCAAGGGCGGCAAGGGGCTCGAGCAGAAGCTCGGCATCAACATCGAACCCTCGTAACCCGCCACGTCCGGCTCGATGGATAGCTGCCGAGGCGCATCGAGCTGCGAGCCATCATCGTTGTAACGCGACATGCGGAAGAATGGCTGCACAGCCCCCGGCCGCAAGCGCCGCAGGTCCACTAGCCCCGTAATCTGAGCCGTGTCCAGCATGTCGGGATCATCCGCGTTGGGCGCGATGAAGAAGGCCCGCAGGCGCAAGCGCGCTTGGGTTCCCCAGATACCGCTGTTGCCGCGAAAGGCCAGCTTGCGGCTGATCTCTAAGGGCTCAGTCCCCATGCCTTCGGGCGACAAGCTGTCGAGCATCAACTCTAGGTTGGCGCGGTCACCCGCATGGATCTTGACCATGCTCTCGAACTCTTCCATTGCCCGCTGCACCGCCTGCAGGGATTCCTTCGGCGCACCCGCACGACGCAGGGCCTTGAGGAAGATCGTCATGGCCGAAGCCCCGGGCATCTGCGGGAAGACACCGAACAGATCGGAGGCCCGGATCAGGCGCGAGACCTTCCAGGTCAGGTTGCGGTTGAGCCCAAAACGCCGGGCCAACTCCTGGGGGTTGGTGGGGTCCGCCTCCACGCTGAGCAGCAGCTCCGTCAGGGCCCCGCGCAGGTCCAAGAGCACGCCCTGGTAGTGCTCCTCGAAGGGCGGCGGGCTCGCGTCGATCGCGCTGGTTCTCACAGGGATGTCCTGGGGCAGGTCTAGGGGTGGCAGGCGGCCTGGGGAGGCCTAGGTCCTCGATAGTAGGGCATTCAGGCCCCAGAGCAAGGCCCCCACGCCTGTTTCTGGATTTGTCTCTGGAGACACTTGCCAAGCGGAGATTCGGCCCCTATACCGGGCCTCGTCATGGACACCAAGCACCTCTCCAAGCGGGCCCTCGCGCCCCTCCTGCTCCTGCTCGCCGCGACCTCCGCCGAGGCCCAGTGGTCCTCGGATCCGGCCCAGAACCTGGCGGTGGCCGACCCCGCCGGCGAGCAGGTCCAGACCAAGCTCGCACCCACCGCCGACGGCGGCTGCTACGTGTCCTGGTACGACGGCGGCAGCGGCTACGACGTGCGCTTGCAGAAGCTCGACGCCGCCGGCTTCGAGCTCTTCCCCCATGGCGGCATCCTCGTTGCCGACCGCAGCTTCAGTTCAACTCAGGACTACGGCCTCGATGTGGACGCTAGTGGCAATGCACTACTCGCCTTCCGCGACGACCGCTTCGGCGGTACCCAGATCAGCGCTGCCACGGTCTCTCCCGCTGGCGCGCTCCTCTGGGGGGCCTCGGGTGTGCAACTGACCAACACCAATAGCTTCGTAGCCGCACCCAAGATCGCCGGCACCTCGGATGGCAGCATCGTCGTCGCCTGGACCATGGACGCCGACACCAAGCTCCAGAAGCTCGACGCCGCCGGCACTCCCCAATGGGGCGCGGGCATCACCCAAGTAGCACCCGTCGGCACCTACAGCGCCAGCGACCTGCACGACAGCGGCACGGGCGTAATCCTCGCCATCGTCCACGGCACCGGCGGCTTCACCGCCCCCAAGCATCTGGTTACCCAGAAGTTCAACAGCGCAGGCGCCGCGCAATGGGGCGCGAACCCGATCAACGTCTTCGACGTCGGCTCCCTGCAGTTCGGCAACTTCCCGACCTTCATCACCGACGGCGCCGGCGGCGCAGTCTACAGCTGGTACAGCACGGCCGGCTCCCTGCAGTGCTACGCCCAACGCATCCTCGCGAACGGAACGGAGGCCTTCACTCACAACGGTGTAGCCCTCTCCACCAACGGCCAGCGCGTGCGCACGGACCCCACCGCCAGCTTCGACACCGCCAGCGGCGAGACCACGCTCTTCTTCCGCGAGATGAACGGCTCCCAATCCATGCGCGGGCTCTACGGCCAGAAGCTCGACGCCTCCGGCAACCGCCTCTGGACCAATAACGGAACACAAGTCGTAGCCCTCGGCGGCGGCGAGCTCAGCCAAGTCCGCACCGCAGCCAGCGGTGGCGGCGCCTTCGTAACCTGGAACGCTGCCCCCAGCTTCAATACCGACCAACTCTTCGGCGCGCACCTAGACGCTAGCGGCAACATCGACATCCCCGCCTTCGACGTAGCCTCCACCCAAAGCGGCAAGTCGCGCCCCGCCATCGCCACCAACAGCGCCGGCCAAGTGGTCCTGGCCTGGGGCGACAAGCGCTCCGACGGCGGCGACATCTACGCCCAGAGCATCAACCCCGACGGCAGCCTCGGCGCCCTAGGTAGCGGCGTCGGCACGGCCTTCTGCTTCGGCATCGCCTGCCCCTGCGGCAACGACGACCCCAGCGCCGGTTGCGCCAACAGCACCGGCAGCGGCGCGCTGCTCAGCGGCAGCGGCGGATCCAGCGTGGCCGCGGACGACCTGGTCCTAACCACCAGCGGCATGCTCACCGGCGCCTTCAACATCCTCTTCATGGGCCCCACCAGCGGCGCACCGGTGACCATGTCCGACGGCCTGCGCTGCACCTTCGGCACGCTCTATCGTTTCCCGGTGCAGATGTCCGATGTCAGCGGCACGAGCTTCCGCACGGGCCTCGTCGCCCAAGCTGGACTCTCCTTTCCCGCCGCCGGCCAGATCACCTCCGGCACAACCTGGACCTTCCAGAGCTGGTACCGCGACCCCGTTGGACCCTGCGGAACCAACTCCACAGTTAGCAACGCCCTGGCCGTGACCTTCACACCCTAGGCAACCCACGCGGGCGCAGTAGCGTCCGTACTTCCGCTCCAGGCTCTCCATTCTCCAGCTAGGAACCACGGAAGGCTCCGGGCGGCCCCACCTGCGCTTGCGCATTTGGGGCCGCCCATTTTCATGCCTCTGGTAGCATGCTAGGACATGCCCGAGCACCACCTTAGAGTCCGTACCGTCAGGCGAATCGGCAACCACGTCGCGCTCCTCATGGCCTTGCTCGTAGGGTGCCTGCTCTCTGGCTGCACGAATTCGACGGAGCTGTCAGCTGCGGAGCCCGTGGCCAGTACATCACCCGAGGCCGAGGCTTCCGAGCTGGGTCCCCCGCTGTACCCGAACAAGCAGCTCTACACACGCGATCATTCCGTCGGCGGAATGGTGGGAAGCACGAGTGGCGTGACCACAAGTGGCAAATTGTCCACCCGCTACCAGGATGAGGAGCACGCCATCCCCTACGCCCTCGAGTACACCTTCCAGGGCACCTTTGATGGCAAGGACCGCTACCTCTTGAAACTGTCCTATCCGGTGGGAAAGGCAAAGGGCAGTAGCACGTTGACGATCGACTACGAGGGCAAGCCCATCGAGTTCTGGCGCGATGAGACCTGGTGCATGGGCATGCGGCCTCCCGAGGAATAGGCACTCCCGCAAAATTGCCCCATCGCTAGGAGCGTAGAGCACGCGCTCGATTTCGAGATCAGGCCTATACTCGGGCCATGCGCCGCCTGCTTCTTCTACTGCTGTCGTCTCTCGGTACTCAAGCCTCGCTTGAAGCGGCCCAATGGCCGCAAGGCGCCGGCCCCAACGGCAACTGGGCCGCCACCGGGCCCGCTCCGCCCCTGCACTTCAGCGTGCGAACGGGCGAGAAGATCCTCTGGCAGACGCCATTGCCCGAGACCGGCCAAGGCGGCATCGCCGTGCACAGCGGACGCATCTTTGTCAGCTGCATGGCGCCTTGGAGTGAGGACATGGCGCTCTCCGCCGAGGACGCTGCGCTCTACTCCCACGCCATCGAGAAGCGCGCGGTTTCGGGCAAGGACACCGTCGCCCTGTGTCTCGACCAGCAGTCCGGCAAGGTCCTCTGGTCGCACAAGCTCGAAGGCAGCGTGCCGTCGATCTACACCTACCCCTTCTCCGACGCCACCAGCGCAAGCCCCGTCACCGACGGCGAGCACGTCTGGTTCACCAACGGCGGCGGCCAGGTAGCCTGCTTCACGATCGATGGAACGAAGGTCTGGGAGCGGCGCTGGACACCGACCTTCGACGGTCCCTTCAACAAGCAGTACGAGCCCTTCCTCGTGCCACGCCCCGAGGGCGGCGCCACCTTCGTCACCATGGAGCCCTTCCCGGCGCCGGGGTCCGAGGAATCGAAATCCCTGCATGGCCGCTGGCATCACCTGGTCGGCTTGGACGCCGCCAGCGGCGAGGTGCTCTGGACCAGCGCCGACACTCTCACCCACTACAACGCGCCGACCCTGGTCGCTACCGCCGACGGCCCCTGCCTACTGCACGCGCGCGGCGGCCCGCACCAGGTGCCCGAGCTGCCCCTGGGCATTTCGCTCACGCGCCTCACCGGCAAGCGCGCCGGCCAAGCCGTCTGGCGCTACGAGGACCCGCGCAAGAACCACGAGGCCTCCCTGCAGACCATGGCCTACGACGAGCAGCATGTGTACTGGCTGCTCAAGGCACCGCACAACAGCCTGGTTGTGCTCGACAGGAACACGGGCAAGGAGCTACGCGAGATCTCGCTCACCAGCGGCGTCACCCGCACGAGCTTCGACCCCGAACTTGGTAAGTGGCACACGGACAAGAACGTGGACTTGGAGAAGCCGGTCTTCCCCGCGCGCTACTCGATGATCGCCGCGAACGGCCACGTCACCTTCCAGTGCTACGCCACCGCCTGGGGCAAGCCCAACATCGGCCCGCCATACTCCTTCGCCCGCGTGCACCCGACCTCCGGCCTAGTGGAGTACCTAGAAGTCCCCAGCGGCGTCGTGCGCACCCGCGGCATCCCCGACATCTACCTCTGGCGCACCAAGCGCTCCGCCCGCCCGCTCAACAGCCGCGGCATCGAAGTCACCGGCGACGACCGCTGCCGCTGGGACGGCTGGGACTGGGTCTTCAACGGCTCCCCCACGCGCGTCAACGACAGGCTCTACTTCACCTTGGCGAGCGGTCTGGTCTACGTGCTCGACGCCAACGCCGAGCACTTCGACGGCCGCGCCTTCCTCGCCCTAAACGACCTCGGCCCCGCCGACGGTGTCTGGTCAGCGAACTCGGTCTCGTACTCAGGCGGCCAGCTCTACCACCGCACCGGCGCGGCGCTGATCGCCATCGGCCAGAAGTAATCCCTAGCGTCGGGCAGAACCAATCGCCCAGGCTGTGGTTAGGGGGAGCATGCTCCTCGCCCTCGTCCTGCTCGCAGCCTGCCCCGTTCAGAGTCCGCCTAGCACCAACGGCCCGCGCGTTATGGGCCTGGACGATGCGCTCTTCGAAATCGAGGGCATCGCTTCCGACGCGATCGCAGTAGGCGATGTTAATGGGGATGGGGCCGTTGACTTGGTGGCGCCGAGCTTCGAGCAGCAGGGCAGCCCCAGAACGATCGACCTGTATTGCGGGCGCACGGGCCAACGCCTACGCACGGTTTGGACGGCGAAGGACAGGGTACGGCTGCGGCTTGGGAGCGCGCCCAGAGACGACAGCGAGCTGCGTGCGTGGCATGCGGGCTGCGATCTCGACGGGGATGGGATTGGGGATCTGCTCTTCACTTCGCCCCTAGCCGCGATTTCCGTGGGCACGGGTAAGGCCCTGCCCATGCCGGAAGGAGTCGAATCGAACAAGAACTGGATCTCCCTCGCGCCGCTCTCTGACATCGACGGGGATGGCTATGGCGACTATGTGCTGGGTGTCACCCCACGCAAAGCGGGGCACAAGAATGTGACGGTCACAGCCGACGACAACTTCGAGACAGTCCAGTACTTCGAGACAGTCCAATACCCGGGCTACGTGAGTGCGCGTTCCGGCAAGGACGCATCCGAACTCTGGCGCGTGGACTCGCCCGGCTCCCGGCCGCGCTTTGGCATGGGCGTGCATGGGGTCGGCGATGTGGACGGTGATGGCTGCCTAGACGTCGTCGCTCCGGCGCTCGGTTTGCGGAGGGCGTGCCCAACCGTCCTCATCAGCGGTCGCACCGGAGCTCTGCTTAGCACCATTCTCGGGCGCGGAAATGCCCACTCCGCCGGTGATGTGGATGGCGACGGCCGCGACGACTTATTCCTCGGTGATTCCTTCTCCGGGTACGTGCTGGCCTCGACCCGGGAACTCGATGATCTCAATGTGCTCGCCTTGATCGAACACCGATCCATGTTTGGTTGCACCCCATCTACCATCGGCGATCTCGATGGAGATGGCCTGGCAGAGTTTATCACCGACGACCTGCCAGCCGCCTCCCAGGTCCAGCGCTCGTCCGGAGTCCTCTGCTCCGGCAAGACGCGCAAGCCACTGGTCAAATTTTCCATCAAGGGCCACGAGCGGGCCACAGCCAGCAGCGCCCTGTCCCTCAGCGACCTCGACGGAGACGGACGACCGGAATTCCTCGTCATGACGGGCTCCGGAGGTGCCTACGCCTACTCGCTTTCCGAGCACGCCGCTCCGCCCGTCACTTCGGATAAGCGATAGGCAGGTGGCCGGTCTTCACGAAGATCACGGTCTCTTCGGTGACGAAGGGGTGGTGCTTGCTGGCGTGCGCACTCAGAATCCAAGTGCCCGTGGGGTACTCGCCGTGCTCGTCCTTAAAGGTGCCGGAGAGCACGAGGATCTCTTCGCCGCCCCAGTGCTGATGCGGGAGAAAGCGCTCGCCCGCGGGCCAGTGCACTAGGGCTGCGCCTTGGCCTTCGAAGGAGTGCAGGGGCTTGACCTCGAGGCCGCCTTGGCCCGGGAGCCAGGGATCGTCGCCGGCTTGCAGGCTGATGGATTCGCTGTCGCCCTTGGCGAAGGGACCTGACTTGACGAAGAGCGTGCAGCCGGGTGTGGAGCTCAGCTCTTCAAGGACCTCGCCCGGTAGGCGCGCGTAGCCGTGCTTGCGCAAGGGCCCGCCTTGCAGCTGCAGCTCACCCTCCAGCACGAAGAGCTCGAACCCCGAGCCCGCCGGCGGCGCGGGTAGGCTCGCCCCGGGCGCGAGCCGGCAGAGAAAGGTCTCGTCAGCCGGGCCGGGGTTCGCCGAGGCGATCGGCTTGCGCTCGACGCCCGCTCCCGTGGCTTCCCAAGGTGCGTCGGCGGTGTCGTGAAGTTCTCGTGATTTGGATTCTGTCTCGGCCATGGTGTGCTCTTCTCCGCGGCGATCTTGGACCGCAGGAGTCGCCGATTCTAGCCCAAGCCAGAAGTAACGCGCGCCTGTAGGAAGAGCTACATGCGAACCCGGTTCCCAGCGCGCGCCTGGAGGTGCAGATCGCTGCGCTTGACATCAAGGACTTCGCGCATCTCACGGGGCGAAGCACCCGGCCCGAGCTACTCGTCATCGAACCGGAGACCTATCGGCTCAAGGCTGCGGCGGCCAGCACTAAAAGAGCCTGGTCCAAGAGACCGAGAGCTCGTAGCGCTGGCTCAAAGAGCTAGCTGAGTGCCGAGCCCGCGCTCCACGGCGGCGGCATGGACAGCTCGCGCGGCCTGCAAATCGAAGAGCGCCATGCCCACCGATTTGAAGAAGGTCGTTCCGTACTCGCCGCGATTCGGTTCGGCGCCGCTGGCGATCAACGCACCCAGGGTTTGGACCTGGTCTGCGTGCAGGATGCCGCGCTCGAGAGGATTCGACAGCTCGCCGGACTCGGCCATGGCATGCGGCGTGTCCACCCAGACCTGTGCCGTGCGACTGAAGATCGCGTCGGGGTACTCGCGCACATCCGACTCGAAGGAGCCGATGGCCACGCAGTGCTTGCCTTCAAATGCGGCCGGGTCGTCGGGCAGAACCGGCGTGCGCGAGCTGGTGGCTGTGATCAGGATCTGGCTGGCTTGAATCAGTTGTTCGAGGGAGCTGGCGACCTCCACCGACAGCTGCGGCAGCTCCGGCGCTAGTCGATCACGTAGGGACTCAGCAGAGGATCGGCTGCGAGAGTGGAGTAGCACGCGCTCCAAAGGTTGCGCCGCGCAAGCGTGACGCACTTGATCAAAGGCCTGTACCCCGCAGCCCAAGAGCCCAAGGGTGGTCGCGCCGGCTGGGGCTAGGTGGCGCACACTTACGCCCGTGACTGCGCCGGTGCGAATGGCCGTCACGGACTGGCCATCCATGACCGCCAACACCTCACCCGTGTGCGCATCATTGAGTACCACCAGTCCGTTGATCGCGGGCAAGGACCCTGCGCGGTTGCTGGGAAAAACGCTGATGAGCTTCGTGGCCAAGGCCTGCTCCGTGCGGCACGGCATGAGCAACAGGATATTGCCCGGCTGCCCGCACTCCATGTTCAAGCGCTCGGGCATGCTGAAGGCACCGCCCTCCTGGATAGCCAGCGCTTCTTCAACGCTGGCCATGGCGGGCTCGCAGGGCAGGCAAGCGCGCACATCCGCGCCGCTTAGGAACAGCATGTGTCCGAGGCCCTACTCGCGGTGGTCGCGGGCCATCAGCGTGCCACGGCTGCTGCGGCAATAGACGATGCCGTTGACCAGCACGGGCTTGGTCCAGAACTTGCCCTCCTCGAAGAGTTCCACACGCGAGAGCTCCTCGAAGCCTTCGGAGCTAGCTTTGATCACGATCAGCTCACCGGTGCCGCCCATCACGAGCAGGCGATCGCCCGCGCCACTGACGGCGCCGTTGCCGATGCCGCGCTCCGACCAGCTGGATTCACCGGCGGAGTCGATGCACGTGAGCACCGCACCATCGAAGCCGTAGAGATAGTCGTCCATGGCGACGCAGCCCGAGAAGCTCGTGACCATCGAGCGGTTCTGCCAGAGGGTTTCGGGCTCCTTCTCGCCCAGCTTCAACATGGCGCAACCGGGCAAGGTACCGGAGGCGATGAACACCCCCGCGTCCATCATCACCGGCGTGGATGCGTTGATGCCGCGGTTCTTGCCACCGAAGGGCAGGCTAGCCAGGGTCTTGCCGGTTCGGCGGTCGACCACACCGAAGCGGTCGTTGTTTTGCACGGCGAGGGCAGGGACGCCATCGACCTCCAGGGCCAGGGGCGTGCCGTAGCCGTGACCGAAGTCTTCGGAAGCCCAGAGCACCTCGCCGGAGTCGCGATCGATCGAGAGTAGACGGCCGCAGTTCAGGTAGACCCCGTCGTCGAGCACCATGGGCGAGGCGCTAAAGCCCCAGCGGGGATACTCGAGCTTGTGCGGGTTCTCCTCAGGCTTCAACTCGTTGTGCCAGATGATCTCGCCGCTCTCCACGTCGAGGGCGAAGAGGTTGCCCTCGCGGTTGAGGGATAGGACTAGGTCGTCATCGAAGGACGGCGTGTTCACGGTCCCGCCCTCATGCGCCAGGTCCCAGATCTTCGAAGGGTAGGCATGCGACCAGAGCTCTTCGCCGGTCAGGGCGTCGAAGCAGAAGACCACGTCGAGGCCGAGTTCCTTGTCGTAGCCCATGGTCACGGCGCGTCCGTCCACCACCGAAACGGTGGAGTAGCCGAGGCCCACTTCGGTCTCCCAAAGCGGCTTGCCCTCCGACTTCCATTCGGACTCGGTCGACACACCGTCGAACTGCGGACCGTTCCATTGGGACCACTGGAAGTCCTCCGCACTGGAAGCCTCCTTGGCGGCGCCGTCCTGGACGTAGCTGCCGCCAATGCCTGCGAGGGAACCTAAGGATATGAGGCCGAGGAGAGTGGTGTTCATGCTGCTTGGAAGTGGACCTGTGCGGTACAGGATGGAGAACGCGGGGGCTGGAAAGTCTAACCACTGAGGGCCGGACTACCTCCTGGTGCTCAGGACCCGTTGCAAGAGTTCAGTTCGGCGCCCCGGAGGCACCATTAACTGGCGATTAACCAGGGGACCTGTAGTCGTGCTGTGAGCTGGAGGCTTGGTTGCGGGAGCTAAGCGCCCCTCTACCCTGGCTAGCTGATCCCAAGCCCCGTCCCCATGAAGAAGCTCATCCTCGGCTCCCTGCTCTCCCTAACCAGCGCTGGTCTGCTCACACTACTCGCTGACCCCGCCACCGCCGCCACCGCCGCCACCGCCGCCACCGCCGCCACGGCCGCCAAACCCGAGACCGGCAAGGACTACAAGAACCTCCAAGTGCTCCCAAAGGGCATCAGCCAGGGAGAGCTCGGCGACGTGATGCGCGACTTCCTATCCAGCCTAGGATTGTCGCGGCGTGCGGGGATCGGCCGTTTGCATTGCCACGAAGGCAACTTGAACATTCCCCGTGACCAATGGGACTACGCTTCCGACGCGAAGCCGGCGAAGGAGACTGCGCGCTTGATGATGACCATGATGCAGGAGATCAACGACACGCAGCTGGCACAACTCGGCAGGCGCAGTAAGCCGGCTCTAGATGTCAGCTGCTTCACCTGTCACCGGGGGCGCCTGAATCCCATGCCCCTGTTGGATGTACTGCGTGGCGAGTATGAGGACGGCGGCATGGCTGCCTTGGATGGCAAGTACCGTGAACTCCACCGCAGGTACCAGGGCTCCGGCGCAGGTACCAGGGCTCCGGCGCAGGTACCAGGGCTCCGGCGCCTACGATTTCAGAGTGCGCACGCTGAGTACATTGGCGGACGAGCTCGCAGGTGAGCGCAAGATCGACGATCTCCCTTCAAGTCCACCGGCTCAATGCTGAATTCTCAGACAGCCCCAGCGCCATTGGGGGTGAGATCCGACTGTTGCTGCAAGAAGCCCTCTCCGCGGATGGTACGGAAGCGATGGTCGAAGCCTACCTCGCGATGAAAGAGGAGTATGCGCCCGAGGCTTGCCGTCCCAGCCTGCTGCCGCCCCTTGCCTGGGGACTCTTCCGCGGTGGCGCACGCGAGGCAGGCTTCGCCCTATTCGAATTGAACTACGCGGAGCACCCGGACTCCTTCCCTGGCCACGAAGACCTGGCCTACGGCTGCAAGCTAATGGGAAACACGGCGCGCGCGCTTAAGCTCGCGCAGGCCTGGGCCAAAGCGCACCCCGACCACAAGAGCGGCAAGCAGCTTCTAGTCGAGATCCAGCGCTCATCGAACCAGTACTCGAGGCTCGCGTTGGGTTGCCCAAAAGTCTTGCTCTCCGCGGCTCGCTTCTCCATGGCAGTCCAGGCGCTATCCAGGGGCTCCTGGAAGCCCGCCGAGGGCTCTTGCGGGACAACCGGAACAGACTGAGCCTCTTGACGAGGGCCAGTACAGGCCACGCACACAGCCAGCAGCCAAGCGGGAAGGAACTTCATGTTGTCGCATCGGGCCGATACGACAACATGAATAGGTCCTGGGCCAAGCCGTC
>JBLIOL010000084.1:0-17145 GCA_047639615.1 Planctomycetota bacterium | reverse complement strand
CAAGCCCATCAGCCCGCCGACGACAAAACCTATTCCGCCGGTCAACGCCCAGCAGCCGAGCTGACCCAAGAGATCCGCCGCCCGCGGCAGGTTCTCTTCGAAGGCCCGCACCAATCCCAAGGCCCCGATCTGGTAGTAGAAGACGGACGGATCGATCCCGAGGCTTCGGAGGCCGCCATCGATCAGACCAGCGACCAATCCGCCACAGGCTCCACCGGCGGCTGCACTACGCAGGCGCACCGCAAGGCTCGGGCTGGGATCTTCGTTTTCGACCTGGGAGACCGTCATGGAGCCCCAAGCCTACCCGGCTCTGGGAGCGGACCCGAGACCCGTCCCGTAACAAGCCAGACCAGGCCCAAAGCTAGTCCGCTTGGGGCACAGAATGACCTAGCTAAGCCGGTAGCTAACCCGGCCTTCCCCGTGCACCACATCGCGCGCCGCCTTGGGCAAGCGGTAGTTCAGCCGCCTCACCTTGGCCGCCGCCTGGGCGTGCTCCTCCACCACCAAACCATCCCCATCCACCCGGAAGCTGCGCAGGAATCCCGTTGCGGGAACCGGGCTGCCATCAGCCAGCCCCATACGACCGTCTAGCACCACCCCATCGTGCAAGACCTGCACCTGTGGAGTCCGATCGAAGGCCGTGGTTACGCGCGTACTGGTGGCTCGCCAGAGCCCTCGATATAGGATCTTCGGAATCGCGCCCAGAGCAGCCAAAGGTCGGGCCCCGCGGAAGGCAGCCCGCGCGAGCCACCAGCCAAAGCGCACCTCGCCACCGGCCGCCGCCCAGCCCCGACGCGGCGCCGGCAAGCCCCAACGCCCGATCCACTCGGCCTCATTCCAGACCCCAAAGGCCCCGCGCCCTAGCAGCAGCTCCCCATCCGACTTGCGCGCCACCTGCAACAGCCCCGCACCGGTCGGACTGCCATGATGCACATTGAAAGGCGGCCGCCCGCCGCGCACCCAGGCCACGATTTCGTCGTCTTCGAGCCGCACCATGTCCACGGCAGCAAAGTGCTGCACCGAGAGCATCAGCCCCTCGCCCACCACCGGCGGCGGCTCGGGCAGCTGATAGATCTGTTCAAGCATCGGCAAGGCGCGCGCCATCCAAGACGCATGCCCAGCCCAGAACACCGGGCACTGATAACTCTGCCCCGCGTCCGCCATGTGATCCCGCGGCTGCCCTTCCGGCGTCAGGTGTGCCACCCAACTCTCGAAGGCCAGACGCGCACCACGCGCCAAGGGCAGCTTGCGATACAAACGCCAACCCTCGGCCAAGGCATAGGTATCGAAGGGATGGCTAGCCACCTCATAGGGACCCGCCCAATACCAAGGCTTAGCCTCGATCCCGTGCACCTTGCGTCCATCGGGCCCCTGCAAGGCCATCAAGAATTCGAGCCCGCGACGGATGGAGTCGTCGTAGGCCTCGGACTTCGGATCGATCCCCGCGCGCTGCAAAGCAAAGAGCGTGAAGGCCGTCACCCGTGACTGATAGAAACCACTGGCGTCGCTCGCACCCGCGTGGCCAGGCTTCTGATCCAGCGGGTGATAGGGAAAGCTTCCGTCCTCGTTCTGCGCCGCCGCAATCAGCGCCCCGCCCTCGCGCACGGTCAGTTCCAAGACCTCGTGGCCGCACAGGCTATGGGCCTGCGCAACACCCGTCATAGCCCAAGCCTTCTGTGCCGGAACCCCCTTATCCATGACCGCATAGCGCAGGTAGGTTTGCGCATGCAGCACGCTGGCGTGCGTGAAGCTCTCGCGTTCCTCAGCCGACAGTTGCGCCCCGAAGGTCTGCACCAACTCGGCCAGTGCGTCCGAGCAAGCCCCTCCGTCGATCACATTGTTGGAACAGTTGTAAGGATCGTGACGGCCGGGCCGAAAGGTGAAGCAAGTGCTCTCCCCTTCGCGCTCCAAACGGCCCACCAAGCGCTTGCCCACGCGCCGAGCCACATCCAGTAGCGCATCCTGATCCGCCTGCGGATCATGCTTCGCCAGCGCACAAGCGATCACGATCGCGCCGGCGCTCTTACCCGTGTGCTCGATCTGATGCGCCGGACAGATCAACTGCCCGGGCTGATTCTCCAGTGACAGGAGCCAAGCCAGCACGCGCCGCAATGGCTCGGCCAACTCCTCACGCACGAGCTCACGTTCCATGACAGCCATGCTCATGCTCGCAAGCGCTCCAGCTCGTGCACCAAACGCTTCATGAGGTGATCCACATCGTGGTCCTGCTGCACGATCTTACGCAGGTCCAGACCTAGGTCGCTGCGCTCCTGCGCGCGGCAATGCAGCAGGGCGCCCGCGCAATTGGCCAGGGCGTGCGCATCCCCATGGGGGAAGATCAGCTCCATGGCGTGCTGCTCGCCCAGATGCGCGAAGATCGGCGGGAAGGACTCGTTGCAGGTAATCGCCGGCACGCCGCAGGCCATGGCCTCGAGCACCACCTTGTCCACACTGCCCGTACGACTTGCCGACAGGAAGAGATCCGCCTCGCCGAAGCGCGCCGGGATCTCCCCGTAGGGCACATCACCAAGGAAGCTCACACGCTCTTCCAAACCCAACTTGCGCACGTGCTCCTGCACTTGATCCGAGAAGGCCTGGTCTCCAGCGGCTAAACCGCCGCCAGCCCAATCAAGCTGCACATCGTGCCCATGAGTAACCAGCTCAGCCACCGCATCCAGCACGCAGAGCGGATCCTTGGCAGGCGTCAAGCGCCCCACCGAAAGCAGGCGCGCCGGCCCCTCGCCGCGTTCGAATGGCGTCGGCTCGGCCCGCGGGCGGAAGTGCGCCAGGTCGATTCCATGACCCGTGACCTGCTTCTTCGGCGTGTCCACGCGCATGGACTCCGCACTGGCCGTGAAGACCCGATCCACCACCCGCACGGCCTTGCGCAAACGCTCATCCACACCCTTGTGCGTGTACCACAGGGCGTGCACCGCGCCATAGCGCTGGGCCTGGCCGGCTGCCAGGGTGGAGTATCGCGGAACCATGTGGGTCAGTAGCGTGTCGAAGCCGTCCGTACGCAAGGCCTCCTTGAGCATTCCGCGGTAGCGCAACAAACGTCCAATCCGGCCCTTACGGCCTAATTCACGCACGCTCACATTCGAAGGCAAACCCGTTACATCGCCCACTTCCAGGGCGATCACGCGCAGCTCCTCGACCTCGTGCGCCAGGCCTTCCACCCAGCGGCAGACAAAGCCCAAGACCGCGTCCCCGCGGTCGAGCACCTGGGTCACGAAGACCAACTTCATAGGTCCATCTCCGGCTCGCCCGCCAGCCCGCGCAGGCCGTTGGCGTAGACCTTCAATGCCCGCGCGTACTCATAGGGCTCGCAAACATCTATGGCGCGCTGCCCGAGGGTCAGTCGCGACTGCTCGTTTTCCAGCACGCGCTTGAGTCCCGCGGCCAGACTGTACTCATCAAAACCCACCAGGGCGCCGCAGCTGCCGTCACCCAAAAGATCCCCCATGACACCCACTGGCGTAGACACGGCGGGCACCCCGCAGGCCATGGCCTCCACCGTATAGCGCGGTCCGCCCTCGCAGGTCGAAGCGCACACCACACTGCGGCTCTCGCGGTAAATGTCGGCCAGGTCCGAAGGCTCATCGACCCACTCGATCCAAGTGCAATCCACACCGAGACGTTCACCTTGGGCCTTCCAGCGATCGCGTAGTTCCCCGCGCCCGACAAAGACGGCGCGCAGGGGCTGCCCCTCGCCCGCGCAGACAGCCATAGCCTTCATGATGCAATCCACGCGCTTGTTGGCGACCATGCGCCCCACAAAGCACAGGTCGTAGCGCGCAGGGACGGGCTTCGGCGCCGGCCGAAAGACCGTGAAGTCGATGTACTGACTCGGCAGCACCATGATGCGCCCCTCGGGCACGCCCCAGCGCCGCAGCAGCTCCGGCATCTGCTCCGTATTCACCACCCGAAAGGCCGCCGCCTGCTTACGCGCCCAACGCACATAGACGCGCGCCGCCAGCCGGTCGATGCGCTCACGCAAGCCCACCGCAATCGGATAGCCCGGTACGTGATGGAGCTCCGAAAGGTACGGCACACCGGTCTTGCGCATCAGGAACGCGGAGCCGACGCCGTTGTAGAAGAAGCCGTAGTCGTGGCTGACGATCAACTTGTGATCGTGGGCAGCGATCAACGCCGAGCCCTCGTCAGCGATCCACGCCGGCATATGGCGCCGACTGCAGGGCGCCGTATGGAAGTAGACGTTGTCGTGAATCACCGCCACCGTCGGCTCACGATCCGGCCGCGGACAGAGCACATCGATGCGTCCGAAGTAGCGGCTGAACTCCGCCTGCATAGAGTGGAAGGGACCCTTCTCACCCACCGCGACCTGGCGGTCGCCGCTGACCATAAGCAGGTTCATCGGCCGAGTACCTGTCGGTAGTGCGCTTCCAAACCCGCGCCCAGGGCTGCCGCCGAGTGCCGTTCCAGCGCCCGCTCGCGGGCCAAACCGCCCATGGTGTGCCGCTTACCCGGCTCCTGAGCTAGCTCGAGCAGCCCCGCCGCCAAGCCACGCGCGTCCTCTGCGAGAACACCCGTGCGCCCATGCTCCACCAGCTCCGGCACGCCCCCAACCGGGGTCGAAACCACGGGCAAGCCGGCGGCCCCAGCCTCAATGAAAGCCACGGGCAGCCCCTCACTCCGGGAAGCGCCTAGTACGAGATCCAGATCCTGATACACGCCGCCCATTCTCTCCCTTGGACCCGCCAGGTGCACGCGCCGAGCCACCTCTTCCGTCAAGCGAGCCGCCGCAGCTTCAAGTTTCCCCCGCTCAGCCCCGTCTCCCACGTAGACAAGGTGCAGTCGCGGCTCCTGCTGCGCAGCGATGGCGAAGCTCTCCAGGGCCAAGCACGGACGCTTGACCTCCGCCAGCCGCCCGATCACGCCCACCACAAGGGCCTCTGCCGGAATGCCCAACGGCCCACGCAAACTGCCAGCGCCCTGGTCGGGCTGCCCAAAGCCATCCAGCACCACCCCCGGCGGCTGCAGGTGAATGCGCTCCGCCGGCAGCACCCCAAAGCTCACTAGATCCTGCGCCGTCGCCTGAGATACCGCCAAGACCCGCGTCGTACCCCGCGCCAGCCGCGCTTCCACCCGCCTCAAGATCCAGGACACAGGCGCCGGGAAATAGCCCGCCAGCACATGCCCATGAAAGGTGTGCACCGTCGGCAGCCCCAGCTTCCAGGCTGCCCGCCGCCCGAGCGCCCCAGCCTTCGAGGCGTGCGTATGCACCAGATCCGGCGCGTACTCGCGCAGGGCCGAGACCAAGAAACGCCGCGCGCGCGCATCCGCCCAAGGCCGAACCTGACGCCCCATACCAGGTACACGCACCACGCTCACACCTTGCGCCGCTAGCTCCTGCGCCAGATCGCCCTCACCGGCCTCAGGCTCGCCAACAAATACGCGCAGCTCATGCCCGCGCGCTTGCAACCAAGGATCGCTGGCCAAGGCCTGCCGCGCAGGCCCGCCCAGATTGAGCCGCGTCAGGATCCGGGCGATGCGCACGGCAGGGTCCGATCCCTGAGGGCAGCCTCGAGGCTATCGATCACGATCGCTTGCAGTGTTCGGTTGCGGCGCGCTAAGCCCAGATCATGGGCGCGCGCCAGATCCGGTATGCGCCGACGCACTTCCGCGAAGCCCGTCAAGGTAGCCGCAGGATCCACGTATTCGAGCAGTGCCGCTTTTCCGCCGCGCAGGGCGCAGACCTCTTCGCTCACCAGCTGCGCCAACTCCGTAGCGCTCGCCGTAGCCGTGCCACCCAGGTTGAGCGGCCCCGCGGGGAAGAACTCGCGCCCGAGCATGTCGGCGATATCCTCGGCCACATCCAACACATGTCCGTAGGTGCGCACCTGACGTCCATCCCCGTGCACGGGCAGGCTCGCGCCAGCCAAGGCGCGCTGTAGGAAGGTCGGTAAGACCATGCCGCCATCCGCGTCCTGCCCCGGCCCAACCACGTTGAACAAACGCAGATGTACGGGCCCGGCGTCAACCTCCCAGAGGTGCGCCGCGTCGTAGTGTTCTTCGCAGGTCTGCTTGGCCAGGGCGTAGCTCCAGCGGGCCGCGCCACCGGGTGTGCGCAAGGGCGCATCCTCGCCCATGGCCACATCCGATGCGTCGTAGACTTCGCTTGTGGAAGCCGCGAAGAGCCGCGGCCGCGAGCCCGCAGGCAAGCTCGCCAGGGCCGTGATCATAGCCTTGCCCAAGTCGCCGATCTGGCCGGCTGCCAGCTCCGGATCCGCCAGTACGCGACGGACGCCAACCGGTCCCGCGAGATGCAGCACCTGGGTCACATCCAGGGCGCCAAGATGCTCCGCTAAGGCCTGCGCATCACACACGTCGAAGCGCTCAAAGCGCAGCTGCTCGTGGGCCAGGGGCAAGCGCTCCAAGCGCCCGCTCGACAGATTGTCGAGCACCACCACATTGCGCCCACGCTGCAATAGTGCGCGCACCGCAGCCGCGCCCACAAATCCAGCCCCGCCGGTGACCACACAGGTCCCCCGCTGGGGATCGAGCGGACTGGTGGGATAGGCAGAGGACATGGGCTTAAAGGACGACTGAAAGCGCCCCCTATTCCCCCCAGACTAGCAAAAGGGGTCCCTAGATCCTCCCATGCAGCCCCAGCCCTGCCCTAAAACAGACTCAGGTGGTACACGTTCAGCAGGGTGTAGGACCCCGCAGCAATCCACATCCCCACCCGCGCCAGCCAGAAGTTCTTGTGCAGCAGGAGTACCAGCAGCGCCAGGCTGATCATGAGCGCCTTAGCCATGACAAACCCCACGCGGCCGGTGGTCAGCAGAGCGGCCGCCACCGGATTCAGCTCGATGCCCCCCGACTGCAGGTGCACCATGGTGAAGTAGCTGTCGCCCATATTCATGAACGCGACCCAAGCCACGGCTATCACCAGCGGCAGGCCATAGAGGTCCACAAAGGTGCCCTCGCGCTCCGAATCTCGGCGCACACTGCGCCTCTGCCCACCAAAGAAGGTGTAGCGGGAGAAGCGCGGGGTCGGTGCCGACCGGCGATCCAGCCCTCGACGCACGGCGGCGCCAGGTGCAAGAGAGGTTGTAGACATAGGGACTCCCGTCCCTTCGGCCAAATGGGCCTTCGAAGTGGAGCCCACCTTTGAGGGAGCTCCCGGGGCACCATTCTGGGTCATGGCTGAGGCAGCAGCTTGCGCACCTCTTCCACCAGGGTCGTGGCATAGCTGCCCTTGGGCAGCTGGAAGCTCAAACGCAGCCGCTCCCCCTCCCAGGCCACTTCCAGCCCCACAAGCGGCACCCGCAGAGCCCGCCGCACGCCCCGTGCACCGATCCCGCCCGGCAGGCCCCCCAAGGAGCTCGCCACCACGGCTAATTTCTCAAGCACGCCGGCTTCCAGCTCCCCCGGCTCGCCCTCCGGAGCATCCATACGCGGCCCCGGCATGGGCCCAGTCGGGCTGATTTCCATACGCCCCGCCCGCGTCGTATCCAGCTCCGCGTCCTCCACCCGGAAGCAGCCCCCCGAGTCGTGCTTCTGAGCCATGTCCCCAGGCCACAAGCTGCCCAGCCCGCCCCAGCGCTCAAGCCGCGCCGCAACCACCCCGTTGAAGCACCAGCTCTGCAGCGCATTCACATGGAAGCGCCGCGTGGTCTTCGGGATCGCCCGCACCGCCGAGGCCAGACTCCCCGGCCTGCGCGCCAACTGCTTCGCCAGAGCCGCCAAATCCGGATCAAGCTGCCGCCCAAGGGAACCCAAGTGCCGGTAGGCCGAGCGCTCACCCGCCAAGATCACACGCCTAAGCTCCGCCGCAGCCTTACCATGCCCCGCGTGCTCGGGCGAGACCAGCGCGTGCACATAGCCCTCGCGATCATCGGCGACCAAGAGCTGCCCGAGCTCATGCGCGCGACCGCCACGCCCAAAGCGCTGCTCGCCGAAGTAGTTGGGCATGCCGTCGCTTTCCAAGGCGCGAAGCACCGCCTCCACATCGCCGCGCCGCTCCACACCAATGCCACGCAGTACCAGCGTGAAGCGGTTGCCAACCAGATGCCCCACACGCAGCTTGTTCGAGTGGTACTCCGCGCGCAGCACACGGATCCCATCCAACTCCAACTCCAGCGCCTCCTCCGCGCGCGCCCCGTGAAAGGAGAGCCACTGACGCGTGACCCCGCGCGCGTCCTTGCGACCCGCATGCCCGCAGCCCGCCTCCGGCACATGCAAGGCACGCGCCAAACGCATCTCCGCCTCCGGCGTCCCGACCCCACGCTTCTCGATCCAAAGGTAGAGATGCTCGCCCTCCCCCGAAGGTTCATAGGCCGGCACCTCCTCCACCTCGAAGTCCTCGAGCTCCTCCCGGAAGGCACAGCTCACCCCCGGCAGCCCAGCGGTCTGATGCCTATAGCCCCGCGCCCAGGCCAGGCTTGCGTCCAAGGGAGCGTCCATGCGCCGCAATCTATCCGCAGGCAGCCAGCTAGCCTGGGTTATTCGCGAGGACGCGCACCAGACTTCGCAAACGGGCGGCTTCGGGGAGCGCGCCACGCACATTCGATGGCTGGAAGCGCGAGTGAGGAGGCACTACGGAGCGACGGAGCCCGGCCGCCGGCCGGGGGCTAAGCGAAGAGATCCGTGATCACTCGCGGCCCGTGGGCAGGACCGATCAAGCGCTGATCAAGGCCCTGGTATGCATACGAGAGTGTCTCAGGATTCAGCCCCAGCAGGTGCAGGATCGTCGCCTGCAGGTCGTGCACAGATACCGGGTTCTCGACGATCTCGTAGCCCAGATCATCCGTAGCTCCATACACCAGCCCCTTGTGCACACCCGCGCCTGCCAACCAGCCGCTGAAGCAATCGGGATGATGATCGCGCCCAAGTAGCTTCGACCCATTGCGCGCCTCGTTCATGGGCGTGCGGCCGAATTCACCCGAGCACACCACCAGCGTCTCGTCCAGAAGCCCGCGCCGCTCCAGGTCCAAAATCAGTGCTGCAATCGGCCGATCCACGTCCTCGCACTTCTTCGGGAAGGCCGTCCCCAGGTCATCCCCAGGGTTCGTGCCGTGCAAGTCCCAGCCCCAGTCATGCAACTGCACCCAGCGCACCCCACGCTCCACCAAGCGCCGCGCCAGCAAGCAGTGATTGGCGAAGCTCTTCTCACCGGGCTTGGCCCCATAGGCCCTCAGCACATCCTCCGGCTCCGAAGCCAGGTCCACCGCCTCCGGCACCGCCGCCTGCATGCGGAAGGCAAGCTCATACTGCTCCATGCGCGCGCGCACCTCTGGATCACCGCTGCTCTGCGCCGTACGTTCGTTGAGCTTGGCCAAAGCATCCAAACTGCGCCGCCGCGAGGCGCGGTCCATGCCCTTCGGGTTGGAAACGTACAGCACCGGATCACCTCCACTACGCAAGCGCACGCCCTGGTACTCCGGCGGCAAGAAGCCACTACCCCAAGCGCCCTTGCCCCCGGTTGGATCCGAGCCGCCCGAGACCATGACCACATAGCCCGGCAGATTGCGCGACAAAGAGCCCAGGCCATAGTTCGCCCAAGCACCCATGCCTGCAGCACCTGCCTGCGCCGAGCCCGTATAGAGCATCAAGTCCGCCGGCGCGTGATTGAACTGATCCGTATGCAAGCTGCGCACCACGCAGACCTGGTCCACGATGCGCTCAAAGTGCGGCATCATCGACCCCATGAGCATATTGCCCTTGCCGATGCGCTTCACCGCGTGGGGCGAGCCTAGAAGCGTCGGCACGCCCTTGATAAAGGCCAAGCGTCGGCCCTCGAGCATGCTCTCTGGACACAGCGTCCCGTGCAGCTCCTGCAGCTTGGGCTTCGGATCCCAAAGATCGTGCTGCGGCGGCGCACCGCTCAGCGCCAAGTAGATCACCTGCTTCGCACGCGGCTTGTGGTGCAAACCGCCATCCAGCGGACCAAGCATCTCGGCCGCTGCAAGCGACCCGAGGCCTAAGGCACCTTGGCTCAGAAAGGCCCGCCGGGAGAGCTTGTTGATTAACTGTGTGGGTTCCATGGAATCACTCCTTCGTGAGCACCGCGTCCAAATTGAGCAGCACACCCGCCGCCACGGTCCAGGCGGCCAATTCCTGGTACTCGTCGTCGCCCACATCGGAAGCAAGCATGCCCACGGCTAAGCGCTGTGCATCTGCGCCAGATCGCGCACTGGCCTGTTCCGAGCGCACCAATTCGGCAATCACCTGCACAGCGCCTGCATCAGCCGGCCGTCCCAACGCCTCGCGCAAGCCAAAGGCCGCGCGTTCTTCAGCGCGCTCGCCAGCCGCGAGCATACGCACCGCCAAGGCCCGCGCGCACTCCACGAAGGCCGGATCATTGAGTGTCACAAAGGCCTGCAAGGGCGTGTTCGTCGCGATCCGCCGCGTGGCACACACGTCCCGGCTGGGCACATCGAAGGTATCCATAGCCGGATAGGGCGTCGAGCGCCGCAGGAAGACGTACAAGCCGCGTCGATAGCGATCCGGTCCCTGGCTCTCGACCCAAGAGCGCTGACCATTGAAGGCCGCCTGCCAGAGCCCGTCCGGCTGCGGCGGAAAAATCGAACGCCCACCCAGCTTGTCCGTGAGCAAACCGCTCACGCTCAGCGCCACGTCACGCACCATCTCCGCCTCGAGCCTGACCCGCGGCCCACGCCCGATCCAGATGTTCTCGGGATCGATCCGCACGGCCTGCGCGTCCATGCTCGAAGCCTGCCTATAGGTAGCCGAGCTCACCAAACGCCGCAGCAAACGCTTCTGATCCCAGCCGTCAGCCATGAACTCCACAGCCAAGTGATCAAGCAACGCCGCATGACTCGGCGCATCGCCCTGGTTGCCGAAGTTCTCCTCCGTACGCACCAGCCCGCGGCCAAACAGCCGCGCCCAAATCCGATTGACCGCCACCCGCGCCGTTAGGGGATTGCGCTCCGACGCGACCCAACGAGCTAGGCCCAAGCGGTCCATCGCAGCCCCGTCGGGCATACTGTGCAAGGCCTCCGGCACAGCCGCCTGCACCTCGTCCCCGGGCATCAGGAAGTTGCCCTTGTAGAGCACATGGGAGCTGCGCCGCTTTTCAGCCGCTAGCTCAACCATCACCGGCGTCATGGGCATGGAGAAGCCATCCAGAGCGCGCCGCGTCGCAGCCAATTGCCTGCGCGGCTCCGAGTCCGGCGCCAAGAGCGCATCCGCGCTCGCCATGAAGCGCGCATCCGGCCGCGCCTTGCCCAACCACCGTACGCTGATCTGCCCGCCAGCTTGGTTGGCCAAGGGCCTGAGCAACGGCCACACCGTCCCTTGCCCCTCGCCCAGTTCCAAGACGGTGCCAAAGCCCAAGCTCCGCGGCCCCGCTGCCCAAGAGATGGTGGTGTCGGGCATGGGCGCTGTGGACAGCACGGTCCAAGCCAGCAGCTCCCCGCCCTCCCCGAACACTTCCACCACGGCATCCTTCAGGCGCGACTCCAAGCCGCCCGTGCGGTTCCAAAGGCGCACACCCGCCAGCCGCTGGGCCTCCTCAAAACGCAAGCTCCACCAGGGCTCCGCTTCTATGGCCGTGTGCGTAACCGAGCGCTCATCGAAATTCCCTGAGCGGTTGCCATCCCGCGCGTACTCGACCTTGCCGCCGAAGCCCTCACTGGACTGACTCGCCTCGCCACCGAGGATCAGGCGACCCTCCGGATCGAGCAGTTCCACTTCCGCCAAGGACAGAATGCGCCCCTTCCCGGGCAAGCTAATGCGCAGCTCTGTGGCCAGCAGTGGGCCACTACCCGCCGGGCCCGGCCAGTAGCTGAGCTCCACCTCTTTCAAGCTCACGCCACTCACGCGCAAGCCCGTGACGTCGCCATCCGGCAGGGCAAGAGCCTTCCCTTCACCCTCTCCCGGCAGCTCCGCCAATTCCGACCAAGGTCCAGCCTGCGCCATAGGCAGCAAGGCCGCTTCCCACGCGGTCTGCAATTCAGCCTTGCGCACGACCTGCTCTCGGGTCGGCGTCTCGATGCGCGGCGAATCATCATTGCGATCCGCATCCGCAGTCTGATTGAAGAAGGCAAACAGCGAGTAGTACTCGCTCTGGCTGATGGGATCGAACTTATGGCTATGGCAAGAAGCGCACCCAGCAGTCACCCCCATGAAGGCCTGCATCGTCGTGTTCGTCCGGTCCTTGACCGCCGCCACGCGCCACTCCTCATTGTCCGTACCGCCTTCCGTGTTGTTCATCGTGTTGCGATGAAAGGCGGTGGCTAGACGTTGCTCCAACGTCGCCCCCGGCAACAGGTCCCCCGCCAACTGCTCCACGATGAACTCGTCGTAGGGCAAGTTGCGGTTGTAGGCCTCGATCACCCAATCCCGGTAGCGCCAAATCTGCCGCAGGGGATCCGACCCAAGCCCCATGGAATCCGCGTACCTCGCCAAGTCCAACCACATGGCCGCCCAACGCTCCCCATAACGCGGCGACGCGAGCAGTCCATCCACGTAGCGCTCATACGCATCACTCCGCTCGTCCTCCACAAACTCCCGTGCCTGCTCAAAGCTCGGCGGAAGCCCAATCAAATCCAGCGACACGCGCCGCGCCAACGTCCAGCGATCCGCCTCCAGACCCGGCGCCATCCCGCGCTCCTCCAACGCCGCTAGCACGAAACGATCCAGCCCCTCCCGCACCCAGCCCTCATGCGACACCGCGGGCTCATCCCCAATAACCGGCGCCACAAAGGCCCAGTGCTGCGCGTACTCCGCGCCCGCATCGATCCAACGCCCGAGCGACTCGCGCTCCTCCGCAGACAGCGCATGCCCCGTCTCCACCGGCGGCATCGGATCATCCGCATCCCCAGTCCGCACCCAAGCCCGACTGCTCGCCCGATCGCCCGGCACCACCGCCGCGCCACTCTCCCGCTCAGCCACCGCCCCCTCGCGCAAATCTAGCCGCAGCCCCGCCGCCCGACTGCCCTCATCCGGCCCATGGCAAGCAAAGCAGTTGCGCGACAACAGGGGCCGAATCTCAGCCGCAAAGTCCGGCGAATCCTGAGCAAGGCCAGCAACGGCCAAGAAAGGCAACAAGAGGGTGCTAAGGAGATGCTGCACGGCCCCGTTATAGCACGCTATCCCTATCTAACTCCGCGTCTCCCCGCAAACTCCGCGGTACACCTCGAGCGTCTCATCGACCATACGGTCGAGGCCAAACACTTTAGCTACGCGCTGTACACCGGCCACGCCCCAACGCTTTCGCAATCCAGGGTCTCGTGCCAGCTCAAGCATGCCCGCAGCCAAGGCCGGCGCATCGTCGGCCGGTACCAAGCGTCCGGTCTCACCATCGACCACGACCTCAGGGATGGCGGAGACCTTGGTCGAGAGAATCGGCAGGCCCGCGGCCATGGCTTCGAGGAAGACTAGGCCTAGTCCCTCCCAGCGGGAGGCCATGGTGAAGACGTCGCTGGCGGCGATCAGCTTGGGTACGTCGCGGCGGATGCCGGCGAAGACGCAGGCGCCGCTCTCGATGAGGCCGAGTTCGTTCGCTACGGCTTCGGCCTTGGGGCGATAGCCGAAGAAGGGGTCGTCGCCCACCAAGAGCAAGCGCAGCACCGGTCCATCAGCGGCCAGCTCTTCGCGTGCCTCGGCGAAGGCCTGTAGCAGGATTTCGTGGGCCTTCTGCGGTGCGAAGCGCGCCACGCAGATCAGCACAAGATCATCGGGGCCGAACCCGAACTCGGCGCGGATCGCGCGGCGCTGAGCTCCTGAGTCAGCCAAGGACTCCGCGCGGGCCGCGGCCCAGGGCTCGGGATCGATGCCGTAGTAGATGCGCTCTTGGCGTGACTCCGGTACGCGGCCATGCTCCGCGATGAAGCGGCCCACGTGATCGGATAGAACAATGGTGCGCGTGGGCACGCGCCCGACAAGGCCATGCACGAAGCTCACCAGCGGCCGGCGCAGGGCTTGCTCGTCGTTGTGCTTGCCGGAGACCAGTCGCTTGCGCTTGCCCCACAGGAGCGCGGCCGCAGCTCCGATGAAGTCCGCGCGCAAGAGGTGCGTGTGCGCGATCTGGCACCACGCTAGGTGCTCGCGGAGCTTCGGCAGAGCGCCGAGGCCCTTGCCCACGCAGCCGACGACGGTGGCGCCGGTGGCCTCGAAGTCCGGCGCCAGCGTGCCCTCGCCCAGGAGATAGGCCACGCGCACCTCATGCCCGCGCGCACGCTGGCCGCGCACTTGCGTGAGCACGTGCATCTCCGCGCCGCCCACATCCAAGGTAGTCAGTAGGTGAAAGAGCCTCATAGCAGCTCCTCGTACACGGCTTGCAGTCCGTCGAGCATGGCGGGAATGGTATAGCGACCTTCGAGCGCGGCCGCAGCCTGAACTCCCATGGCCGCGCGACCATCGGCGCCCGCGGCCAGCATGCGGCGCATGCCGGCCGCGACCGAATCGGCATCGATCGCTTCGCACAGGATGCCCGTCTTCGGATCCGCGATGGCATCCACCGCGCCGTTCACCGGCGTGGCCAGCACAGGCTTGCCCGCGGCCATAGCTTCAAGCACCACATAGGGCATGCCCTCCCAGCGCGAAGGCAGGGCCAGGAAATCACAAGCGGCCAGGAGCTGCGGCACATCCCGGCGCGCGCCGAGGAAGCGCACGCGATCGGCGAGGCCGAGGCGCTGCACCTGGGCTTCGACCTCAGTCAGGTCGCCGGGACCGGCACAAACCAGTTGCAGGTCTTCCATGCCCGGCTGCGCAAGCGCCTCGAGCGCCAAGTCCTGACCCTTGGCCGCGTAAATAAGCCCCACCATCAGCGCCGTGGGCCGGCTGGGATCGAGCCCGAGTTCGGTGAGGTCGAGAGCGGCAGCCCCGGCGAAGGGCGCCGGGTCGATGCCGTTGGGAACCACGCGTATGCGCTTCGAAGGCACGGCCCAAGTACCGCGGAAGCTCGCCGCCTCACTCTCGGAGACGGCGATAATCGCGCCGCTGCGATAGGAGAAGTGCCCTTCGACGGCCTGATACACAAGGCGCTTGGGCCAGCTGAAGAGCGCCTTGAATAAAAACGCAAAGGTATGCGGCGAGTGCACGCGCTTGCCGATGCGCGTGGACTGCGAAGCCTGCCGGCCGAGCACGCCCGCCT
The DNA here is from genome assembly GCA_047639615.1 of Planctomycetota bacterium. Lineage (GTDB taxonomy): Bacteria > Planctomycetota > UBA1135 > UBA1135 > CAYWNK01. The sequence continues at coordinate 2,057 of JBLIOL010000084.1, read as the reverse complement.
TGGAGCTGTGCGTGTGGACGATGTCCGGGCGCACCTCGCGCAGGATGCTCTTGATCTGGCTCAGGTGCTTGCGATCGACGCTGGGCGTGACCTCGCGCAGCATGTCGAGGCGCGTAACACCGACCCCTTCCGCTTCCAGCGCATCCAGGTCCGCCGGGAAGTCCGGGTCGCGCAGAGTGGACGCAACCACATGCACATCCAAACCCCGGCGCCTTTGGCCGCGGGCCACATCCACCAGATGCCGACGGGTGCCACCGATGGTGCACTCCATCACGTGCAGTACGCGCATGGCTTGGGTTGGAACCAGTTTGTCTTAGTAAGCGCCGAATCTCAGTAAGCGCCGAATCTCAGTAAGCGCCCGTGCCCTTGGCGACGGCAAAGCCCGTCAAGGCACAGATCACCAAGTCGAGCAACAGGGACTGATTCTCTATGTAGTAGAGGTCGTAATCCAGGTTCTCGTGGATCGCGTTGCCGCGCGCGTACGAAATCTGCCACAGGCCGGTGACGCCGGGCTTGGCGCGCAGGCGCTCGCGGTCGAGGGGACCGTAGTTCTCGACGATAAAGGGCATCTCGGGCCGCGGGCCCACGACGCTCATCTCGCCCTTGAGTACGTTCACGAAGTTGGGCAGCTCGTCCAGACTGTAGCGTCGCAGGAAGCGGCCCACGCGCGTGATACGCGGGTCGCCCTCGTCCTGGGGCGTGGGAGCATCCGCACAGTCCCGGCTGTACATGGTGCGGAACTTGAGCATGGAGAAGGGCCGGCCGTCGCGCCCGATGCGCACCTGCTTGAACAGGATCGGCCCCGGCGAATCGCGCTTGATCAGGAAGCACGAGAACAGGAAGAAAGGCGCTCCCAACAGCAATACGGCGCTGGATACGGCCAAATCGAATGTGCGCTTGGCGATCTTCGCGCCCCAGGCATCGCGGCTCTCAGCGCGCGCGATGAGCGGGATCGAATCGATGCTCTCGATGCGCACCTTGTAGGACATCAGGTGGTAGAAGCGCGGCACCACGTAGTAGCGCACGCCCAACTGCTCGAGTTGGGCCACGATCTCCATCACACGCCGCTCGTCGGCGGAGGGCAGGGCCACGAAGACTTCCGAGGCCTTGTGCACGCCCACCAACTCGGCCAGATCCGCGCTGGTGCCAAGCACGCGGCTGCGCTCGATCATGGCCCCCACCTTCTCTTCGTCGTCGTCGACGAAGCCGGCGAAATTGAGCCCGAGGGTCGGCACCAACAGGAACTTGCGTTGCAGACGCTGGCCGGTGGTGCCCGCACCGAGGATCAACACGTTGCGGTTGCCGACGCCGCGCTTGTGCAAGCCCTGGATCAGCTTGAAGGAGATGAAGCGCGCCACCATCGTGTAGACGCAGATCAGCGCAAAGGCCAGCGTCAGCGTGACCCGGCTGAAGTTGTCCGGGTCCACCTGCAGCTCGATGGCGCGGTGCACCTGCACCACCCAGCCCCAGAGTCCCTCCGGCTCGATGGTGGTACCGCGCAGGAAGACCACCAGCACGTTGACCAACAGGAAGGCCACGAGTGTGCTTTTCGAAACGGCCTTGAATTCCTCGACGTTGAGCAGGCTCTTGATTGGGCTGTACATCCCAAACCAGTGGAAGCACAAGAGGCAGACGGCCGCGGAGATGGAAAAGATCTCCCGGTAGAGCACCAGCGGGGTGGAGATGTCCACCATCTCGCCCATGGCCGTGACCTCGGTGCCCACGAACTGCTCGCGCAACCACCAGGCCGAAAGACAGGCTCCGACCACGGTGCACAAGTCCGCCAACACCTGGGTCGAAAGGACCAGGGGTTCGAAGTTGCGACGTACGAAGGTTCCAGCTCGAGTCATATTGAGGATGCCGCATCGTTCCAGCACATACCTTGAAGGCAGCGCTCGAGAGATGGCTCAAGGTTACACGGAGGAAACGAGACGATGGTAGCGGGTTCGTCTGGGGATCAACTTGCCGCAGACCCAGACCAGTGTTGGATCAGGGATCCTGCTGTATCGGCAGCTAGGCCCCCTAGAGCTGCGAGGTTCTGCCGGAAGCTGGCTCCT
>JBLIOL010000083.1:0-17276 GCA_047639615.1 Planctomycetota bacterium | reverse complement strand
TGATTAGGCCGCGTTCTACCTGTAGGCGTAGCCGCAGGGGATCCACCTTCCAGCGTTCGCTGTCCACAGCGGGATCGCTTGCGCGTCCGCGGTGCTGCGAGGCGTGCAGTCGGTGTAGGCCCGAGCGCAGGAGGGATTCCCCGTGCAGGGCGGTCCAGCGGCCGAAGGGGCCGATGCCTGCTTGGCTAGTGGATTTGGGGTCTGCTTCGCAGACGACCCGCAGGCGGCTGCGGGGGTGAACTAGCTCGTGGAAGCTGGAGCCTGAGGCCTGCTCGTCGCGCTCGAAGCCGAGCTCCGTGAAGATCCGCAGGCTGGCCTCAAGGTGTTCGATGGAGCAACGGTAGACGTGCTTGTGTGCGTTGCCCCAGCCCAGGCCGAGGGTCACCTGGCGAGCGGCTTGCACACTGCCCGCGCGGTTGCTGGCTTGCCAGTATTCGCGTTCGAGGTGCAGGAAGAGGTCCGCTGCCTGGGGCACTCCAAGGGCTTCGCGAGCTTCGGTCAGGAGGCTGCCGAGAGCTGTTAGACCGTGACGGTCGCTGGCATAGACGCGCTGTCTGGCGCGCAGAGTGTGCGTCCACTGGGCGCGTAGTTCAGGGTCCAGGTCGCCCGTGTGGGCACCGACGGTGAACCCCGCGTAGCCCCGGCGCTGGACCATGGCCAGGCTGCGGATGCCGTGTCCGGCCAAGTGGGCTCGGCGCAGGCCGGATCCGGGCTGGCCCTCGATCTTGCAGCTCGGGCGGCGGCCGCGCAGGTCCTTGTAGCTAGCTAGGAAGCTCTCAATATCGTCCACGCGCAGGTCCAACCGGGCCTCGAGATCCCGGACCAGGACGATGGGCGGGAGCGCATCTTTCGGGAAGCGCAGGACTTCTTGGCTGCTGAGGCTGTCCTCAGCCTTCCAGCCCAGGTCGATCCAGGATTGCCGGCGCTGGGGCTCGGTTACCAGGTGCAGCGCGTCCACCCAATCCAGCAGGCAGGTGCCCGTACGGGCTTCCAGGAGGTATTTCAGCTCATCCAGCTGGGGTAGGGCCCGGCGGAAAGCCTCGAGCTGGGCCTGGAAGGCTGCCCGTGCGGTGGATCGGAGGGGGATTCTGGCGTCGTTCATAGGTGCGTCTGCTGACATTTGAAGGCTACCCCCATGGCGGGCCGCTTGACCGGTTTCCAGCGGTTCGTTTTAGTGGCCGCTCCACAGAGCATGGTCTCGCTCCGAGACCTGGCCCCGCGCCCCGCGCGGACCCTATTCCCAGCCTCCGTGGTTTGCAGCGCGATGCAGCTTCCGTCCCACTACACACCCGCCGATATCGAACAGGACCTCTACGCCCAGTGGGAGTCCTCGGGCGCCTTCCAGCCGCCTGCCGAGGCGGGCGAGAAGGGTCCCTTCACGGTGATGATTCCGCCGCCCAATGTGACCGGCGTGCTGCACATGGGCCACGCCCTCAATGGCACCGTGCAGGACATCGTGGTGCGCCACCGGCGCATGTGCGGCTACGACACCCTGTGGGTGCCCGGCACGGACCACGCGGGTATCGCGACCCAGGCGGTGGTGGAGAAGAAGCTCTACGCCGAGGAGCAGAAGACTCGCAAGGACATCGGCCGCGAGGCCTTCCTCGCGCGCATCTGGGAGTGGAAGGAGAAGCACGGCTCGATCATCCTCGAGCAGTTCCGGCGCTTGGGCTGCTCCTGCGACTGGACGCGCACGGCCTTCACCATGGACGAGCAGCTCAGCCACGCGGTGCGCGTGGCTTTCGTCGAGCTGTGGGAGCGCGGTCTGATCTATCGCGGCTCGCGCCTGGTGAACTGGGACTGCGTGCTGCAGACCGCTATCTCCGATGACGAGATTGAGTACGTCACGAAGAAGGGCAAGCTCTGGCACATGAAGTACCCGCTCACCGGCAAGCCCGGCGAGTTCATGGTGGTGGCGACGACGCGCCCCGAGACCATGCTGGGCGACACGGGCGTGGCCGTGCACCCGGATGACGAGCGCTACAAACACTTGGTCGGCACGACCGTGACCCTGCCGTTCTTGGAGCGCGAGATTCCGATCATCGCTGACGAGAGCGTCGATGCGGAATTCGGCACGGGCTGCGTCAAGGTCACACCGGCCCACGACCCCGCCGACTACGAGCGCGGCCAGCGCGCGGGTCTGCGCATGATCACCATCCTCAACAAGGATGGCACTATCAACGAGGAGGGCGGCGCCTACGCCGGCCTCAGCCGTGAGGTGGCGCGCAAGAAAATCGTGGCCGACTTGGACGAGCTTGGCTTGCTCGAGAAGACCGAGAGTATCACCCACAACGTGTCGGTTTCCGACCGTTCCAAATCGCCGGTGGAGCCGCTCATCTCCGAGCAATGGTTCGTGAAGATGGAGCCCTTGGCGCAGCCTGCCATCGCGGCCCTCAAGGGTGGCGACCTGAAGTTCCGCCCCGAGCGCTGGGGCAAGGTCTACCTGCACTGGCTCGAGAACGTGCACGACTGGTGCATCAGCCGTCAGCTCTGGTGGGGACACCAGTTGCCGGTGTGGTACGACGAGGACGAGGTTCCGGCCGCTTCCGTGGACGACCTGAAGCTGGGCGATCCGCACCCGAAGACCGGCAAGCCCCTGGTGCGCCGCGATGAGGATGTGCTCGATACCTGGGCTTCGTCTTGGCTCTTCCCGCTGGCTACCTTGGGCTGGCCCGATAAGACCTCGGCTGACCTGGAGCGCTTCTACCCGACGCAGTTCCTCTCCACCGCGTCCGAGATCATCTACCTGTGGGTGGCGCGCATGGTTATGGCCGGGCACGCCTTCATGCCCGAGCTGCCGGAAGCCCAGCGCAATCCCTTCAGCACGGTCTACATCCACGCCACTGTGCTCGACAGCAAGGGCAAGCGCATGTCGAAGTCGGCCGGCAACGGTATCGACCCCTTGGACATGATCGAGCAGTACGGCGCGGACGCTGTGCGCTTCAGCTTGGTGCTGCTGACCAAGGAAGGCCAGGACGTGCGCTTGGCCTCGGACCGCTTCGAGCAGGGCAGCCGCTTTTGCAACAAGGTTTGGAACGCCACGCGCTTCGTGACCGGCAACCTGGTTGGTGAGCGTTCGGATGAACCCCATGAGCTCGCGGATCGCTGGATCCGCTCGCGCCTGGCGCGCACCATTAGCGAAGTCTCCGATGACCTCGACAACTACCGCTTCAACGATGCGGCCACAACTCTGTACCGCTTCGTCTGGGACGAGTTCTGTAGCTGGTATGTGGAGCTCACCAAGGGACGTTTGACCGGCGACGACGCGGTCAGCGCGGCTGCCGCGCGCGGCACCTTGGTGCGCGTTCTCAAGGACATCTTGGCCTTGCTGCATCCCTTCACGCCGTACATGACGGAAGCCCTGTGGGGCGCCCTGTACGAGACCATCGGCGAGGAAATGCCGAGCCAGCTGATCGTCGCGGCTTGGCCGGACGGCGCGGGCCTGGTGGTGGACGAGGCAGCCGATAAGGAAATGGAGCTGCTCCAGGACCTGGTCAAGGCAACACGTCAGATCCGTTCGCTGACCATGGTCGGCGAGCGCAAGCCCCTGGTCTGCATCGTGGCGGCTCCCCTAGACAATGAGCGCGATGTGCTCGAGCGCCACGCCGCTTCGGCGATCAGCTTGGGCTTCCTTGAGTCGCTCGAGATCGCCCCCAGCGCCGAGCGTCCGGCGGGTAGCGCCGTGGCCGTGGCTGCGGGCTTCGAGGTCTTCGTGCCCCTGCCCGAGGACGTGGACATGACCAAGCTCAAGGATGTCTTCGCCCTGCGCCTCACCAAGGCAGAGAAGGCCAAGGCCGGCCTGGAGTCGAAGCTCGCCAACGAGAACTTCGTCAAGCGCGCCGACCCGGAGGTCGTCGAAGGCGAGCGCGGCTACCTCGTGCGCCGCACGCACGAGATCGAGCTCCTGCGCCGCAACATCGAAGGCCTGTAAGGACGCTACTCGGGGGCGAAGTTGTTCAGGGCATCCTGAATGACATCGTCCCCGGGGTGCAGTTCCAGCAGGCGCTCGAGGTGCGGGAGGAACTCCGGCCGCGGGAAGGCTCCGGCGGCCTCGATGGCGTGGTCGAAGACTTCCTCCCCTTGCAGGTCGAGCTCGATCAGGGCGATGACGCCCTCGTCGTGGCGCATGGCGAGGGCTACGGTGGCTTCGTTGCGCGTGTCGTCGTGCGGGTCCGAGAGGCGCGCGGCCAGGGCTGCGCGGATGGCGGGCGAATCGATCTGGCTCATGACGCCCAGGCCGAAGGTGGCCCAGTTGCGCACGAGGTCGCTCGAGTCGGCGGTCAGCCCGAGCATGATCTCTACGGCGACGGGGCAGTCATCGCAGTGGCCAGGTCCACCCAGGGCATGGGCGACCGCTTCGCGTACCTCGGCTTCTTGGTGGCTCGCAGCGGTCTTCAACAATGAGCTGTCCCAGAGGGTGTCCACGGGTAGGTCCGGGTTGCGTCTGCGCAGGTGTCCCATGGCGACGATGGCGCTCTGCTGAACTTCCGGCTCGGGGTCGTTCAAGAGACCGGTCAGAAGCTTCAGGCTCTCGGCGGCGAAGGGGCGCGGGTTCTCCTCTTCCTCGTTGCCGAATTGGCCGAGCAGGTCAGCGCCGAGCTCGCGCTCTACGCAAGCTTCACTTTGGCACCACTGCGCTGCGATCTCGAACAGCTCCTGATCCGCCCGGGGCTGCAGGGCATGAATACATGCCCAGAGCTGCTCAGCTTCCAGGTCGGGGTCCTCGTGGGCCAGGTGCACAGCGAGCTCCACCAGGGAGTCCGTAGGGATTTCACGCGGATCGATTTCTTTGGGGGCGGACATGAGGGCAGGAATGTACCGCCGAGTTCCGGTTAGGCTCGGGGCATGCGACCGATTCTTCTGCTGCTGTGCCTCACCGGGCTGGCCCTAGGCCATTCAAGCTCGTCCGATCCGATCCCTGCCGCCCTGGATCAGATCAAACCTGAGCGCCTGATGGGGGATGTGGAGAAGCTGGTGGGCTTCCACACCCGGCACACCTTCTCTGATACCAAGTCCAAGACCCGCGGCATCGGGGCGGCTCGGCGTTGGCTGAAGAGCGAGTTGGAGGCGATCTCCAAGCAGACGGGAGGGCGCCTGCAGGTGCGCGAGCAGCGCTTCATGATCGAGGCTCGCGGGCAGAAGGCTGAGGGCGTCAATGTCTACGGCTACCTACCGGGACGCGACGTGGACGAGCAGGGCCGCACCTACATCGTCTCCGGTCACTACGACTCACGCGGCTCGCGCGGCATGGACGCGGACTCCTTCGCCCCGGGCGCCGACGACGATGCCAGTGGCACGGCCGTCGTGCTCGAGCTGGCACGCATCCTGGCTGGCGGCGAGTACAGCGCCAACCTGGTCTTCCTGTGCGTACCCGGCGAGGAGCAGGGCCTCTTCGGTTCCAAGCACTTCGCCAAGGTCATGCAGGAGACGGGCGTGGACGTGGACGGCATGATCACCAACGACATCGTCGGCGGTATCGAAGGCGGCAACGGAGTGATCGACCCACACACCGTGCGCTGTTTCTCCAAGGCCATCGATGGCATGCACTCGCCTTCTCGTTCCTTAGCACGCAGCATGTCGGGCAGTGCTGCGCGCTACGTGGAGAGCGCCAAGCTCAAGCTGATCTTCCGCTTGGACCGCTTCGGTCGTGGGGGTGACCACATACCTTTCGACGAGTTTGGATACCCGGCCGTGCGCATGTCGGAGGCCAATGAGTACTACGCGCGCCAGCATCAGAATGTGCGCGAGGAGGACGAGCAACGCTTCGGCGACCTGGCGGAGCACGTCTCGGGCGACTACATGGCCGTCGTGGCGAGCTTGAACGCTGCGTGCTTGGCTGAGTTGGCCCTAGCGCCGGCGCCGCCGGCGCCGCCCAGGATTCGCGCGGCCCTGTCCTACCACACGCGCCTCAGCTGGACCGCCGTGCCCGCTGCCGCCTCCTACGAGGTCGTTTGGCGGAGCACCACTAGCCCCGACTGGGAAGGCGTGCAGGCCGTGCCCGCGCCAGCTGCAGGCGAAGAGCGCGTGGCGGCCAAGGTGGAGGGCATCAGCGCCGACAGCTACTTCTTCGGCGTGCGCTCGGTTTCCGAGGGCGGCCACCGTAGCCGGGTGATCGTGCCGAAGAACCCCTAGAAGCCCAGGAGCTCCGCGGCGGCAGTGGCGAAGCTGCCCAGGGGTTGCACGGTTCCGTTGGCTGCCTTGTTGAGTACTTCGAGGGCTGCCTCGTCGGGCTCGGCCAGGGACGCTTGGCAGCGACCCAGGGCCCAGGCGCACCAGGCGGGGGACGGGTGCTCGGGGTCCGACAGAGCGGCGAGCAGGGCCTCGCTGGCCTTGGGGCCGATGCTCGCGAGCTTGCTCACGATCTGGCGGTTCAATGCGGCCTGGGCGGGGTCAGCGGAGAAGCTCGCTGCCAGGGCGACCGGGTCGTAGCTGACCTTAGGCTGAGCAGCTTGGGCTTCGGTTGCCTGCTGCTCGTCGGCGGTGGGGTAGCGATCGAGGAAGCGCTTGGCTGTACGCGCCAGGGTGCGCACGTAGCGGTCCTCATCCTCGGTGGCAGCGGTCAGGGCAGCCATCGCGCGCGGCGGGCGCGTGCCCACCTGGGCTAGCACCTTGGCCAGGGCGTTGGCAGCTTGTCCACGGCCGAGGAAGTCGGGGTTCTCCATGGCAGCCACGAGCGGGTCGATACAGGGCTCGCCGAGGTCCTGGAGCTGGCTTACTAGTTTGGCTGAGTCAGCGTAGGCGGCGGCGCCGTCCTCGAGCTTGGCGACGACTGCGACGCTGGTGGGGTCCATGTTGGCGCTGGCGCCGGAAGCGCCGCTGGACTCGTCTTCGCCGCGTCGGAAGTCGCTAGCTTCGAAGGCGGGCAGCAGCTCCTTGTGGGCTGCGGATGCCTGGGCTAGTTGCTCAGCGCCAGGCACGTCGCGGCCCTCGAACTCTGGGTTGCGCGCATCGCGCAGGTCGGGGTTCGGGATGCTGGAGACTTCGGCCATGAGTGCGCGTCGGGTGCGCCAGGCGCTGACGCTATGGGGGGCATTGCGCAGGACCCAGCCGAAGTGAAAGCGCGCCCACTGATGGTTGCCTTCGATCCACGCGGCGCGGCCGGCAGCGTAGTGCAGGGCAGGCGCGAGGCTCTCTGTGCCCGCAGCGAGGCAGGCGGGTTGGAGTCCATCCCGAGCCGCGCTGGCGGAGCCCACAGCGAGCCGGCGGCGTCCGCGGCTGAGCTCCATCAGTTGAGTCGGCGGATCGGCCCCGATGCGCAGCTCGGCTTCGAAGAGCGCTTGGCCGAGCCAGTCGCCCTGGCTGGCGCGTAGGCGCAGTTCGACCTGGGCCCAGGCCGCTTGTCCATCCTTCGAATTCTTCGCCTGATCCAAGTAGGGGCGTGCCCCCGAAGCGAGACCAAGGTCGAGCTGCATGCGCGCCACCTCAAGGCAGGCGGCGGCGTCGCCATTGGCGGCGGCAGCGAGAAGTTCATCCTCGCCTTCCGCGGGGCTATCCAGATCGAAATTCTCTTCGAGTACGCGCAGCAGTTGCGCGTGCAGTTGCTGCGGCGCAAGGCCCGCATCCAAGAGCAGCTCGCCGTCCGGCGCGCACACGATCAGGAAGCTGAAGGCATCGGCCGGTCCATCCTCTACAAAGGCATCCGCGGCCTCGCTAGAGGCGGCGCCGACGCCGCTGGTTTCATAGATGACCGGGATGAAGCGCCGCCGAAGCAGGCCGGCCACGTCGGGGTCGGTGAAAACTTGTCCCCAAGCGGTCATGGCGTCGGAGGGCACGCCGACCAGCGCGCTACCGGCGCTGCCGCGTACGTCCAAGCCGAAGGAGACACCCTGGATCAGGAGTGGGCGGTTCTCCTCCTCGGCGCGCTCCAGGGCGGCTTCGAATTGGCTCGGCTGGTACCACTCCAGCGTGGGCTGAGCGGGGACGTCCTGGCTGGCGAGTGCGAGTGCGATCAGGCTGGCTTTGAACATGGTCTCGGGGCTCGGGTCAAATCACTCGGAACTCTTCCACGGTCCGGTCGCACTTGACGTCGCCGGTGTGCTTGGTCACTAGGGGGTCGAGCACCAGCAGTTGACACTCGCCGTCCTCCGTGCGCGGCCGGTGCTTGACGCCGGCCGGCACCACCAGCACCTCGCCGGCGGCCACCCGGGCCACGGAGCCGTCCTCGAAGTCGATCAGCAGCACGCCTTTGATCGGCAGGAAGACCTCCGCGTGGTCCGCATGGTCGTGCCAGACGAAATCCCCCTCGACCCGCGCCAGGAAGATCTGGTGGTCGTCGAAGGTGGCGATGCGGTGCGGGGTCCACTGATCCTGGACCTGGGCGAACTTCTCCGCGATGTTGATGGTCTTGGGTGCGCTCATGGGGTGAGTTTAGCCCGAAATCCACGCCTTGCCCCCGGATATGGTGTTCGAGGAGGGCTAGAATGTGGCCATGGAAGTCTTTCTCGGCGCCTTCGTCTTCATGCTCCTTGCCGTTTGCGGTATGGCGGTGGGGGTGGTTTTCAACGGCAAGAAGCTCTCCGGTTCCTGTGGTGGGCGTCTGCCGGACGGGACCATTATCGGCGACTGCCTCTGCGAGGAGGCTACGCAGAAAGCCTGCGCTGCGAAGGAGCTCATCCCGCAGCACCTCTGCGAGCACGGCGGCACGCTGAAGGCCTGAGTTCGATGCACTGCTTCCCATCCAGGTCCAATCGATGCTTGGCTTGGGCCGGGTGCGCACTACTCCTCGGGTTGCTGGCCTGCGCAGCGCCCGGCGGCGAACGCGAACGCCGCCTGCGGCCGAACGTGCTGTTGGTCATGACCGATGACCAGGGCTTTGGCGACTACTCGCACATGGGTCATGGGGCGCTCGAGACTCCGGTCCTGGATCGCTTGGCGGCCAGCTGCCCCCAAGTCGAGCGCTTCTACGTGAGCCCCGTGTGCTCGCCCACGCGCGCGTGCTTGCTCACCGGTCGTTACAACTACCGCACGCGCGTGGTCGACACCTGGATCGGGCGCAGCATGCTCGAGCCTGAGGAAGTGACTCTGGCCGAAATGCTCGGGTCGGCGGGTTATGCCACAGGCATCTTCGGCAAGTGGCACCTGGGCGATTGCTATCCCATGCGGCCCATGGACCAGGGCTTCGAGGAGTCGCTCGTGCACCTAGGCGGTGGCTTGGCGCAGCCCTCGGAACCGCCGGCCAACGGGCGGCGCTATACGGATGCGTTGCTCTATCGCAATGGCGAAGAGGTGCAGACACAGGGCTACTGCACAGACGTCTACTTCGATGCGGCCATGGACTTCATCGAGGAGAGCGCGGCCGCCGAGCGCCCCTTCTTCACCTACGTGGCCACCAATGCGCCGCACGGGCCCTTTCACGATGTGCCCGAGGACTTGTACGGCAAGTACAAGGCGCTGGACGTGGCCTCCACCCTGCCCGGCAAGGGCGAACAGGCCGATCGCGAGGCGCGCATCTGCGCCATGCTGGAGAACATCGATCAGAACCTAGGCCGCATGCTCGCGGGCCTCGAGGAGCGCGGCCTGCTGGAGAACACCATTGTGGTCTTTCTATCCGACAATGGCCCCGTGCCCGGTCGCTACAACGCGGGTCTGCGCGGCTTCAAGACCGGCGTACACGAGGGCGGCATTCGCACGCCCTTGTACGTGTCCTGGGGCGATCGCTTCGACGCGGAGACAAGGGTCGAACCCATCGCGGCCCACATCGATCTCTTGCCAACGATCCTGGACATGACGGGGGTCGAGCCCCCGGCCGGCAGCGCCCTTGACGGGCGTAGCCTGCTGCCGCTGCTGGATGGCGAGTCAGTGCCTTGGGCCAAGCGGCGCCTCTTCCTGCAATCCCATCGTGGTGATGTACCCACGGCACGGCACAACTTCGCAGCGGTGGGGCAGCGCTGGAAGCTGCTGCGCGCCTCTGGCTTTGGCCGCGCAACCGCTCCGGCGGATGCGGCCTTCGAGCTCTACGATCTGCTGGCCGACCCCGGCGAACAGCGCGACCTGGCGGCGCAGCAACCTGCGGTGTTGGCCCAGATCCTGGCCGACTACGACGCCTGGTTCGCGGATGTCTCCAGCACGCGCCCGGACAACTTCGCGGCCCCGCGCATCGTCCTCGGCAGCGAGCATGCGCCGCGCACGGCCCTCACGCGCCAGGACTGGCGCGTGACCGATACCCAGGGCTGGTCCAGCAATGGCGTCTGGAAGGTGAGCGTGCCCGAAGCCGCCGAATTCGACCTGCACGTGAATTTCAGCAAGGATGTGAGCGTAGACCAGCTGCGCTTCCACACGGGCACGGGCGTGTTCGAACGCTCCGTGCAAGCCGCCGGCCGCTCGCTTGACCTGGGCAGCGTCACCTGTGAGGACGGCTCCTACGACCTGCGCGTGGAATGCCTCCTGGCCGGTGAGCTCGTTCCCTTGCACCAAGTAATTCTCAGTCGCCGCTAGACTCATTCCATGAAGCTGCTTGCTCTCAATTGCAATCAATGCGGTGCGCCCCTGGAGGTGCCCGAGAAGGCCAATTTCCTGACCTGCGCCTTTTGCTCCGTACGTCTGGCAGTCAAGCGCACGGATAGCGCGGCCTACACCGAGGTCCTCGAAGCCATCGACGAGCGCACGGAGCGCATCGCGGAGGACGTGGAGACCATCAAGCTCCAGAACAAGCTCGAGCGCCTAGATCGCGAATGGAGCGAGCAGCGTCAGTCCTTCATGACCCTCGGTCAAGATGGTGTGCAGCGCATCCCCAGCGGCAGTGGATCGCTGGCGGGGAGCCTGATGGGCGTGATCGGCGGAATCGTGTTCATGGGCGTGCTGCAGAGCATCCAGGCGCCCTCATTCATGATGGTCTTCGGTGTGATCTTCATCATCGTCGCCTTCAGCCAAGGCGTCATCGGCGGCGACAAAGCTGGCCGGTTTCAGCGCGGTCAAGCCGCCTACCAGGCGGAACGCCGCAAGCTACTCGACGAGCTAGACGGGGCTGCGGCCTAAGCCGCTGCCGGCTAGGTAGCCGCTGGCGAAGGCCCACTGGAGGTTGAAGCCGCCGCAGGGGCCGTCTAGGTCGAGCACTTCGCCGCAGAGGTAGAGGCCGGGCTGGAGCTTGCTCTCCATGGTGTCGGGGCGCAGGTCTTTGAGGCGTGCGCCGCCGCGGGTGACGAAGGCGCCGTCCCAACCGGTGGTGCCGGTGATGGTGAGCGGGGTCTTGACCAGGATCTGGACCAGGGCGTCGCGTGAGCCGCCGCCGAGGCTGTGCAGGGCGGTGGCCGGGGGGACCCCGGCAAGCTCGCAGAGGATCTCGGCAATGTCACGGGGCAGGTGCTCTTCGAGCAGATTGAGGAGCGGCATGTTCTTGCCGTTCTTCCAAGTCTTGAAGATCTCCTGCCACTCTGCTTGAGTCTTGCCGCGGCAGAGGTTCATCCAGATCGGAACGCTGTCATAGCGCTCGAGCAGGGGCGAGATGTCGCGCGAGAGGTCGAGCACCACCGGCCCGCGCAGGCCGTTCTTGGTGAAGATCAAATCGCCCGTGCGAACGATGCGCGCGTGCTTCTTCAAGGCCACCTGCAGCTCGGCCTTGCCGATGGTGTGGGCCGTGCAGCGCGCGGGCCAGTCCTCTTCGGTGACGAAGGGCACGCCGGCGGGGTGGGTGGTGTTGATCTTGTGACCGAAGCTCTGAGCGAAGCCGTAGCCACCGCCGGCGGCGCCCGACTTGGGCAGGGCTAGGCCGCCGGTGGCGATGATCAGCTCGGTGGCTTCGAAGCGGCCGCTGGTGTGCGTGATATGGAAACGGTCTTCGATGAACTCGGTAGCCGTGACTTCGCAGTCGAGTGCGAGGCTCACTTCCAAACGCTCGAGCTCTTGCACCAGGCCGGCCAGCACGGTGGAGGACTTGCGCGTCTCGGGCCAGACCCGGAAGCCGTCGTGCACCACGGTCTGTACGCCGATGCCGTGGAAGAACTCGCGTAGCTTGGGGCCGCCAAGCTCCTCTAGGGCCGGGCCCATGAAGCGACCATCGCGGCCGACGCGCTCCATGAACTGATCCGTCTCGAGGGTGTTCGAGAGGTTGCAGCGCTGGCCGCCGGAGGCCAGCAGCTTGCGGCCCAGGCTGGGGGACTTCTCGCACAGGACGACCTTGCGGCCCAGGCGCGCGGCACGGATGGCCGCCACCATGCCGGATGCGCCCCCGCCAATGATGAGGACGTCCAGGGGCGGCTCTTGGGAGCAATCCTCGAGGGGGGCGGGGCAGGCCATACGGGGCCAAGAATAGGCCTGGGTCGTGGCCGGGTGGGGCTGGAGGGCCCCGAAGTCCGCAAAATACCTAGGGTTGGACGCCCGGATGTGCAGATAGTAATCATACCGGTGTCTATAAGTTGGATACTGGGTCCATATGTGCCCCTCTGATGCCAATAACCAGCCGCCTGACCCCGGAGTGGACCTCCCCGTGGGGGTCAGTTTTCAGGAACGCCTGGCAACGGGACCGGACGCGGTGGTGGATCGGGTCACCTGGCAGGGCCAAGCCTGCGTTCTGCGCACTGGGGGGCAGGCTGCCAGCGGGCCCCTGTGGGAGGCCGCGGCGCTGCAGCGACTGGCGGATCCAGGCCTACCCAAGCTCCTGGAGCATGGGCAGACCCCGCGGGGGCGGCCGTACCTGCTGCGCTCTTGGGTGGATGGTCAGCCGCTCGACGAAGCTCTGCGCGCGGCCAGCCTGGAGCAGGCGACCGCTCATCTACACGCTTTGCTTGCCACCCTCGAGAGCCTGCACCTGGCTGGCTTTGTGGTACGCGACCTGAAGGCCGAGAACATTCTCGTGAGCGAGCGCCCGGTGGTCTTCGATTTGGATCTCGCTCGCCGCGACAGTCGCGCCGAGCGCGTGGGGAGCGCTTGGCACATGGCGCCCGAGACTCTCCTGCAGCAGGCCTACCTGCCAGCTGCGGACCTCTTTTCCTTGGGCGCGACGGTGGCCATCGCCTATGCGGGCAAGCCGACGGGCAGCCTGGCAAATTTCCCTCGGCGCCCCTTCCTTGAAGCGGCAGGGTTGGACCTAGAGCGCGTCCCTCTGAGCCTGCGACCCTTGGTCCAGGCACTGGTGCGCCGGCATGCGCCGGAGCGGCCGGCTTCAGCCCGCGCGGCGGCCAGTCTCTTACCGGGTTCTTCGATTGTCGCGAGCTTGCCGGAGCTACCGGCATTGGCGGGCCGCGAGCAGGAAGTACGGAGCTTGGCCGAGCGTCTTGTAGGTGTGTTGCCGCCTGCGTTGGTCGCGCTCGCAAGCCCGGCCGAGGTCCACGAGTTGGGCTCTGCCATTCAGCTCGAAGTCGCCTTGCTCGGGAAGCTTGCCCGACTCTGGCGTATCCATGATCACTTGGACGAGGTTGGGCTAGAGCAGTTGAGCTTTGGCGGCGGACCACAACTGGTGCTGCTGGGAGAGCAGGCTCCCGAGGCAGCGGTGTTGGAGTTGCTCGACGCGGGGCGCAGCCACGGCCTCTTGGTCCTGACCGACACAGCACGTGCGGAACGCCTGGCCGCGGTCAGCGGAATCCAATTGGAGTCCTTTCCGGGCATGTCCGCGGAGGTTATCGAACAACACCTTGAGCACCTTTCCGGGGACACCGCACCCATGGCGGCTCAGCGCCTAGCGCGTTCCTTGCATCAGCAGGCCCAGGGTGACGGCGTGCGCATACGGCGGGCCTTGGCCGAGGCGGAAGCACTGGGTGTTGTACGCCTGCGTGAGGGAGCTCTCGACCTATTGCACGAGACATGGCCTGAATTGGCCGATAGTACGGTTTCAGAGGGAATTGAAGCCTTGGGCGATTCGGCTCGCGAGCTGCTCATGGCCATGGCGTTGCTTGGGGATCGCGGCGACTTGGAACAGGCGCGGCAGGTGGCGCAGCTGGACCCGAAGGCCTGTGCGGCCGCGACTGCGGAGTTGGCCCAGGCGGGCCTGCTCGGCGCGGACGGGGCGACGCTAACCCCTGCGCAAAGTGGCTTGATGGGTGAGACCTTGCTGAGCTGGCATGGGCGCGCGGCGGCGGTACTACAGGCGGCCGGTGCTCCCGTGCATGAGGCTGCTGCGCATCTTCTACCCTGCGCTCAAAGCTGCGCAGATTTGGAGCAGGTCTTGGCCGGTGCGGATGACGCGCGCCGGGTGGGACGTCTTGGCCGTGCGCGGGAATTGGCCCGGGGTGTGCTCGCTCATGCTGCTGCGAGTGACGCACTGCAGGGCGAGGCGCTCGTGCGCTTGGCCCGTATGGAATTGGCGGCCGGCGGGGCAGAGCGTGCCTTGGACATGCTGCGCGAGCGCTTCGGCGATGAGCTTGCGTCGGCGCCGGCGGGGGCGCGAGTGGCTGCGGGTGAGGCTGCGACCTTGGCAGGCTTACGCGAGGAGGCGCGCGCGATTTGGAGTGGGCTCTTGGAGAGCGCTCCTGATGTGGCCTTTGAATTGCGCGCCTTGACGGGGCTAGCGCACGGGGACTTGCTCGACGGCAATCCGCAGGCAGCCTTGGAGCGCACAAAGGGTCGCCCCCGGAAGCAGGATCCGCACGAGGCCGCGGGCATGTTGCTCAACCTGCAGGCCGGCGCGCTCAGTCAATTGGGCCGCGGCGCGGCGGCGGAGGCGGCCTTGGATCAAGCAGCGTCTCGCGCGGAGGTTTCGGGTGATCCTCAGCTACGCGGACGTACGGCGCTCAACCGCGCCTTCCGCGAACGCAGGCGTGGGCGCCCGCTCGCGGCCTTAGCACTGCTCGACCAGGCGCGGGCGGACTTTCATGGAACCGAGGATGTGCGTCAACGGGCGCTGGCATTCAACAACTCCGGTGTCGCGTGCTGCGACCTCGGGGAATTGGCGCGGGCGGAAGGTCTGCTGCGGCGGGCCTTGAGCATGCGGCGCCGGGTGGGCGATCTGCATGGCGCGGCTTCGAGCTTAGGCAGCCTTGGCTTGCTGGCCTTGGATGCGGGCCGTCTGGCGGAGGGTGAGCGTCAGCTCATGGCCGCTAGGGATGCCTTTGCACGGGGTGAGTGGTCTGGGGAGTTGAGCCTGATGGAGTTGGGCTTGGCCCTGCACGCTAGTCTGTGTGGGGATTGGGCGGCCGCGGAGGAGCGGCTCGGGGAAGCGCGCTGTCAGGACGCTATTCGCGTGCGGCCGGCCCTCGCCCTGCGCGTACGAGCCTTGGCTCGCTGGGCCGCGGGTGATGCTGCGGCTGCGCGAAGTTTGCTTGAGGAAGCCTGCGAACCGCGCGGCGATCAGCACGATGCGGCCGAGGGCTACCGTGCGGCGGCCACATGGTTGAGCCTTGCTCCGCAGTCGGAGGCTGCGGTCCAGGCGCTGGGCCGTGCGAACACGGAATTGGGCTCGAAGCTGCGCCAGGTGGAGAGCGATTGGCGACTGCGGGATCGAAAGGCGCAGCAGGTCGATGGGCTCAAGGCGTTCTTAGGGGCTTGCGAGGAGGCCGGTCGCGTGGATCTGTGCTTCGCCGTGTCCAGCGAGTTGGCTCGGGCCGAGCGTGGTCTGGATCCGATGGCCCGACGAGCGGCGCGGGCGCGGGCGGAGGCAGCGCGGGATTCCTTGTTGGAGGGCTGCTCTGAGGGGGCGGCTGCAGGGCGACTGACTCGCTTACAGCTACTCGCGGGTGGTGACCCAACCCCCGAGGCGCGCTTGGCGGTGGATTGGCTGGTGGCGTGCAGCCAGCGCATGGCGCGCGAGGAAGACCTGGAGGCGTTGCTGTTGGCGATCGTCGACATGGCCATTGAACTTACGGGCGCACAGCGGGGCTTCGTGGCTCTCTACAAGGAGAATCGGCCTTGGGTGCGCGTGGCGCGTGGCAAATCCGGCGAGGAGGGCTCGCTCGAGGCAGGGCAGCTTTCGAACTCCATTCTCATCGAGGCGGCGCGTACGGGGGAGGCGATCATTACCGCCAATGCCACCGAGGATCCGCGCTTTGAGAGCATGGCTAGTGTGGCGAATCTCTCCCTGCGGTCCGTGCTGTGCGTGCCGTTCGCGCCTTCGGGGCAAGGTGCGAGTGCGGGGACGGGCGCGCTCTACCTGGAGGACGATCAGCGTTCGGCCGTATTCGACGACGCGGACTTGGAAGGTACTCGCGCGCTTGCGGATCAAGCCTCCATCGCCATCCGCAGGCTTCAGGACCGGGAGCAGATCCTGGCCCTGAACGAGCGCTTGAACGAGCGTGTGCGCTTTCAGGAGGGCGAACTGCGTGAGGCCCGCAGCCTGTTGCGGCGCAAGGGCCGTGTGGCTCCTGTGGGTGGTCTCGTGGGCGAGAGCGCTCCCATGCGGTCGCTCTATGGAATGATCGACCGCTTGGCGCCGACCGGTCTACCGATTCTGATCACTGGGCCCAGCGGCGTGGGCAAGGACCTGGTCGCGCGCGGGATTCACCAACGCTCGAGCCGTGCGAACGGGCCCCTCGTCGTAGAGAACATGGCGGCCATACCGGCGGCCCTGCTGGAGAGTGAGCTCTTCGGTCATGAACGTGGAGCCTTCACCGGCGCGACCCGCGGGCACGCGGGCCTCTTCGCTGAGGCCTCCGGCGGCACCTTCTTCATGGACGAGATCGGTGAGCTGCCATTGGATCTGCAGGCCAAGCTGTTGCGCGCCTTGGAACAGGGCGAGGTACGGCCTGTGGGCGCCAGTAAGAGCCGCAAGGTCGACGTGCGCATCGTGGCTGCTACCAATCGCGACTTGGCGGCACGGGTCAGCGAGGGCGCCTTCCGCAGTGACCTCTTCTATCGCTTGGACGTGGCCGAGATCAGGGTGCCGAGCCTGACTCAGCGGGTGGAGGACATACCCCTGCTCGTGCGGCACTTCCTCGGGCTCTTGGCCGAGCGTGAAGAGCAGGCTAAGGAAATGAGTCCCAAGGTGCTCGCGGCCTTGATGCAGCGCACCTGGCCGGGCGAAGTACGCGAGCTACAGAACGAGGTGGCACGCCTGTTCTACTTGAGCGGACCGCAGCTGAATCAACCGGAGCTGGTGCGGGCGGCGGCGGAGACCCGTGCTGGCGATCAGAGCGAGCCCATGTCCTTCAAGCTGGAGGATATGGAGCGCGCGGCTGTACGCCGCGCGCTTGAGGCTGCCGGTGGCAAGAAGGAGCAGGCCGCCAAGCTGCTCGGGATCAGTCGCGCGGGCCTCTATACGAAGCTCAAGCGATTGGGCATCTAGGAGCGTGTCGCACATAGCCAACTTCGCGAGCCACGCGCCCTAATCCGCGATGCTGCGTTGCACCAAACCCCAGGTAGCTACGGTTACGAGGGTCTTGGCGCGCCTTGCCTCGCGAAAAATGGCACATGCC
>JBLIOL010000082.1:0-17348 GCA_047639615.1 Planctomycetota bacterium | reverse complement strand
ACTACGTCTGCGGCGCCAGCGCCCTGGGCACCGTAGCCGGGGAGCAGGAGCGGTGTGTGTGGCATGCGCGCGCGTAGGGTGACGAGCTCGGCGGGGTGGGTGGCTCCGACCACGGCACCGACGCAGGAGAGGCCGCTCTCGCCACGGTCGTGCTCACCCCAGCCATGCACGGCATCGGCTACGTGTTCGGCGAGGTTGGGCTCGCCCAGGCTTTGGAATTCCTTGCCCGAGGGGTTCGATGTGCGCACGAGCACGTAGACGCCCGTGCCTTCGCCGGCGCCTAGGAAGGGCAGGATCGAATCGCTGCCCAGGTAGGGGTTGAGGGTCACGGCGTCGCACAGGGTGCGCGGGTCCGTGCCGGGTACGCCGGAGAGGAAGGCTTGGGCGTAGGCGGCGGCGGTGGAGCCGATGTCGCCGCGCTTGACGTCGCCGATGACCAGCAGGTTCGCGTCCTTAGCGGCGGCCACTACACGCTCCCACTGAAAGACGCCATCGGCGCCAAGGGCCTCAAAGAAGGCAGATTGTGGCTTTACGGCCGGTACCTTGTCCGCGACGACCTCGATTACGGCGCACAGGAAGTCTCCTACGGCCGCTGCCCGTTCGGCGCGGCTGGCGGCAGGGTCCTTGGCGGCGGCGAACTCCTCGGGGATCCGTTCCAGGTGCGGGTCGAGGCCGACCAGGGCGGGACTGTGAGTGGCGCGGACGGCGGCGGCTAGGCGATCACCAAAGTGCATAGGGTGGGATTGTAGGGTTCGCGGGCCCGGGTGGTGGGACCTGAGTGAAACCCTGTGGGTGCTGGAGTGGTTCCTGGGTTGGATTGAACGAACCGACCAACCTCTTGCCTACAAGGACACCCCATGATTTTGTCTATGCGGACCCTAATTCCGGTCCTCCTCGCGCTCCTAGCCCCGGTCTTCAGCGCAGCTCCGGCCATGGCCCAGGCGGGCTCGGCCGACCCGCCGCCGATCTCCAGGAGATTGCCAGCTGAGCACAGAGAGTGCGTGTGTGCGGCGATGTGCACCTACGCCAATGCGATTGGCTTCAACGATGACAAGAGTACGGTCACGCCGGCCAACAAATTAAGCGCCAAGATCGACCTGGCAAAGGCCCTAAAGGAGTGCATTGATGAGGGGCTCTCGTACGGCTCTTATGTTGATAGCTGCGAGTGCGTGGATGCGGCCGGGAACACCTTCACCTACACCCTGCGGTTCGTGTTTCAGCGTACGAAGGTCAAGGCCAAGGGCTCTGAGGATATGGTCATCGCAATCGGTGGTCTGCACGCAGGGTCCAATGCTGCGGGGAATGCAAGAGCTGAGAACACCGGGCCGGGGGATGCCATCGCAATCGGCGGAGCGAATGTTGGCACGGGTGCGGGTGGCGATGCGGTTGCCGTGACGACTTCAGGAGATGCTTTAGCGATTGGTGGTGCAGGGGCCGCCACTAGTGCTGGCGGCAGCGGGATGGCCAGTTCGACCACGGGTCATGCCAATGCTCACGGTGGCAGCGGTGGCAATGCCGGCGGCAGCTCAAGTGTCGCCGGTGGCGTGGGCGGCAGTGCTTCGGCTAGTTACGGCGGTTCTTCGTTCGCGGCTGCGGGCATATCGCCTGTGCCTACGGGTCAGCACGGGACCGGAGCTAGCGCTGTAGGCGGGCCGGGTGTGGGGAGTTCCAACGGCGGCGGGTTCTACGTGAACTAGCAGCCCGCTTAAAAAACAGCGACTTGTCGCTCGGCTCCCACGAACCGCCTAGCTGCGTTGCCAGAACCCCCAAATAGCCACCACTATGGGGGGCACCTGTCGCCTTGGCAGACGATCCGTGGAAACCAATCGCTGAGCCGTTGTTTTTTAAGCGGCCTGCTAGGCCAGGAAGCTATGTCTGCTGCTGACACACGTGCCCTGCGAGGAATCTGCTGGTTCCTCGTGGGGCTTGGGTGCGCGGTCTTGCTGCTCGCGCACAGCAGGTCTTCGGGTGGCTCCGGGGGCCACTCTGGCTTGACCGCTCCACTCGGATTGGAGGTTGGAGTTGGCTTGCAAGCTACTCGGCTGGTTTGCCCGCGGTGGGAGTCGGAGGGGCGGCTCGTGGTGGCTGAAGGCGAGGCCGAGACACAGGCAGGACTCGTGCTAGGGCGCGGGTATGGTTTCTCCCCGGTACCGGGCATCGAAATTGAGGCCATCCCCCCCACGGATTTTGGGTTTCAGGAGCTCAGGTTGTTCGCTTTCACGAAGCGCGCACTCTTCAGGGTCACGCTAGCGGTCGACGAAGTCACGCGTGAGCTGGATCCACAGGTTTGCCGCTTGCCGACGGTTCGTGTGCTGAATACGGAGGGGGAGCTGCGCCTTGATCTGACAGCGGTGGTCGCTGTTGAGCCAGTGCTGATCGAGGAGCTGCTTGTGGATGGCTCCACCCAAGCGCGCAGCTGTGCGTTTTACTATCGGGCCTTCGCGGGAACTTACGAGTTGCTGGGGTGGAAGCAACCGGACCGTGAGACTCGTGGCTTGCTCGAGTTGACCTACGGCGACGTCGTAGAGCGCTACGCCTTCGTGATTGTGAAGGCCATCGATGTGTGTATCGATTGGGGTATGGAGGGGAGTCGGTATGTGGACCTGTCTGTGGATCTCGACTTTGGGCTGGGTGAATCCGGTCTGCGCGTTGAGCTCTTCGACATGGGAACTCGTTCGGTGATCGGCCCGCTGAAGCAACGATCGATGTCAACCAGCACTGGCGCGGCCAGTCTTTGGTGCGCATGGCTCTACGAAACCTGGCCTCCGGTTCGGCCGCGGGTCTGTCTCGATTTGACCGCCGCTGATGGGCTGAGTTTCAGTGGGACCTACTTCCCCAGCGCCGAGGAGGAATCCTCTTGGTAGGCCGCGCTGGAGCGGGCGCCGAGTGTCCCGCCGGTGGGATGGTTTACGTAATTAACAACACGGGTGATGTGGAGTGACAGTGCCGACAAGCAGGCGCCGATTTAATTACCGGGAGGGCACCTCATTCTAGGGGGCTGTCACAGGTGCGAGTTGGCCCTCATCTAGATCTTGTAGGTGGCCGATTCTCTTGGACAGGCCCGCCTCGGTGGCCGGCGCGCAACGATTGCATTGGTCTCCCACTCCTGCCTAGGATCCAGGGGTAAGGCCGCGATCCAACACCATGATGCGACATCAAGAGAGCAAGACACCGAGCCAGACTGCTGAGTTTGGGGGTCAGGGAGTTGACCGGCGACTCGGTCGGCTTCCGCACTGGGCTGTTGGACTTATCTGGTCGGTCAGTTTGCTACCGGCTTTGCTCATGCTGGCGGGTGTGGATTTTGGGGCTGGCATGGCGACCCACAGCTTCGAGCAGCTGGCTGCTCTCCCCTCCCACGAAGCCACGGATACCTTGTTCCACAGCATGGCGGGAGCCTTTGCTCACGCCCTCTTGGAATGGAGCGCGGTGGTGGCCGCGGCGGTGGCCTGTCTCTTGTGCCTGACCACCTGGGCGGTCTCGCGCAACCCCACCTTGCCGATCATCGGAGTGGCGCTCTTGTGTGCGGGCTCTATGGACGCCTTCCACACACTGGCCGCTACAAGGTTGATCGAAGCCTCCGCTGATAATCGTCAGCTGCTGCCTTTCACCTGGGTTCTCGCCCGAATATTCAATGTGGTCATCACGGTGGTTGGTGTGCTGCTGTGCACTCGCGGCAAGCGCAACGGAAGGTCTCTGCGCCCGACCACCGTTGGGCTGATCTCGATTGGTCTCGTGGTCTTGGCCTACGCTGTGATCCAGGCTTGCGCCCTCAACCCTGACCTGCCGAAGGCGATGTTCCCCAATGGACTGATCAAGCGGCGCTACGATGTGGCCCCGCTACTCATGTGGGTTGTGGCTGCATGGACGGTGTTCCTGCCCTTTCACAGGCAGGAGGGTACGGTCTTGTCCCACGCCCTCATGTTGGCCGTGGTGCCTCAGATCGCAACCGAGCTGCACATGGCTTTTGGGTCAGCTGCACTTTTCGACTCCCACTTCAACGTGGCCCACTTCATGAAAGTGATCGCCTACGGCGTGCCAGTCGTAGGCCTGCTTTTCGAGTACGTGTGGGTGTTGCAGAGTCAGCGCGAACAAGTGGAGATGCTAGTGGTGGCCGAGAAGGAACTCGTGCGCGAGAAAGAGGCCTTGGCTGTGGCTAATAAGGATCTCCGTCAACGCAACGAGGAGCTGGACGAGTTCGCCCATGTGGCTAGCCACGATCTGCAGGAACCCCTGCGCAAGCTGGTCGCCTTCAGTGGCCTGCTCAAGTCCGACCTCGGCGTAGAGCTCAACGAGGAGGCCGCCAGCGATCTGCACTACATCACGGACGCTGCCTCACGCATGTCGGACCTCGTGTCGGACATCTCTGATCTCTCGCGTTCGGGCCGCCAGGATGTGACCTGGGAGCGTGTGGATGTCGCCGCTTTGGTTAGCAATCTACTCTCGGACAATCAGCATGGGAGCAACGAGGACGGGGTGCAGTTCACGGTCGACTCTCTGCCGGAACTGGAAGCTGATGCCACCCTTCTCCGCCGACTCTTCGACAATCTGATCTCCAATGGCCTGAAGTACTCCTCCGAGAAGCCGATGCAGATCCGGATCAGCTGCGAATCCAGCCGAACGCACACGACCTTCTTCGTGGAGGATAACGGTATCGGCATCGCTGCCGAATATCGCGAGCAAGTCTTCGCCCCTTTCAAGCGCTTGCACGGTGTTGGAGAATTCGAAGGCACCGGCATGGGCCTCGCCATCTGCAAGCGCTCCGTCGGCCGCATGGGTGGTGACATCTGGGTCGAGGAGGCTCCTGGCGGTGGATGTCGCTTCGGGTTCAGCATCCCAAAAAAAACCAATCGCACACCAGCGGCGGAGGCCGAGGGTCATTCTATTCCCGTTTCTCCTTGAGCGCGCACCCAGCGTTTCTAGTCTCTCGCTAGCAGAATCGTTCACATGACGACAGCCACACCTACCAGCAAGAAGTCCACGCGGCGACCCGGTACGATCCTCTTGATCGACGATGATCCGGGTGACTGCGAACTGACGCGCAGGGCCCTTAAGGCGGCCGGGTCCGAGGCCAAGATGTTCACCGTTGGCAACGGTGAAGAGGCACTCGATTACCTCAACCAACGCGGTCGGTTCTCGAGCCTGGATGACGCACCAACTCCGGACCTGATTCTCTTGGACATCAACATGCCCAGGCTGGACGGCCGAGGCTTCCTTAAGAAATTGCGTGAGGAGACCAACCTTCGCAGCATGCCTGTGGTGACGCTGACTACCTCCATGGACAGCCGAGATGTCGACGAGATGTACCAGTTGGGCACGAACTCATTCGTGACCAAGCCCAACAATATCGGTGAGTTCGTCAAGGTCATCGAGTCGATCAACCAGTATTGGTTCGGAGTGGTTTCATTGCCCAGCGCCAGCTAATGAGTGACGACCATTTCGCTCTCAAACCGGCGCCGATCCGCGTCTTAGCCATTGATGATGACCCGGTGGATCTCGAGCTGCTCAAGCGCTATCTGGGCAAGATTGAGGAGCCGGAGATCATCTTCTCTGGCCACCATCGGCCGGATCATGCCCTAGTGGAGATAAAGCAGGAGGAGCCTTTTGATGTGGTGCTGCTCGATTATTTCCTGGGTGCGATGACAGGCTTTGATGCTATGGAGTTGGTCAAGCGTGTGGATCCGGATCTACCGGTGATTTTCCTTACCGGTCGTAAGGATGAAGGCACTCTCGCTGGGCTTATCCGGGCTGGCGTCTCCGACTACCTACCCAAGAACCGCATTAGCCCGGAGAACCTCAAGCGTGCGATTACCAACGCATCTGACAAGGGCCGGCTGCAACGCCGGGTGAACGAGCACGCGCGCAGCATGGAGCGACTGGTGGTCGACCTCAAGGCCCGCGAGGCGGAGGCTAAGAGCTTCTATCACGTGCTCTCCCATGAACTGAAAACGCCGCTGACGTCCATCCGTGAGTTTGTATCCATCGTGCTGGATGGCCTCGGCGGGGATGTGACAGAGAAGCAGCGCGAGTACCTTGGGATCGCCAAGCGCAACTGTGATCACTTGAAGACACTGCTCGATGACATCATCGATATCACGCGCATGGAGACGGGCAAGCTCTCGATCAATAGCTCCCCGATGGACGTGGGTGTGTGGGTACGCAATACAGTGCAGGAGCGCGAGCCCTTCATTCTCAAGGCGGGGCTCAATCTGAAGGTGAGCGTGGCCAAGGATCTTCCGACGGTGAAGGGTGACGCGGAGCGTTTGTCTCAGGTGCTGAACAACTTGCTCTCCAACTCGGTCAAGTTCACACCGTCCGATGGGACCATCACGGTCACCGTCGACCTTTGTGAGACGCAGCCCGGTATGGTGGAAGTGGCCGTTAGAGATACAGGCAGAGGCATTGAGCCCCATCAGATCGGTCAGGTCTTCGATCGCATGTATCAGGCTAGGGAGGAGGACTTTTCCATCAAGGGAGGTTTGGGCCTTGGGCTCAATATCTGCGAGGGCATCGTCCGATCACACCAAGGACGCATTTGGGTCGAGAGTGAACCAGGAGCTGGGAGTCGCTTCGCATTCGTCCTACCGATCACGACATAATCCCTGGCTGTAGCCTCCACTGATTGAAATCAGCATGAAGAAGATACTTATCGTCGAAGATGACCCCGACATCGCTCACGCCCTAGGTCTGCGCCTCAAGGCCGCAGACTATGATGTCGTCACCGCTTACGACGCAGTGCTCGGCACCATGGCCGCCACCCGTGAGCAGCCGGACCTTGCGATCCTCGACATCTCCATGCCTGGCGGCGACGGCATCATGCTCTCGGAGCGCTTCAAGGAGAACTCAGAGAACGCCGGCCCGCCGGTGATTTTCATCACCGCTAGCAAGAAGCCCGAGATCCGCGAGCGCGCCATGGCCGCTGGTGCCGCCGGCTTCTTCGAGAAGCCCTACGACGCACACGAAGTTCTCCAGCTCGTCCACAACGTGCTCTCGGAATAGGGTCAGCAACCCAAATTCAAAGCGCCCAGCCTTCGCATCTCGCGCGGGCCGGGCGCTTTTTCGTGGTCTCTTACTCAGCTGCTGGTCTGGCTCTCGTGTGGAGTCCAGGTGCGGTGGATCGGGTAGCACCAGGCGCTTGTTCGCAGGCCATCGCCTCCCCCGGCGCTCGCTCTCAAGCTAGCAACGGCAGGCTGCCGTCGCTGGCGTGACGTCTTTCTAGGCCGCCATGCGCGCGGCGAGTTCCACGTCCGAGATCTGTTCCTTGGGCGGGACGATGACGCCGCCGGTGACCGTGATACGCAGCGCCTCTTCGACCGTCAGGTCGAGGGGGCGCAGTTTCGATTGCTCGAGGAAGACCATGAAGCCGGTCATGGGTACAGGCGAGGTCGGCACGAAGACCGTGACCAGGGTCATGTCGAGGCTCTCGTTGAGGGAGCGCAGGCCGTTGCCGGTGACGAAGCCGATGGACCAGATGTCGTCCGAGGGATAGGGCAAGGCGACGACGTGGTCGAACTCCAACTGGTTGTCGGAGAAGAAGAACTCCACCAGCTGCTTTGCGGTGGGATAGACCGAGCGCACCAGTGGGATGCGCATCAAGAGCCGCTCGGTGCCCGAGAGTAAGGAGCGGCCCAGGAAGCCGCTGGCCAGGTACCCGAAGGTCAGCACCAGGATCAGGGTTAGCACCGTGCCGATGGCTGGGTGGACCTTGGTGATCACGGCGCTGCGCAGCTTCTCGCGATCCACGGCGAGCACGTCGAAGTCGCGGAAGAAGTCTTCGTGCTGGGTGCGCCAGGCGACCATGGCGATGCTGAAGGTCAGGGACCCATAGCCGCCGAGGGCGTCGAGCTTGTCGCGCAGCTCAGGCGGCAAATTATCCTCGTCCAGGTACTCCCGGTCGTAGGGATTGATCTCCATGGATTCGAGGCAGGCCCAGCCGGCTCCGTTGCCCTCGAGGGAGCCGTAGATGACCGAGTTGATCGGGCCGGTGACGTAGCGCTCCAGGAACTGCCAGACGGTCACGAAGACCACCAGCGTCAGCACGGTGGGCAGCAGTACGGCGATACCACGCAGGAAGAAGCCCTGGCGCCGGCTCTTGGCGGGAGCTGGAACGGACTTGAGAAGAGTGGGCTTAGGCGACATGGGAGCGGGGCACACGACCCTCTCCTATCGCCCGTATTTAAGCCCCAACTTCAGCTGCACCCAGGAACTTGGATGCGACGGCGTCGGCCAGGGGTAGCCCCAGGGGGGTCAGGCGCAGGCGTTCTTGGGCACGCTCGAGGTGCCCCGTGTCCAGCAGGCTGGCAATGACAGCCTCGAGGGCTTCGGGGGACTTCGGCAGGCCGGCTGTGGCAAGGGCCTCAGCCGGGTCGATACCGGTGCTCAGGCGCAGGCCTAGCCACCAGGTCTCCCCTAGGCGTGCCTGGGGGCTGAGGGTCTCACGCCACTGGGTGGCGTGGCCGGCGGCCTTCACCCAGCGCCTGTAGGGCGCGATACTGCGCGGGTTGCCGCCCCTGGAGCCGTTCACGTGGCTGACCGCACCCGGGCCTAGGCCGACGTAGTGGCCATTGCGCCAATAGTTGATGTTGTGCTGACATTCGCGTCCAGATGATGAGTAATTGCTGATCTCATAAGCCCCCAGACCAGCCTCCTGGAGCCGCTCACGAGTGATGTAGAAGAGGGCTAGTTCGAGCTCATCCGGGGCCTTACTTACCTTGCCCTCCTTGAGCCAGCGCTGGAAGCGCGTCTCCTCCTCGAATGTGAGGTTGTAGGCACTCAGGTGGTCTGGCTGAAGGTCTAGTATCTTCGCAATATCGGTGGTGTAACTGTCCTCTGTCTGCCCTGGAGCCGCGTAGATTACGTCTACGTTCAGATCCTTCACCCCCGCCCGGCGGGCAGCCCGGAAGGCCTCGAAGGACTCCTTGGCGGTGTGGACGCGTCCAAAGAGCTTCAGGGTCTCGTCTGAGAGGCTCTGCAGGCCGATGGAGAGGCGTTTCACACCCAGGTCGAGGAAGGCGTGGGCCTTGTCCTCGTCCAGGCTCTCGGGGTTGCACTCAGCGGTGATCTCCACGGCGGAGCTGCGGAACTCGGTCAGCTTGTCGAGGCCGTCCAGCAGGCGCTTTAGCTGGGCAGCTGACAGCAGTGAGGGGGTGCCGCCCCCCAGGAAGACCGTGCGCGGGCGCCAGGGGGCACGCGCTTCGGCCTCGGCCAAGATCGTGCCGACCATGCCGTCGATATCCTGGCCCTCATCCGGCACGGAGAAGAAGTCACAGTAGTGGCACTTGGTGACACAGAAGGGCAGGTGCACGTAGAGCGGCGTGCCTTCCGGGGCGCGTCCCAGGTCCTCCTCGGGAGGCCTGGCGGCGCGCACGCCTGCCGTGGGACTGGTCATGCCAGCATTCTAGCCGCCGGGCCAATCCAGCCGGGGCCTGCTAGCACCGAATCATGCCTGCTGGATATTCAGGAACGCCGCTCGTCTAGAAGCTGGGCATCAGGCCCCATACGCGCGCGCTCTTCGTGGGTACGCCAGGGCACCTACCAAAGCCTCTCGGTCCCTACCAGAAGGCGTCAAGCAACTGCGCCGGGCGGGCGCGCACATGGACTACATCCACCTAATTCGTGCGCAGCCGCGCGCAGCTCATGCGCAAGCTCGACGGCCTAGTGGCGAAGCTGGCGTCTGATGGCACGCTCTGGATCTCCTGGCCGAAGAAGACATCGGACCTAGCCGGTGACCTATGCGGTGATGGAGGGCGCAGCCTGGGCTTGGCGGCTGGCGTGGTCGACATCAAGGTCTGCGCCGTGGCCGAGGATTGGTCCGGGCTGAAGTTCGTCTTCCGCTGAGGGCGTGTTCTTGGCGAGCCAGCCCTCAGCTGCTGATTTCGAGCAAGCGGCCAAGGGCGGCGTTCGGACGGTGCTGAACATTCGGCATGACGCCGAACAACCCGACATGGATGAGCGCGCTTCGGAAGAGGATGCCCGGGTTGAAGCGAGGACCGTGGGTATGAGAAGCCCGGCCTACGAGAAGCGTGTGTTGGAGTACGTGAAAAGCAGGAGCTAGGCAGACCTTTCGGGGGGCCTCTCTCTCCCCCCGGGTGCCCGCTTGTGGACTCGTAGTCCGCGGCGGGCGCCTTTTTTTGTGCCTCGCTTGCGCTTGTCTGGGCCTGTCCGCGGCGACTTGAGGTTTCTCGGGAACCGTTGCCTGAAGCGTGTCTCTAAGGGCGTGGGAAGCATTAGGAGGTGCTGGTGGAGCGAGCCCACCCGGCATTTCTTGGCGATACCTAGTAGGGGGCCTCTCTCTCCCCCCGGGCACCAGTTGATGGACTCGCAGAGTCCGCGGCTGGTGCCTTTTTTTTAGGCTTGGCTCCCGGTCCAACTGGGCCGCGGGTCGCGAGCCTACGGGCAGAGCTAGCGCCCCCCCCCATGGCCCTCGGCGGCCTCAATGGAGGCTCCCTGGGTGGCCTTGCGGGCTAGCTGGATTGTGCGTGAGGGGCGTAAGCCGTTGTTTTGCAGTTGATTAGGTCGTTTGAGCGGCATTTCCTGCCCTGGGTCGGTTACAAATGTCACCAAGCGGCGGTAGTTTGTCGACAGAGGACAATCATGAGCATCGACAAGACCGAGAGAGCAGGCGCTGAGGCGCCCACCCCCGCCGAGTGGAAGATCCTGCGCATCGTGCACGGCATGCAGAGCTGTGCCGCGCGGGAGGTGGTGGCAGCCGCGACTGAGGCCTTTGGCTGGTCCAGCAGCACCACCAAGACCCTGCTGCGGCGCCTGGTGGCCAAGGACCATCTGGAGACGCAGCGGGTTGGGAACTCCTTCCTCTACACGCCCACCAACTCGGCGTTGAAGCTGCTGTGCTCGGCGGCCGATGGCCTGCTGGCCAATGCAGTCGAAGGCGCGGTTGGGCCGCTGCTCGCGTACATGGTCAAGAAGAGTGAGCTCTCCAAGGGTGAGCTCGACGACCTGCGCGCCTTGCTGAATGCGAAGGAGGCGGGACAATGATGGCCGCAACCTTCGCCGGCCAGGCGCTGGGCTACTTGGCCGAGCGCTCGGTGGCCTTCGCCGTTGTCTTCCTAGTGGTCGGCAGCTTCTGGCTCCTGATGCGCCGCTGGCTCAGCTCCCACACGGGGAGCCTGCTGTTCCTGCTGCCGCTGGTGGTGCTCGTACTGCCCGCTGAGCGTTGGATTCCGAACCCTTGGTCCCATGCCAACCCGATTGAGAGCGCCGCGCTGGCCGTGCTTCCCGATCAGCTCAGCCGCAGCTTCGTAGATCCTACCACCGAGGGCTTCCTCGACTTCGGGAACCGCACCGCTCCCGGTTCGAACTCCGCTCAGCCCGTACCCGCGGCCGTGACTCCCGCGCTGCCGACCCCTTCTGGGCGTTCCTGGGTATCTCTGGCGGTGCTCGCTATGGGGTTCTGGGGGCTGGGCATGGCTTACTTCCTAGTCCGCCTGCTGCGCGGTCAGCGAGCGGTGCCCGAGCTTCTGGCCTCGGCCACCAAGCTCGACGAATCCGAGCTCCAGATCGACATGAACAGTCTCCGGCGCAGTGCCGGCGTGACCCATCGGATCGAGCTCTTCGAGAGCCCGGAATTTGAGTCTCCGGCGATTTGGACCGGCGCTTTCCCCCTGGCCGATGGCAGCTCGAGGGGTTCCACCTTTGCTGCCCTCGTGCTTCCCGAAGGCCTGATCGCGCGACTCGACCCCCAAGCCCTGCGTTGGGTCTTGCTGCACGAATTAGCCCACTTGGCCCGTCGCGACCACCTGGCTGAACTCGTTCAGCGAGTACTCGGTGCGGCCTTCTTCTTCCATCCCTTGGTGTGGGCTTCCAACCGTATCAGCCGCAGCTATCGCGAGATGGCCTGTGACGATGCGGCTCTCACGCGTTGCGCGCCGGGCGCTCAGTCCCGTTGTGCACGCGCACTCCTCGAGGTGGTGGCACATGCTTCCGCCCTTGCCTGCCAACCCCGCCCGGCGCATCGCACACCCCACGCGATGCCCTCCCTGTTTCACTCGAAAGAACTGACCAAGAAACGAATTATGCGCCTAGCTGAACCCAATCGCAGTCTGACCCGCGGCCTGAGCATGGCCGCTCTCTTCCCCGTGCTACTGGCCTCCGCCGCTGCACTCTCCGCCGCTCGCTTCCCGGCCGTTTCCCTGCAAAGCGAGCCCGGAGAAGATCCGAGCACGGCTACGGATCACAACGAAACCGAGCTCGTGCGTGCCGATTCGCGCATCGCCGCCGTGCGCGCTACGGATTGGTTGCTCGGCGCTCAGGAAGATGACGGGGGCTGGAGCTATCAGGCTCCTCAGGCGGATGGCTCCCACGGTTGGCTAACTGGGGACCTGCTGGTGCAGGCCAAAGCGCGCGTGTTCAAGCCCTATCACTCCGATGTGTCCTTGACCGCCTTGGCGATTCAAGCGCTTGTGCGTCGGCGCGAGCTTGAACCTGAGAACGCTAAGGTCGCTGGGGCTATCGAAGCCGGTGTCTTACGCTTGATCAAAGAACAGGACCTGGAGTCAGGGCTCTTCGGGACCAAGAACGGATCCGCCTACATGGTTGGTCAGGCGCTTGCCACGGAGGCAATTGCCAAGGCTAGCGCTGGAGACCGTTTGACTGCGGATCGTGAAGCGGCCTTGAAGCTCGCGGTGCAATTCCTCACCCGGGCTCGGAACCCCTACGGTGCCTGGCGCTACGATTCGCCTCCGATGGGAGACAACGATACGCGCATCACCGGGTACGTGATGTTGGCCCTCGTCGCGGCGGCCGAAGTGAACGTGTACGCCGCGCCGGCGGAGTTTGCTTCAGGTATGAGCTACATGGCCGAGAGCGTCGATGCGGATAGCGGACGTACGCACTACATGAGTGGAGTGGAGTTTGCTCTGCGCATCATGCAACGTCAGGAGAGCCACCCTGCCGAACGCGCCGAGGTGCCGACCGCCATGCACATGCGCCTGCTCAATGCAGCTGGTTTGGCCAATCTGAAGCCGGATGATCAGTCCACCCAGGTAGATATATTGGTGGATGCCTCGCCGCTCTGGAGTAAGGAGCACGGCACTATCGACTTCACCTATTGGTGGCAAGGCACCGAGGCTATGGCCGCCTTGGATGACGCTGGTCTTGGTGGATTGCGCTGGCGTCAGAACCTGCGCAACGCCTTGCTCGGGAACCAGACCACCAGTGGCGACATGAGCGGCACCTGGCCCAGCGTCGACGCTTGGTCCGCCCCCGGCATGGAGGTCTACACCACGGCCACTTGCGCCTTGGCCCTATTCGCCGACTGCCTCAGCGAGTAGCCGCGCAAACGCGATCAACTCGGCGTGAAAGCGCTCGGGTTGATCCAGGTAACAAGGGTGCGCAGCGCCCTCGTAAATGGAGAGCTCGGCCGCAGGAATACTGCGGGCGAGCTCTTCGCCTTCTGTCAGAGGGAAGACTTGGTCTTCACTGCCCCAGAGGATACGGGTGGGCGCACTGATCTCGCCTAGGCGCGCGCGGTAGCGGCCGATGCTCGCTGGAGCCACGGGCATGTAGCCGAGAACGAGGTCCTGGTGGTCGATTACGAAGGGCAACGAGAAGCTGCCGCTCATGGAAGGCGAGACCAGCAGGACGGGGCCGACCTCGAGGGCATCGACAACCTGCGCGAGCACGGTTTCCCGGGGCAGCTCGCTCTTCAGCGACTCTCCATAGCCCGGCAGGTCGATGGCGATGGCGCGCAAGCCGGCGTCAGCCAATGCGTCGAGGGTGCCTAGCTCGCGCCAAGTCTCTGAGCTGAAGCGGCCGCCGTGCAGGAGTAGTATCGGGGTGGCGTCTTTTGGGCCGGCGCTGAGGCACTTTAGGCGTGAGTCATCGAGCTCCACCCAGCCCAGCTGCACACCTTTTGGTGCCTGTGCGCATGCGGCGGTGATCAATGCTAGGGCCGACAGTGCGAGTTGGAGCTGCGCGCGCATTAGGCGAAGGGCTTGCCGAAACTGTCTCGGAAGGCGATCTCGCCCAAGGCCTTGCGCTTGCGCGGGTCCGCCTCGCGCTCGGCCAACTCAGCGGGCAGGTCTGATGCTTTGCCCATGTGGCCGAGTGCGATCACGGCCATGGCGCGATAGCCCTCGGGGATGCTCAGCAGTTCGCTCGCCTGGTCGGGAACGAAGCCGGCCATCTGGTGCAGGAAGAGTCCGCGGCTCGAGGCTTCGATGCCGAGTTGGCCGACTGCTAGGCCCACGTCGTGCGCCGCCCAGTTGTTGGGCTTGCCATTGCGTTCGAAATTTTCCTGGGCCAGGCTGAGCATTAGGACCGGCGCGCTGGCGGCCCAGCTCTGGTTGGCGGGTACCAAACTCTCCAGGATGTTGGCGTGGCCAGAGCCGCTGCCCTTGACCCCAACGATGAAGCGCCAGGGTTCCGCTCCGAAGCAGGATGCGGCCCAGCGGGCGGCTTCCAGAACAGCCGTGAGATCGTCGCTAGATACGGCCTCAGGGGAGAAGGCGCGCGGGCTCCAGCGCTCGGCTATGGCCTTGGTTATGGGCACTGATGTGGAGGCGCTGCGGTTGGACATGGCCCGATCATGGTGCGTGTTGAGGGTTGTGATCCTCGGAAAACCGCATTTTTGGGCTTGCGTGGCCGGTACTATGCAGTCCAGTATACCTTAATGGTTGACAGTCCTCCCACCGACCCGGTCCAGCGCTGGCTCACGCAGATGCGCAAGGGTCTGCTCGAGCTCAGCATCCTGTCGGTGCTGAGTCGGGAGGACGGCTACGGCTACCTCATCGTGCAGCGCCTGAAGCAGATTCAGGAGCTGACCATGAACGAGGGCACCGTCTATCCAATCCTGCAGCGCTTGCATCGCGAGGGTTGCCTGTCCACCTATCGAATGCCCTCCAAGACCGGACCCCAGCGACGCTGGTTCAAGCTCACGGACATCGGACGCGAGCGCTACACCGCACTGGTGGAGCGCTGGCGAATCCTAGGTGCCGGGGTGGATCAACTGCTGGAGCACGGCTGCCCGGAGACCGAAAACCATGACTGAAGAACGCAAACTCGCCCGTCGCACCGCTGTCTATGTGAGCGCGGTGGAGGAAGCCCTCGCTGCCATGAATGGAGCCGATCGTGAGGCGGTGCTCGAGGATGTGGAAGATCACATCCACGCCGCCCTGCAGGATCGCGCCGCGTCGCCGACTCTGGAGCACCTAGAGGCGGTGCTCTCCGAGTTGGGCTCGCCCGAGAGCTACGCTGCTGAGCTACAGGCGCAGATGACGCCTGCTCGGGGCATCTCCGGCATCTCCGAACCCACGGAGCCGGCGCGCTTGTGCAAGCAAGCTGCCGTGGGCCTAGCCTGGTCTATTCTGTTCCTGGTGGTCGCCGTGCCTGCCTTATTAGTAACGCGCGCGGTGGCTGAGGGCGAGACCATGGATCTTGCGCAGAGAGCCTACATAGGCATCGCGTGGTTAGCCCTTGCTGGGGTGCTCGGTGGCCCGCTCATGAGTGCGCTCGCCATCTCCAAGATCCGCGCCTCCCTTGGTCACCTCTATGGCTTGGGCCCGGCAGTGCTAGGCCTGTACCTACTTCCCTTAGCAGCCATGGACCTATTCATCTTTATCGCGGTAGGCAGCATCCTCGCATCCTCATTCGGGGTCTCTTTGGAGATGGCGAACGGGCTCGCGCTCGTGGCCGTGCTGCTGGCCTTCTACTGGAATGTCCGAATCCTCCGCGGCTCGATCAAGCGCTTGAACGAGCCGCGGCCGGAGTACGCCTAGGCTTGCGGCGTGCGGATCACGAGATTGCGGATCTCGGTCATATCTTCCATGGCGAAGCGGATGCCCTCGCGGCCGAGACCGCTGTCCTTAACGCCGCCGTAGGGCATGTTGTCCACGCGCCAGGAGGGCACGTCGCCGATGATGACGCCGCCCACTTCGAGCTCATCCCAGGCCTGGTTCATCTTGTAGAGATCGCGGGTGAAGATGCCAGCTTGCAGGCCGAAGACGCTGTCGTTGACCTGAGCTAGGGCGTCGTCGAAGGAGTCGAAGGTGGTCAGGATGGCGACCGGGCCGAAGGCTTCTTCGGTGCAGAGCGCTTGATCCTTGGGCACGTTCTCTAGCAGGGTTGCTTCGAGCATGGCGCCTTCGCGGCCGCCGCCGCAGAGCAACTCGCCGCCGGCTTTGATGGCGTCTTGAATCCAGCCGTCGAGGCGCTCAGCCTCGCCTGCGGAGATCATTGGGCCGACGAAGGTGCTCTCGTCCTTGGGGTTGCCGGAGATTAGCTTCTCGGAGGCGTTCACTAGGCGCGCCTTGAAGTCGGCGTAGATCGAGCTGTGCACGATGATGCGCTGCACGCCGATGCAGCTCTGGCCGGATTGGTAGAAGGCACCCACGACTATGCGTGCTACGGCGTCTTCTAGGTCGGCGTCCGCGTCCACGATGCAGGCGGCATTGCCGCCCAGCTCGAGCACAACCTTCTTCTTACCCGCGTTGGCTTTGAGCTTCCAGCCCACGCCGGGCGAGCCGGTGAAGCTGAGCAGCTTGAGGCGCTCGTCGGTGGTGAAGAGATCGGCGCCGTCGCGGCTGCAGGGCAGGATCGAGAAAGCGCCCTTGGGTAGGTCGGTCTCGGCCAGTACTTCGCCGATGATCAGCGCGCCGATGGGCGTGCGGCTGGCGGGCTTGAGTACGAAGGGGCAACCCACGGCGATGGCGGGCGCGACCTTGTGGGCGGCCAGGTTGAGCGGGAAGTTGAAGGGCGAGATGAAGGAGCAGGGGCCGATGGGCACGCGCTTGAACATGCCGCGATAGCCGCGTGCACGGGGCGAGATCTCCAGGTTCATGATCTCGCCGTTCATGCGCACGGACTCTTCTGCGGCGATGCGGAAGGTGTCGACCAGGCGGCTGACTTCGCCGCGGGAGTCCTTAATAGGCTTGCCGGCTTCCACGCACAGAGAGAGAGCCAGTTCTTCGGCGCGCTCCAGGAAGCGGTCGGCGCAGTGGTTGAGTACAGCCTGGCGTTCGTAAGGCGCCATGCGCGCCATTGGAAGGGCGGCTTCCGTTGCTGCGGTGATGCCGCGGTCGATGGCGGCGGGGTCCGCTAGGGCTACGCGGTAGGCCTCTTCGCCGTTGAACTTGTCGGTGACCACCAGGTCCGCATTGGGGGCCTCAGGGGTATTGGCCAGGTAGTAGGGATAGGTCTTCATGGCGGGCTAGATCTTCTTGCTGCGCTCCTGAATCTCCTCATTCAGGATGCGATCGTTGTCGGAGTAATCCACGGGGACCTCGATCAGGTGCACGTCGGGTTCGCTGAGGGTTTTCTGCAGCAGGGTGGCCAAGTCATCGATTTTGGAGACCCGGTGGCCCTGAGCGCCATAGCTCTCGGCGTACTTGACGAAG
>JBLIOL010000081.1:0-17497 GCA_047639615.1 Planctomycetota bacterium | reverse complement strand
CAGCGCATTGCGATCGGTACCAGGGTCGTTCTCTGGGATGAGCCCGGTGGCTACAGCGCTTACTCGGACCGGCTGCACTTCGCGCCTCCGACCAACGGCTCCAAGACCCCGGAGGATGGGCGCCTGCGCTACGAGGGTGGGCGTGCCACCAAGGGCGAGCGTCCGGTGCAACTTGTTGAGCCGGGCTCCATGGACTTGAATGAGCTGCGCGCTGCGGTGGACCTCTTCGTCGTGCACTATGACGTGGCGGGAACGGCCGCGCGCTGTTTCTTGATCCTGCAGGACCGGCGCTGCTTGTCGGTGCACTTCCTCTTGGATGTGGACGGCACGATTTATCAAACCCTCGACCTGCGTGAGCGTGCTTGGCATGCGGGCACGGCCAACACCCGTTCGGTTGGCGTCGAGATCGCTAACATTGGGTCGCGCCGGGTGGACGATGCGAAGGGTATGGCGGAGATCGATCGCTGGTACACGCGCGATGGAAGTGGCCTGCGCTACACCCCGCCCAACTGGGTGGACCTAGGCACCGTACGCACTCCTGGCTTTGTGGGTTACGCGGCCCGCGACGAACGCTTGGAGGGTTGGATCCAGGGCGAGTTGCGTGCTCAGTACGACTTCACTCCGCAGCAGTACGTTTCCCTGGTCAAGCTGGCCGCGGGGCTCTGCCGCGCCTTGCCGCGCATTCGCCCGGACGCGCCGCGTGATGCGTCGGGGCGCGTGCTCGACAGTGTCATGGACCCGGAAGAGCTGGCTGGCTTCGGTGGCATCGTGGGCCACCACCATGTCAGCCGCAATAAGCAGGACCCGGGCCCGGCTTTTGCTTGGGAGGCCTTTCTGGAGGATGTACGCGGGGAGTTGGGTCTGCCGCGGGCCTCTAACTAGCTCCAAGAGCTGCCCGCAGTTGGCCGTCACAGGCGGCTAGGCGTGAGCGAGCTTGGTCGAGATCGAGGGCGTGCGCGTGCATGACTGCGGCGCACTTGACGCTTCCTGCGGCGCGCTCTAGAAGCTCGCCGGCTAGCTTGTATTCGAGGCCGGTCAGGCGTGCGACCAGGCGGGTGCCGCGGGCGACGAGCTTGGCGTTGGCGCCGGTGTTGACGTCCACCATGAGGTTGCCGTGGACTTTGCCGAGGCGCGCTTGCACCAGGGTAGTGAGAGCGTTCAGGCAGAGCTTGGTGGCGGTGCCGGCCTTAAGTCGGGTACTGCCGGCTAGCAGTTCGGGACCGGTAACGGCGCGGATCGAGACGTCATAATCATCGCTGACTTGCTCGAAGGGGACGCAGGCCAGGAAGAGCGTGCTGGCGCCTGATCGCTGCGCTTCGCCGAGGGCGCCGTGCACGTAGGGAGTCGTGCCACCGGCGGCGATGCCGAAGACGCAATCGAGTGGGTTGGGGCCCAACTGGGCGAGGTCGGTGGCGCCTGCTTGGGCGTCGTCCTCGGCGCCTTCTACGGGTAGGGTCAGGGCGCGATCGCCGCCAGCGATCAGGGCGCGTACTTGGCCCGGGTCGGAGCCGAAGGTCGGCGGGCATTCGGCCGCGTCGAGGACTCCCAGTCGTCCGCTTGTGCCCGCGCCCACGTAGATCAAGCGTCCGCCCGCGCGCAGCTTTTCCGCCACCAGGTCCACGGCCTGTGCCAAGGCTGGCCTGGCCGCGGCCACGGCGGCGACGGCCTCTGCATCGGAGGTGCTGAAGGCGGCCAGGGCCTGTTCGGCCGAGAGTTGGTCCAGAGCAGGGCCATCCGGGTCGATGGCCTCCGTACTCAGGCGCCCGCGTCCGTCGTCGCTCACTGGTCTCTCTTGCGCTTGACGCGCTGTCCCGGTTCCCACATGCGGCCGGCGCCGACGCTCAAGCCGCCGTCGATGACCAAGCACTCGCCGGTGATGTAGGCGGCGGCGGGGGAGGCGAGGTAGAGGCAATGGCCGGCGACTTCATCCGTGCTGGCGAAACGACCGAGGGGGATGCTCTCGCGGATGCGCTCTTCCATGCCGTCCTCCGGCCAGAGGTTTTGCTTGGCGCCGTCGGATTGGAAGGGTCCGGGTGCGATCGCGTTGACGCGCACACCGCGGCTGGCCCATTCCACGGAGAGTGACTTGGCCAGGGCTAGCACGCCTGCCTTGGCGCTAGCCGAGTGACACACGCCAGCCATGCCGGTCATGGCGTAGGTCGCGACCACATTCATCTGGGTGCCGCTGCCCGCCTTGAGCATGTGTCGGCCGGCGTACTTGGAGCAGTAGAAGGTGCCATCGAGGACTATGCCGAGCACCGTGCGCCAGGCGTTGGAGCTCATGCGCTCCGCGGGACAGACAAAGTTGCCGGCTGCGTTGTTCACCAGGTGGTCGAGCTTTCCGTGGCGTTCCACGACACCGTCCATGAACTCGCGCACGTGGGCGGGCTCGCGCACGTCGAGCGCCACTCCCTCTGCGCTCCAGCCGTGTTCCTGGGCTTCATCCAGAAACTCGGCATGGTTGTCTGTGCTGCGCGAGGCGATCACCACGGTCGCGCCCAGGGCTGCGAAGCCGCGGCTGATCTGCAGGCCGAGGCCGGTGCCTCCACCTGTGACGACCGCCACCTTGCCGGCGAAGATATTCGGTGGCAGGTAGCGGGCGGAGGCGGGCAGTGTGTCGGTCATGCCCAGAGGGTAGCCCGACTGGGGCGGCTATCGTCGGTTGATTTCGACGGTCAGGCCGGCGGGCAGATCGAGGGCCATTTCTAGCTCCTCAAGGTCCTTCAGATCGCGCTCGGACATGCGCACGCCGAACTTCAGGCGGGTCAGGGTCTTGCCTTGGTCCAGGATCGGGGTGGCATTCAGGAGGTCCACATCCAGGTCGCATTCGCGCTCGAGCCAGCGCTTGACGCGGCTGGGGGAGACGTCGCCCGCCCAGTCGATGGTCAGGGCCAGGGCGTGAGTTTCGCCGCCCAGGCTGCGTTCGGCGCGGGAGACGAAGGCGGAACCGAAGTCGCCCTGGGTCTCCTGGTCTGCGGCTTGGGCGAAGTTCGAGGTGCGCTCGATACTCACCCGTCGTACGGGGCCTTTCTCAACCAGGACCGTGCCGACGACGGCTAGGCCAGCGGCTCCAGCAACTCCCAGGGAGGCAGCACCTGTGGCGCCGATACCGACAACGGCCAGGATGGCGGCGACGGTGCGTGCGCCGCCAGCGGTGCCGGCGTCCTTGGCGAGGCGCAGGAGCTGAAGCTGGGTGAAGCCGATCAGGGCGAGAGCCAGCAGGGCGACGAGGGCGAAGGGAGCGGTCAGGGGCATGGCAGGGGACCTTCTGGAGGGCCGAAGTGGGTGAGGTGCTCGGATACGCCGCTCGCTTGGCGCCATTTCAAGCATCTATCCCTATCCTGTTTGCCCCAGGAAACCGGCCTTCCGGTTCACCCGTCCCCCCAAGCAGATTCATGCAGACCCTCTCCAGCTACGTACTCGGCGCCTGGCAGCCCGGCAGCGGCAACTTGGCCACCCTCGAAAACGCCATCACCGGCGAGGCCGTTGCCGAAACCGGGACCGGCGGCATCGACATGGGCGCGGCGGTTACCCACGCCCGCGAGGTGGGCGGGCCGGCCTTGCGCGCCCTGGGTTTCCAGGAGCGCGGGCGCATGCTCAAGGCGCTCTCCGCAGCGGTGCACGAGCACCGTGAAGAGCTGATCGAGCTGGCGGGCAAGAACGGCGGCTGCACACGCGGCGACGCCAAGTTCGACATCGACGGGGGCACCGGCACCCTGGCTGCTTACGCGCATTTCGCCAAGGGGCTCGGCGACAAGCCCTACCTGCTCGACGGTGAGGGTACTCAGCTGGGTCGTACGGCACGCTTCTGGGGCCAGCACATCCGCGTCCCGCGGCGCGGCGTGGCGGTGCACATCAACGCCTTCAATTTCCCCGCCTGGGGCATGCTCGAGAAGGCAGCTTGCTCCCTGCTGGCGGGCGTACCGGTGATCGAAAAGCCGGCCACGGCCACGGCCCTTGTCGCCTGGCGTGTGGCGCAGATCATCGCCGAGTCCGGCATCCTCCCCGAGGGCGCCTTCCAGTTCCTGTGCGGTTCCGCCGGCGATCTCTTCGATCACTTGGGAGCGCAGGATTGCGTAGCCTTCACCGGCTCCGCAGCCACTGGCCGCATCATTCGTTCGCACCCGAACTTGATCGCCCAGAGCGTGCGCATCAACGTGGAGGCGGATTCGATCAACGCGGCCGTGCTCGCTCCTGACGTCGAGGACAGCGCCGACACCTACGGCATCTTCCTGCAGAATGTGGTCACCGACATGACCCAAAAAACGGGTCAGAAGTGCACCGCCGTGCGGCGTATCTTCGTTCCAAAGGAGCGCATGGAGGACGTTACGCGCGACCTGGTTGAGGCCATCGGCCGCGTGCCGGTGGGGGACCCGAACACCAAGGGCGTGCGCATGGGCCCGGTGGCCCACGGCGGACAGCTCGAGGACGTACGCTCGGGCTTGGCCAAGCTGACGGAAGTCTGCGACGTGGCTTGCGGTGGTCTTGAGACGCGCCCCGACGGGGTTCCGGAAGCGGGCCGCTTTGTGTCGCCTACACTATTGGTAGCGCGCGATCCCGAAGCTGACATCCTGCACGAGCTCGAGGTCTTCGGACCGGTGGCTACCTTGATCGCTTACTCCGGCAGTGCTGCCGACGCCGGCGCTGGCGTGGTGCGCGGCGGTGGCGGACTGGTGACCTCCTGCTACTCGAACGATGCGGATTGGACCGAGAGTTTCGTGCTCGAAGTGGCCCCCTGGCATGGCCGGGTTTGGTTTGCTTCCGAGCGCGTGGCGGAGCAGGCCTTGCCCCCGGGCATGGTCCTGCCGGCTTCCGTGCACGGTGGGCCCGGGCGCGCTGGCGGTGGCGAAGAATTGGGAGCCGTTCGCGGCCTGGAGTTCTACTTGCAGCGCACGGCCTTGCAGGGTTTCAAGGGCCTGATCGAGAGCCGCTTCGGCGCTCCCGAAGAGGCCTAGCCTGCAGTGCTGAGCCTGGTCAGAGGACCGGGCTCAGCACTGTTCGCAAGTCTGATGATCAGGGGCAGGGGCTGACGCTGCGGGTGCCGCTCGTGCAGCGCGCCAGGCTTTCCAGCTGTGCCCAGCTCCGATCGCGCCGCGTGCTCGCTTGCGGCATCCTCGGCTCGGGTTGCTGGAATGACACCCGTATTTGTGCGGGTGGGCTGAAGTCCAAAGGCCAGCGGTGCCTATTCTAGAAGGACTATCCCGAGTATCCCTTTTAGTAAGAACCCCCATGGGCACCCTCTACGAGCGACTTGGCGGCAAGGACGCAGTCTCCGCTACGGTCGATCTCTTCTACAGCAAGGTCATGGCGGATGACCGCATCAAGCATTTCTTCGACGATGTGGACATGCAGCAGCAGGTGGGCAAGCAGCGCGCCTTTCTGACCATGGCCTTCGGCGGGCCCACCAACTACAGCGGCGAGGACATGGCTACGGGCCACGCCCATCTTGTGGAGCGCGGCCTGATCGACAGCCACTCCGACGCCGTCATGGAACACCTCGGCGGAATCCTGGTCGACTTGGGTGTCGCGGGCGAGCTGATCGTCGAAGCCGCGGCCGTCGCCGAGAGCGTGCGCGACGATGTCCTGGGCCGCGACACGAGCTCCCAGTCGAAAGCCGCCTAGTAGAAGCTCAAGGCCAATGCGCCCGACAGGTTGAACCAACCTGAGCCCGCCGCCGAATCACGGAGCCAGGCTTGGTATTTCCAGGCCAGGCCCGCTTGGATTTGGCCAGCCATTTGATGCGGCATGGCGAGGTGCGGAGCACAGCAAAAATATACAGATCAGTTCGGTTGGAACCGCAGCGTGCCCAGGGGGCCGGAGTTGACCACCGGCAGGCGGAGAGGCCGAGGGAGCCAGCGGAGATGCACAGAACGCCGCCGCCCAGCGGGGCAGAGCGCACGAGCGGACCGTAGAAGAAGATTCCGCTCTCGTGCGTCGG
Organism: Planctomycetota bacterium; assembly: GCA_047639615.1. Taxonomy (GTDB): domain Bacteria; phylum Planctomycetota; class UBA1135; order UBA1135; genus CAYWNK01. The sequence goes on along the minus strand of JBLIOL010000081.1, from coordinate 11,559 downwards.
GAGTTCTGGCTGCTGATGCTGAGCACAGCGAACCCTTTCAGATTAGGAGTGTCCTCCAGCGGGCAGGCGCTTAGTCCTAGGTGGGGGCTACTGGTCGCTCGGCTTGCGCACGAACAAGCGAATCGACCACTCGTGGTTCTGGCGACCCCAGCCGATCACATCGTCGCGACCGTCCCCGTCCAGGTCTACGACTCGCAGGGTGGGCTGCTCCACCAAGCCGAAGGCTGAGAGCGCAACGGGCGCCGCGCCGCGGGCAGCGCTGCGCAGGATCGCGCCGGGTGCTAGGTCGTTGTCGGCCAGCTGGTCGAGGCTGAAGATCAACTCACCGCCATCGCCGCGTCCGTCGAGCTTGGAGAGTACGAAGGCTTCGAGGATGCCGTCCAGGTCGGGCGTATCGGTGAGTACGGACTCCACTACCCCAGGGCGCGGGGCGCGGTCCCGAACTACGCGTAGCTGCTCATCGAGCACATCGATGATGTCGTTGCGTACGCCGTCTCCGTCCCAGTCGAAGCGAATGGCTGGGATCTCGAACTGTGCATCGATGGCCTTGGAGATGCCTTCGGCGTCCTCTGCAAAGGAGAGTAAGCGTGGAACCTCCAGGCCGACCGTGCCCCGTTGGGTGGGCCGGCGCGCGAAGGTGCCGTTTTCGTTCACGTAGCTGTAGACGTTGAAGTCCAGGCGCCCGGGAAGGATCAGATAGCGTAGTGCTCGGCTGAGCGAGATGCGCTCCCCGCGCAGGATCTGCAGGTCGGGTTTGGCGTCGCCCAGAACCTGGCGTACGAAGAACGCCAGCACCTTGCCGCTGGACTTGAGCACTTGATCGGGCGTGCCGATCGGGCCGCGGGTGGAGCCGCCCAGGAAGACTTGGAACTTGCCGCCCAGGCCCAACACTAGATCCCGCGGCGCCTTGCCGTCGAGGTCCGCAAGGGTCCAGAGCACGCGGTCGTCGATGTTGCTGAGCAGGTCATCGAGGTTGATGCCCGACTGTTGGGTGAGGCTCTTGGTGAGACCCTCTAGGTCGAGCACCCAGGTGGGCTCGGCTTCCAGTTTGGGACGCGCCAGGTGGAAGGCAACAGCCTCGGGTGTGCGTGAGATTAGGTCGCGTGTGCCGTCGCCGTCCACGTCGGTGAGCTCGAACCAAGGCACGCGTACCTGACGGCCGAAGCGGCCTTCCAGGCTGCCGGGGTCACCGAGCTCATAGTTCACGTCGGCTTGATAGCGTACTTCCAGGGGCTCGGCGAAGGCTGTCTCCGCGCCCTTGGCGTTGGCCAGGTAGATGCGGTGCGAGCGCTGTCCGGGCAGCACCAGATCCGTACGACCGTCGCCGTCCACATCTCGCGCGAAGTTGACGCGGTGATTGCCCGGGGGCAACCAGCCCTCAGCATTGAGTACGGTTTGGCCTTCGCCGAAGCGGCCGTCAGCACCTAGGCTGAAACTGCGCACGAGGGTACCGCCCTCGAAGAGGATCACGTCGACGCTGCCGTTGCCATCGAGGTCCTCCAAGTCCCAAGCCACCTTGGGCGAGGGCCAAAGTAAGGGCTCGCAGGGTTCGGTAGCGAAGGTTCCATCCGCTGCCTGCAGGCGCACGCAAATCCCTCCCGCGCCGATCTGGAAGACGTCCTTGTCGCCGTCGCCATCGGCGTCCTGCAGCCCCAGTACGACGCCGCTTAGGGGCAGGCGCAGGTCACTGCGCACAAAGGGATCGTCAGGAGCTTGCGCGGGCAGAGCTGTGGCCAAGAGGCTCAGTAGGGCGATCATCGGGAGCCTCTGCGGCGTTGGGATAGGTACACCGTGAGTCGCTTGGAACCCAATGACACCAGGTCACCAAGTCCGTCCCCGTTGAGGTCGGGCACGCTCAGGGACTTGATCGCGCCACGGGTGTCAAAGAGTTTCCAGGGCGCCTCATCCATGCTCCATGAGTCGCCTCCGAAGAAGCTCGATTTCTTGGTGACACGCCGCACGCTCAAGCGACCCTCCAGGTCCAGCGCGACCAGGTCGGCGTTGCCGTCACCGTCGCAATCGCGCACTAGCTTGTAGTTGGCGATGGCTCCGGCCACGCTGTCCTCGTCGTAGACCTCCACGTTCTTGACGGCGGGCTTGCGCTCGAAACCGCGCTTGTTGCCGAAGTACACGAGATGGGTGAAGGTGAACTCAAGGCCACTGACACTCTCCAGAAGACTGGGGAGTTCGAACTTGCGGATGACCAGATCCGGGCGCCCATCGCCGTTCACATCCGTCACCTGCGTGCGCATCTCCGCAGCATTGAAGCGCAGCACTTGGTTGGGCTTGCTGGGGAAGAAGCGACCCTTCTCCTGCAAGAGAATGAGCAAGCGCACGGCGCTGTCCTCGAGGCCAGAGGATTCTTCTGTCAGCTTGGCCAACACATCCAGGTCGCCATCCCCGTCCAGGTCGGCCAGGGTTAGATCGCGACTGGTGTCTTCGGGATTGAGGTACTCCGGGAGGGGACGCACCCAGCCGGGCTCGTCGGCGCCCGCAGAGTGCATGGCTAAACCCTCAGCGGTCCAAGCCAAGAGGTCGAGCCGGCCGTCGCCGTCCACATCCAGCATGGCCGGGGCCCGGTAAGCTAAGGAATCGTGCAACAGGTCCGCGCCTTCGTTCTCCTTGTGGTCGAGAAAGGGCGAGGCATTTCCGGCTAGCACCAGATCGATGTCGACGCTGTTGTCAGAGTCCTCATCGCTGGGTTGATCTTCGTCTTTGCGTACCTCGGTCGGAGCGCTGGCGGTGAACAGCGGACCTGCTTTCCAGACGCCTGGTTCGGTCGGGCTCTCGGACCAAATGGCGTAGCCTTCGCGCCCGGGCAGCAACACGCGGTCCTGGGACTTGCCCTCAGGGCCAGGCAGCACGAAGGCCCAGTAGGGCAGTCGGTGCGGGTTAGGCAGGTCGTAGATCAGCTCCGTCTTCGCCAGGGCAGCGGCATTGCCGCGATAGCCCTCCTTGAGCAGGGAATAGGACCAGGCTCCGCCCTGGGTGAGCAGTAGTAGTTCCTTACCTTCCTCGGCGCGCACATCTGCCACGCCCCAGGCGATGACGTCCTTCAGCATGGGCACCGTGTGCCGCGGAGTGGGATCGATGCCATCGGAGCGCAGCGCGTGCACCCGTAGCTCGCGGCCTTCCGCCGTTCGCACGGCCAGGACTAGATCCCGAGCCAGGGGAGCAAGCGCACCGGGTAGGCCATCCACAGCCTGCCACCCGAGGAGCTTTCCCGTGGGCTCCAGGCTCGCGTCCACATAGAAGCTGTCATTGGCAAGTGCGCTTTGGGCCCCGAGTACACATAGGCTTAGGACGATCCCGCGTAAGGACGGACTCAAGTTCCAAGCTCCCCGAGTCCGGTGGAGAAGCGTAGGAAGCGCAGGATGCTCCAGTGCTTTTCTTCGCCTTCGCGCGTATAGCGGAAGAGCGAGATGAACCAAAAGTCCAGCAGCACGAAGTTTGTCTGCTTACCTTCCGGATCGCTGCTGTAGGTCATGACCACAGGTAGGCTGAGCTCCGTGACGCGGCGCTCCGGATTTGCTAACTGAACGCGCGCGGAGCTGAGTTCCGTGCTGTCCGGTTCGCGGTAGCTGACTTCGATGCGTTCGCCTTCGTCCTGGCTCTGGAAGTAACGAATCAGATCGAGGTCCGAGCGTTGGGTTTGGCCGTCGACCTCCAGTATGACGCTGCCAACCGGGACGCCGGCTGCGGGGAAGGGGCCGTCCTCGTGACTGGTGACCAACACCACGCCGCCTTGGCCTGCAAGCCAACCGGCCAGGCTGCGCGCCGGGTCGGCGCGCCACAGGCGCTTGGCTGCGCTTGCGGAGCCATTGCGTGTGCGCGGGGTGACGCCGAGTTCGAAAAGCGAGTCGCCACGCTGCACCTGGGCCTGGGCGACTTGCCCGGGCTCGAGTCCGGCGAGCACACCGGCTAGGCCGCCAGCGTCGTTGACTTCGATCTCCCCCAGGCTCAGGAGTACGTCGCCGATCTGCATGCCGGCGGCCGCGGCAGGCGAGCCCTCGGCTACGGCCGTGATTCGCGCGCCCGGATCGAAGGCGAGTGCCTCCAAGGAGCCCGAGTCATTCTCGCGCACGGTGAGCCCCAAGAAGCAGCCTTCATCGGCGCTAGTCTGCGCCCATTCCAGGGTTGCGGGGAGCGGATCGGGGAGCGGCCCGGTGGGGGCCATGGTGCAACTACAGACAGCCGCGAGGAGGGCTGCTAGCCCCAAGGCGCTTGCCGTGTGCTTGCCGGTTGGTGAGTGCCTGAACATGGGTGCGGGGGAGCCTTGCGCTCCATGGGGCTACGGAGAATGCGGAGGAGAGTGACTAGAGCGCGCGCTTGCGAACCACGAGGGCGGCGAGCAGCACCAGCAGCAGGGTTTGAGGCCAGGGCAAGGTGTAGGCCATGCGTAGCATGGATTCGGACACACCTCCATCCGAGAATCCCCGGGCGAGTTGCGAGACCCCCAAGAGGCCGGACTCCTGGGAGTCGACCAGGGTGGGGGCGTGGTAGGCGAAGCTAAAACGCGCCAGGGGGCCGAGGGAGTCCTTGAGCAGATCGAAGGTGATCAAGAGCCCCAGCGAAGTAGCTACCGCTCCAGCGGCTGATCGAGAGCAGGCGCCCACCAGCAGGCCGAAGGCCCAAGCACTGAGCATGGCCGGCAAGACTCCGAGCCAGGCCTGCAGTAATTCCGTGCCGACCTCCATGGCCGAGAACATCTCGTAGCCGTCCTCGGCCAAGGGGCCGAAGTCCAGTTGCAACCAAGCGGTCACAAAGGCGGCGCCGGTGGCGGCCAAGACGAGGGTCAGTAGGGCCGGAATCCCAATCAGGAAGCGTCCGAAGACCAGCGCCGCGCGGCTCGTGCTACGCGTCACAGACAGTCGTACAAGCCCGGACTCCAGGTCGCCGGCTAGTCCCTTAGCGGCGCTCGCTATCAGCAGCAGCGTGCTCAGGGTCAGTCCTGCGCGCAGGCCGTCTACCAGGGGCGCCCAGCCGCGACCGCGGTCGAGACCATTGTTCTGGTTGTCGATGATAGAAATCTCCAAGCCCGTGCGCGCCGCGGAGAGCAGCAGCACCAGCAAGACGGCCACCCAAGCCGCGCGAGATGTAACCAAGCGGATCCCCTCGGCCCGCACCACACGCCAGGTACCGGTCATGCCTGCACCTGCGCGCCAGCGTCTACGAGGTCTTCGAAGAGCGTCGCCAAAGTCGGGCGCGCGGATTCCAGGGAGAGCAAGCCCACCCCGCCTTCCACCAGTGCGCGTGCTACTTGAGCGGGATCCAGGTCCGTGGCTTCGATGATCAGTTCGCCCGGGCCGGTCTGGGCTTCGGTTGCGGTCACGGTTGCACCGAAGCCCACTCCGCCCAGAGCCTTGCGGGCAATCGACACATCATCCACGCGCACGCGGCAACGACCGCCGGTTTTCAGAAGTTCGTCCAGGGGACCACTCTTAGCGACCTTGCCCGCCAGCAGGATGCTAGCGCTATCGAGCACGCTCTCTACATCCAACAGTCGGTGGGTGGAGAGCAGAATCGATAGGCCCTCCCGAGCGAGTTCGCGCACCAGGCTCAGGATCTCGCGCACGCCCATGGGATCGAGTCCCGAGAGGGGCTCGTCGAGCACTAAGAACTCCGGGCTGCCTGCCAGGGCGATGGCGATGGAGAGGCGCTTGCGTTGTCCCAGGGAGAGCGAACCCGCACGGCGTTCCTCGAAGCCCGTCAGGCCAACGCGCTGCAGAGCATCCAAATGTGTGCGCCCACCCGTGTGGCCACGCACGCGCGCTGCGTAGGCAAGGTTGGTACTCACCGTGCGGCCCACGAGGAGGTGTGGTGAATCGAACACGACGCCCACTCGGCCGTTGGTGCGATACAGCTCACTGGCGGGTTCTCCGAGCACTTCAATCGTACCGGAGGTCGCTTTCAGTAAGCCAAGACAACAGGAGAGGGTGGTGGTCTTGCCCGATCCGTTAGGACCCAACAGACCATGCACCTCACCCTCCTTGACGGTGAGATCAACTCCATCCACCGCCACTACGTGACCATAGCGCTTTCGAAGCGCATCTACCTGTAGTACCGGCATGGCAGCATGCTGCCCGTTCAGGGCGCTGGAATCCATGACCGTGAGCGGTGATTCCCGTACGAGCCCCGTACGAGATGCGTGCAGCCCGAACTCTTCGCGATACCAAGCGCAGTTGGAGCGCTAGGCCGCACTGTAGTGAAGCTCGAACTCGCAGTCGACTTCAGTCGACCGCGAGAGATGCGCTCCGCTCAGGGGCTCCACCGAGGGAGGAAGGTGGAGCCCCACTTCCCTCCACTGCGTAGGGGCTTAGCGCTTGCTGCCGGATCCCGAATCGCCAGCCGACTTGGCTTGTTGGCCCGCATACCAGCGCGACCAAGCATCGGGACTGGAGCCGGGATTGGCGCCGGTCAGCCGACGCAGGCTCTTGACCAGACCGCGGCGCTCCTGGCGCGCCACCTGCTGGATTTCGATGTCGATCACGCCCACGTCGAGCACCGAGCCGGAGATCAGCACATTGATACTCGGGTCCGCCACGGCGGAGCCCTGGGCGACCTCAACGTCGAAGTCCTGCACGTAGGCCATCTGGGTGCCCACGAAGATGTTGCTGTGGGGCGTCGGGCGGCTGGGGCCGCCACCGGCCCTGGCGAGGCGCGCGACGAGGGGTTCCACGGCGGCGGGGTAGGCCATCAGGCCCAAGCTGGTGGCGGCGCGCATGCGCACGCTGGGATGGCTCGAGTTCAGGGCGCGGGCGATCGGAATCACCAGGGCCTCTTCACCGGCTGCGGCCAGGGCCAAGGAGGCTTGGGTGCGAACGGTCTCAGAGCCGTCGAGCACCGCGTGGCGCATGAGGGGTCGTGACTGCTGCCTGGCGCCCAAGCGGCGCAGGCCGTGGGCGGCGAAGGCGCGTCTTTGGGGTGAGCCCTCGCTGAGCCACTGGGCCAATTGCGTCTGCACGCCCTTACTGTCCTTGACCTTGGCCAATTCGATGATGGCTAGCTCGGCGGCGAGTGCGCCGCGGGATGCGCCCCAGCTGGCGACCTCGTCCAATTGCTTCTGGCTGTGCTCCGCACCGGCCTGAAGTTTCGGGCGCCGGATGCTTCCGGCATGCTCGGCCACCAGGGCCACGGGCGCGCTCGATATGGGATGCTCGACGAGCAGAGCTTCCAGGGCTTTCAATCCCTGGGAGAGCAGACCGGCTTCCAAGCCAGCGCGCACATGGGCCGTGCGTTGTTTGGCGCTCGCATCGTCGGGAAGCTCGGCAGCCTTCCAGCTGCGGAGCAAGTCGCTCTCGAGCGCGACCGAGCGCACGCTGCCCTCGGGCAGGGGCGAGTAGTCGCGGCCACGGCGCACCTCCCAGTGACCGGCACGCTTGCGCGCGATGGTCTGCAGGGTGCGTCCGTCCTTCAGGCGCACGACGCGGCGGAGGGCTTTGCCATCCTTCGCGTTCGTGCTAGGAACAGCGGAGTCCTGTTGGATCGCCAATTGCTGGGGAGCCAATTGCTGGGGAGTGGGCTCCTGGGCAATGGCAGGGAAGGAGAGCAGCAGAAACCAAGCGGTGGCATGCATCATGGATGTTCAGTTCTTGGGTAGGGCGACGGCCAGAGAACCCTATCCACCCACTGTACTTGGGTTTCGTACGGGCTTTGCCAAAGAAGCGCTCCCTGGGCGTAGGTGCTCTGAAGAGGGATCTGGAGGGTGTTTAGGGTGCCGGAGATGGGCGCCGGCCGAGAGCAACTGGCCCAGGTTAAGTGCGGCTTGGTGTGTTCGATGAAGGCCTCCACGGCAGGCGTAAGGGACCCATGGTGGGGGAGTAGCAGCAGGTCATAGGGGCCACGCAGGCCGGCCCGTTCCTGGGTTTCGCGCAGCCCATGGGCCTCTGCGTCTCCGGTTAGTAGCAGACGGCTGTCCCCATAGCGCAATTCAAGCATGCGGCTGCCCTCGTTGCCCGGTACCTCGCGGCCGCGCAGGAGGTCCGCGCGGAAGGGGCCCAGCCGGGCGAGGTGCGCGCGCCCCGAGACCAGGTCCAAGCGTGGCACGCTGGGATGCAAGCGTGCGGAAATGCTCACCGGCATAGCGCCATACCAGGCGCGGATCGGCCAGCGCTCCACCAGCCAATCCAGGGCGCCGCGATGATCACGATCCCCGTGGGAGAGCACGACGGTGACCGCATCCGGTGACCAACGCCGCAACCACGGGCCGAGCGCATCGCGGGCGAGCGACAGCCGGTCACGCGAGCCGCTGTCGAAGATCCATGTACCGCCCTCGGGCGTGCGCGCCAGGATGGCGCTGCCGTGTCCCACGTCCAAGGCCACCAGCTCCAGTCCGCGCGCAGGACCTAGGCCGCTCGGTGCAAACACCAGGCCGCAGCATGCGCCCAGCAGCAGGCGCCGGCGCACGCGCGCCGGGCCGCTGGCGCGTACCCAAGCGAGACCCAGGCCGAGGGTCGCGAGCACCTGCCAGGGCGCGCGCAGGGGCAGCACCCAAGGGGTGCCGGGCAAACTATCGAAGGCGGCGAGTCCGTGTAGTAGCCATTCCATGGGTAATAGGAGCCAGGTTTCCGGAACGAGCAAGGGCGTGCAGGCATGCACGGCGCCGGCGCCGAGCAGCCAGGCGATGCAGGGCACGGCCAGGGGCGTGGCCAAGAGGCCCGTGGGTGCGAACTCACCGAAGTAGATCCAGGCCAAGGGCAGGGTGCAGCTGCAGGCCACGCAGGATGCGAGCAGCGCGTCCAGGAACCCTCGCAGCAGTCGCCCGTAGAGGGCTCCTAGGCTGGCGGGCCGCGCCAGTCCCGTGCGTCCGACCCGCCCTAGCTGACCGAACTCGGGCCAGCGGGCGTAGAAGCGCCGGCGCGCGGGACCCAGCACGCACAGTAAGCCCAGGGTTGCCGCGTAGGAGAGTTGCACGCCGAGTTGTTCCAGCGCAGCCGGGTTCGCCAGGAGTTCGACAATCAGAGCTATACACCACAGGCTGCGACCGTCGACCCGGCGGCCGCTGCCCCTGGGGAGCGGACGTCGATCGAGTACGGGGGCCAGCGCCACCAGACAGGCGGCCAAGGAGGCGCGCGCTACCGGCGCGCCGCCACCGCCCAAGGGCAGGAAGGCGAGTACGATGGCGGCGCGTACCAACGCTTCGGTCCAGCGTCCAAGACCTACGCGCGAGCGGGCTGAACCGCGGGCGAGCGCTTGCACAAGCGCGCGACATGCGGCGCCCAAGGGCCAAGCGAAGAGTCCCGCCGCCAGCACCACGTGCAGGCCCGACAGGGCCAGCAGGTGGCGCGTTCCCGTGCGCGTGAAGAGGTCGCTCAGGCCCGGATCCAATTCGCTGCGGTCGCCGAAGACGAGGGCCGGCAGCAGTCCCGCCAGGCGCTCGTCGCGCAGTCGCTGCAGGCGCCGGATGCCAGCTTGCCGCCAGCGGGTCAGCCCCTCACTCCAAGGCCTGGGCCAAAAGCGCGCGGTGGGCAGCAGACGCAGCACCTCATCGCGCTGGGACTCGAGCCGCACCGTGCGTGCCTCGGCGCCGGGCATGGCGGCGGCTAGGCGTGGGTGCGTCTGCTGGAGTTGAATGGTCTCGCCCGCGGCGGCTGAACCTGGGCCGAGTCGCAGGCGGGTGGGGGATTCGGCAAGTCGGCCCTCTAGGTGTTGGCTCTGGGTGCGCCTGGGGAGCCAGCGTCCGGGTGCGCTTACTTGGTCGCTTGGGCGGGCGCTCCGACCGGTTGCTAGCAGGGTTAAAATGAGCAGCGGCAGGTACCAGGCCCTGGGCGCCCGGGCCCGAACCAGCAGGGCCAGGCCCAGAAGCACGCCCAGGGTCCAAAAGAGTGCGCATTTCGAAGCCCAGATCCCTAGCCAGGCCCCCGCCGCCAGGCAGGCCGCAAGGGGCTCTAGGGGGCGATTCCCCGGTCCGGCGGAAAGCTCCGCGGCTCGCTCATCAGCATCCACACCAAGAGGACTGGTCGGGAGAGGGGCGGGTTGCGCTCCAGAGCCGTAAGATCCCGGCTGCCCATGAGCACGAGCCAAGAGAGCGCTGTCCGCACGGCCCTATTCCCGGGGACCTTCGACCCCGTCACGCTGGGTCACCTTGATTTGGTGGCCCGGGCCACGCGTCTATTTCCGCGGGTGATCGTGGCCGTGGCGAGCCACCACTCCAAGCATCACCGCTTCGATCCAGGGGAGCGCCTCAAGCTACTACGCGCCTGCACTGCGGAGATGGCTGGGGTGGAGGTGCTGCTGCTCGACGGTCTCTTGGTGGAGGGCGCCCGGCGCCTGGGCGCCGGGGTCATCGTGCGCGGTATCCGCAGCGCGGCCGACTTGGATTACGAGCGCCAGATGGCGCTCACCAACCGCGCGCTCGATCCGGACATCGAAACCCTGCTCCTGCTCTCCGCCCCCGAACACGCCCACGTGTCCAGCACACTGGTGCGTCAGATCGCGTCCCTCGGTGGGGACGTGACATCCTTCGTTCCCCCTCCCGTGGTCGAGGCCTTGGCCACTAGCTAATCAGTATCATGAGTCGTCGAATCGTGCACACCGACAAGGCCCCCTCGGCCCTCGGTCCTTACAGCCAGGCGGTCGTGGCCGCCGGCGTGGTCTACTGCTCCGGTCAGATCGCTATCGATCCCGCCGTGGGTGAAGTGGTTTCCGGTGGCGTCGAAGCGGAGACCCACCAGGTCTTCGCCAACCTCGCGGCCGTGCTCGCGGAAGCCGGCAGCAGCCTGGCCTCGGCCCTGCGCTGCACCGTGTTCCTCAAGGACATGGGCGACTTCGCCAAGGTTAATGCGGTCTACGCCGAGTACTTCCCCGGGGATTCACCCCCCGCTCGCGCCACCGTGCAGGTCAGCTGCCTGCCCAAGAACGTTGCGGTGGAAATCGACTGCATCGCCCTCGTAAATTAAGCCGTTGACTGAGCTACGGACTGAGCAAGAGCTAGAGCCAATACAATCATGAGCGTTTCCTGTGGAATCGTGGGCCTGCCGAATGTCGGCAAGAGCACCCTTTTCAACGCCCTGACCGCCGCTGGCGCGGAAGCGGGCAACTTTCCTTTCTGTACGATCGAGCCGAACATGGCCGTGTCGGAGGTTCCCGATGGAAATCTTCCGATCCTGCACAGTCACATCGAGACCCAGAAGATGATCCCGGCCATCGTGCAGGTGGTCGACATCGCGGGCTTGATCGCCGGCGCCTCCAAGGGCGAAGGCTTAGGCAACAAGTTCCTGGCCAACATCCGCGAGACCGACGCGATCATGCAGGTGGTGCGTTGCTTCGAGAATGCCAACGTGGTGCGTGAGGATCCCGTGGACCCCACCTCCGACATGGACATCATCGATGTGGAGTTGGGGCTCGCCGACCTCGATACTCTGGAGCGCGCTATCGACCGCGTCTCCAAGAAGGCGCGCAGCGGTGACAAGGACTCCATCGCTGACCGTGATCTCTTCACGCGCGCCAAGGATCTGCTCGAATCCGGTACCCAGCTGCGCACCGTCCAGTGGACAGAGGTTGAGCTAGCGTCCTTGAAACCACTGTGCTTGATGACGAACAAGCGCATGCTCTACGTGG
>JBLIOL010000080.1:0-17512 GCA_047639615.1 Planctomycetota bacterium | reverse complement strand
CTGTCGGCGGTTGTTGACTGACGAACCAGCGTAGCTCCGGGAGCCCCAGATCCGTGCGGCTCTGGTTTACCAGAGTCTGCAGGCGTTCGGCGGCCTTTTGGCGGAACTGCCCCCAGGACATGTCGTTCTCGCCTAGGTGGTAGAAGATGCCGGCGAGCTCGACCTTGTGGCCACGCTCCTCGAGCTGGGCGATGGAGCTTTGCACAAACTCGATGAAGCTCGGGTAGAGGTTGCGAGTGACGGCGACGCTGCCCTCGGGTGTCCAGTCGATGACCTGCGAGCCGCTGTGGGTGAACTTGGCCAGGGCTATGGCGCCCTCGTGCTTGCGCTGCAGTTTGGCGGCGAAACTGAGCTCCGGTCCGAAGGTGTCGTAGTAGCCGGCGGGGCCGAGGGCTTCCCAGTCAGCCGAGGCGAGGTAGCCGCCGCCGATGCTGTAGCGGTAGGCGACGCTCGTGTTGTCCTTTAGCAAGGATGCGCTGCGGCCCAGGCTCTTTAGCTCCTGGACGAAGGCGCGTTCGCCCTCCATGTTGCGGTGGCCCGCGAGCACGAAGAGCTTGATGGGTTCGCGCTTGCGGTAGGGCCACTTCTTGAGCGACTCTCGCGCGGGTCGCGCCTTACCGATGCGCTCTAGGTAGGCATCGGCGTAGTTGACCCCGTGCTCCAGTTGGCCGAGGGTGCCGTAGTGGTAGTGCAGGCCCACGCCGCCGCCGATCTCTACGCCCACGTGGGAGGTGGGCACGTAGTCCGCGTGCAGATCGGCGCTGGTGACCTGCTTCTGGCCCACGCTGATCTCGTGCATGCGCGGGCGCAGGTCCATGCCCCAGATGGTCTTGGTGCAAAGCTCGCCGATGTAGAACGGTAGCTCGGGCACCTTGAGGTCGCGACGCCAGCTAGCGAGCAGGTTGGCCAGGTTCTTGCCGTAGGCCTCGCGGTAGCCTTCGTCGAACATGTCGTTCTCGCCCTGGTGCCACATGAAGCCTTCGATGCGGTAGTCGACCTTGCGCTTGTCCAGATCGGCTAGTGCTGTGCGCACTACCTCCAGGGCCAAGGGATACATCTCGAAGCCGATGGGCTCATCGGGGTTCCAGTCACCCCCGAGGTGCGTGCCGCCCGCTGCGACCTTGATGATGGCGATGGGGGCCTTGATGTTTTGCGAGACCGTGCGCGCAAAGCTGAGCTCGGGGCCGACCACGTTGTTCACGGCTGCGAGCGGCACCCAACCCTCGGAACGCAGCTTGTTCTCACGACCGATGCAGTAGGTGAAGCGCACCTTGTCTTGGGGCTCCTCCAACCCGTGGAAGGGCGGGAAGCGCTGGATGTCGGCGACCTTGGAGTCCGAACCCACCATGTTCGACTGGCCCGCGAAGATGAAGACGCGCAGGGTCTTGTTGTCCTCCTGGGCGACGGCCGTGGGGCTGAACCCGAGTAGGCCGAGCAGTGCAATGAGGGCCAAGCGCCGCAGGCGGCTAGGCAGGGACTTGATCCGGAGCGAGGTTCGTACGTGCCACATGGAATGCGAAGTCCGTTGGTCTTGGGGGGAGGGATCCTGCAGCGCAGGTGGGCTGGGCGTCCAATCCTCCACGATGCTCCGCGATCGAGCAAGGGCACTTGCGCCTGCACCCCGCAAGCTGCGCGTCTACTCTAGATATCGCGCTTGGGCGGCTCGAAAGCCATGGAGGTCTGCCAGCCGTAGACCGGGTATTGGATGCGTACGCGGTAGCCGCGGTAGTCGGCGAGGTCCCAGGCCTTTTGCTTGGCGAGGTGGGCGAGCATCTCCGTGTAGCGCGGGACTTCCTCGCAGTGAAAGGAGCTTAGGCCGCTACCTAGGGACTCGATTTCTTCCTCCATGGCGATGCGGTCGATGTCGCGCGTCTCGTCGTTGACGTTGGCGATGCCGCGCGTACCTGTGTCGTAGATGACCAGCTCGGGATCAGCGCCGGGGAAAGCGTCCTTGTGCATCAGCAGGTCGAAGATCAGCTGGTTGACGGGGAAGGCGGGCTCTACGAAGAGCGAGCTCTGGCAGCGGGGCTCGGGGCGCGCGTTACGGGACATGGCGGCTTCGTGATCATCGACCACCAGCATGTCCCGGTGGGAAAGGCGACCGAGCCTGTCGGCGGGCAGGGTGTAGTGGATGTGCTCCCCGGCGCGATGGGTGAGGACCTTCGCGGGCTGATTCTCGCAGAACTGGTTCATGGGGATGGACGAGAAGCTGTCTGCGGAGAGCACGGTGTTCTCGGGAGTGGGCTCTTCGCCGGAGAGGTAGCGGTAGCTAAAGGAGATGGTCACCTCCGGGCGCAGGCGTTGAATGCCGAAGGCGCCCGTGAGCCAGAGCAGGTCGTGACGCTCGGGATCCTTGCTGGAGGGTGTGACCAGCGCAGCACCCAGCCAGGTGTCGGCTTGCACACCCTTGAGCTGGCTCATGCCCTTGAAGATCGAGTACTTGCTGGAGAGCTCGAACTTCTCGCGCAGGCTCGGTAGGGCGGAGGAGATGGCCGCGTCCAGGGTGCTGCGCGTGCCGGCTACGTTGCGGATCAGGTGGTCGAAGCGCTCGACGGCCTGCAGGGCGGATTGGACTAGCGCTTGGTCGACGCCCTTGGCGAGGGCCGTGTGCAGCATGCTGCGCAGGGGCTCGGGTCCGGGGATGCCGTGCAAGAGAGCGAGTGGGTCGCGCTTGGCGGTTGCGCCGAGCAACTTGCTGGCGGTCGCCCGGTTGAGGTCCAACTCGCGCGCGAGCAGCGAGGGTCGGCTGGGCCGATTGGGCAGGTCGCGAAGGACTGCCTGCAGCCGCCGGTTGAGGTCCAGGCCCACGGCGCGGGCTTGCTCGAGGATCGGGGGGCTGGATCCGCCGTGGGCGGATTGGGGTGACGTTAACTTGGGCACGCGTTGGGTTTACGGCGGTGGAGGGCGCTCTCTAGGGCCCGAAGCTAGCATGATTCGATTGTGTTTATATGTAATATATTACGCAATGTCTGACATGTGGAACCGCTCATGGGCCTAATGGGGCATCGGAATGGGCCCTGGGCCCAGCGACCATCGTCCGTATCAGCCCCCTCATGGCGCGCTCTCTCAATAGCGCCGTCACCAACGCATGACCTTCACACTTCGTAACAGCACCTGCATCTCGCTCGGCTTGCTCGCCGTTCTATCCACCTCCTCCAGTGCCAGCGCGCAGTGCCCGTCCACCGAATTGGCGCCCTTGGATGCCTACGACGCCTTTGCCGGCGATCAGTTCGGCCGCAGCGTCGCCATCGACGGCTACCTCGCCGCGGTGGGGGCGCCGGAGGAGGACTTCGGTACGGGCATGGTCTACCTCTTTGAGTGGGACGGCATGGATTGGCGCCTCTTGGGCCAGCTCACCGCAGCCGCCGGCTCCGCGGGCGACAAGTTCGGAACGAGCGTGAGCCTCTCCGGCGACGTGCTTGTGGTCGGCGCCTACCAGCCCGGCGGAGCGATCGCTCCCGGCCTCGCCTATGTCTTCGAGAAGCCGGCCAACGGCTGGGTCGACATGAACGAGACGGCCACTCTCAGCGCCTCCGACGGTCAGAGCTACGACAACTTCGGCTACGCCACGGATATCGACCAAGACACCATCGTCGTGGGCGCGTACCTGGACGACGACGGCGGCACGAACTCCGGCACGGCCTTCGTGTTCGAGCGCCCCATTGGCGGCTGGGTGAACATGACCGAGACCGGCAAGCTCACCGCTAGCGATACCAACCTCGAGGACCAGTTCGGTATCTCCGTCGCTATCCACGCGGACCAGATCGTGGTCGGCGCCGACCGCGACAGTGACGTGGTGCTGCAGGCTGGTAGTGCTTATCTCTTCGAGCAGCCCCAAAGCGGCTGGGCCGACATGACGGAGACCGCCAAGTTGACCGTGGCTGCTCCCGTGGACTTCGATCGCTTTGGCCTGTCCGTCGCCACCGCCGATGGCGTTGTGGTCGTCGGCGCATGGGGCGACGATGGTGCGGCCAACAAGGCCGGCGCCGCCTTCGTGTTCCTGGAGCCCATGGGCGGCTGGGTCAGCATGCACGAGAGCGCCAAGCTCACAGCTTCCAACGCAGCTGCCGGGGATCACTTCGGCTGGGCTGTGGACATGGATGGCAACACGATCGTGGTGGGCGCGCCGGCCAACCTCTTCGATGGTTCTGGCTTCGGTGCTAGCTACGTCTTTCAGCGCCCCGCCAGCGGCTGGGCCACCGGAACGGAGGACGCCATCCTGACTCAGTCGAACGCCTTCTTGGACGATGAGTTCGGAACTGCGGTGTCCGTATCCGAGCCTCTGGTTCACGTGGGCGCGCGCTTCTTCGAGACCCAGGCCTTCTCCAATTCCGGTGCTTCGTACCTCTTCGGTGGCAACATGGATTGCAACCAGAACGGCGTGCTCGACCTGTGCGAGATCGTCTCTGGATCTGGTACGGATGCGGATGGTGACGGCCGCTTGGATTCCTGCGGGGACCTGGGCAGCGTGTATTGCTCGAGCCCGGCCAACTCCACGGGTTTCGCCGGCACCATCAGCGCCAGCGGAAGCAACGTGGCTAGCGACAACAACCTGCAGTTGCTGGCGTCGAACCTGCCCACGGGTCAGTTCGCCTACTTCATCGGCAGCCAGACTCAAGGCCTCGTGGTCGGTCCCGGCGGTAGTCAGGGCAACCTGTGCGTGCTGGGTTCCATCGCGCGCTTCACGGCGCAAGTGGGGCCGGTGACGGGCGGCCAATTCGGGATCAGCGTGGACCTCACCGATGTGCCCGAGCCGCCCGCCTTCGGGCACGTGGTCATGGCCGGCGAGACCTGGAACTTCCAGTGCTGGCACCGGGATGTAAACCCCGGGGCCACTTCGAACTTCACGAACGGCATCAGCATCACCTACCAGTAGGGGCTGCGCCGCAGAGAGGCGGGTTCAGGCAGCTTGTACAACTCCTGAGCCTGGCCTTCGAAGGATCTTCGAAGGCCTTACGTAGGTTCCTCACTCAACCGTGAGGAACCTATGACTCTATCTACGCTGCTACTCGCCCTTACCCCGCTCTGCTTCGGACTTCAGGAGCCCGAGCCCGGCCCCACGCAGCTGCTAGCTGCCGCGCGTGAGGCGGCGGGCGCGGAACGCTGGAGCTCGCAGTCCGAGCTTCGACTTGCCGGGACTGGGACTTTTCAGGGTGTGACTGGAACCCTTTCCGCTGACTACGCACAGGATAGGCGCTTCGCCCTAGCCTTCGAGGGTGAGCTCACCCGCAGAACACGCTTCGATGGGGAGGCGCTGTGGTCGGCGGAGTACTCGACCCTCTGGTACGAACTCGAGTTCATTGAACGCGAGGCGGAGCTCCTGCGTGGGCTTGTGCACGGGGGAGCTTGGCTCAATCCTCAGCTGGGGGAGCACAGTCCCCACGTCAGCGTGCGCGCAGGCATGCTGCTGGGTGAAGCGGGCTGGCTGATTCGCTTTGGAGGGAAGTCAGTGCGCGTCCATTGGTCGGTCTCGGTCTCGTTGAGCTGGATCGACATGCCCCGGTAGGTGCCATTGTCCCCTTCGACCCACATCTCACGAAGTTGACCGGCCCCTCCGAGGATTGGAGTCACGCGCACGCGCATGGGATGGGTCTCGCCGCTGTCTTTTTCGCGACGGACGCCCGTCCATTCCCCGTGGGTCCAATCAAGCGGGCTGCTGTGGGCCAGGGGGAGGGTGGTGGTCGCTACGCAGGAGGCCATTAGGGTGGCCAGGAGCAGCGCGCGCAGTTGGTTGGTGAGCATGGGGCGGCCTACGGGGTGCTCCAGGGTCGGTTGGCGCACTCACTGGCTGGATTCGGTTCTGGAGGCCGCACTGCGTTCCCGGAGTGGCCTTTCAGGGAATGGCGGCAATGGGCAGTTGTTGATACGCGACTGAAATCCGCGAACAAGGGACCCTTGTGCGCGCGCGCCTTCGGACCACACCCACGTCAGGAGAAACTGCGCGGCACAAGACCGGAGGCGATACGGCCCCGGGACTGGTGAGTTCAGGGACTCCAGGCGAGTGCGCAGAGCAGTGTGTCTGCGGGAATGCGGGCCGACTTCATCGAAGGTGCTAGAGCAGCAAATCATCGCGGCTGCCACAGACACCAGCGGATGCAGCCGGCTCGTGCCTGCATGGGCACGAGCTGGCTGCTTAGAATGGCGCGTTCAGGGCGTCCAGGTGAGGCGCAGCGCAGGCGATGAGCCATAGGGCGTTGAGGCATTCACGTGGTAGCGCACCCAGCCTTGGAAGGTCCAGCTAGTGCCTGGTAGGAACTGACTCGACTGCTGTGAGGCGGGCACGGGAATGTTGCCGGAGCCAGCAGCGATGGGGCCTGCGTTCAGTCGAGTGATAGGCCCGCCGACGCAGAGCACGAAGGGCTCGAGGCCTTGGTAACCAGGCAGGAAGGAGGTCTGGTACGCGGTCTCGCGTGCCGTGAAGGCAATCCAGAACGTACCCTGGATGGATCCCGAGAGTTGCAAGCTGCCGTCGCTGGCGGCGACTCCGGTGGAACCGACCCAGTTGAGGTGACCCTCGTATCCGCTGCAGACCTTGGTGGGCTGCGAGAGGGTTCCACCGGACTCTATGGCCTCGATGATGCTCGGCCCGCGGGCGGCGCTGACGATCTCATCGAACCCATCACTGTCGCGATCGCCGAGTACAACAATGCCGCAACCGGTCTGGTCACCCGGGCGGGTGCCGGGCAGTTGCAGGATCGGCAGGCAGGTGGCGCCTGAGACGAGCATGATCTCGCCTAGGTCTTGGCCGCGGAAGCTGCCGATGCCGCCGCCGTCAAATCCCACCGGGCCGGCCAACCAAATGTCGCGCACGCCGTCGCCGTCCACATCGCGCCCGGGCCGCAGGTACGTGCCCAGCAGGCTGTGGGAGTCGCCAATGGTCATCCTGGGAGTGCTCCCGATTACAATCGGCAAGCCCGTGGCACTGGAGAGCACACGGATAGCCTGCTGTGTTGCAGCCGGAGCAACGAATAGGTCGTCGAAGCCGTCACCGTCCAGGTCTTCCACCGTGCAGGCGGACTGATAGGCGGTGGCTGCAAAGATGTCCTGGTCGACCCAAAGTAGAGCGCCGGTGCCTCCGGAGAAGACGCGCAGGTTCTCGCCCTGGGTCGGTGCGGGCCAGCGCACCATGCGGCCCACGGCCACTTCGCCCCAGCCGTCCCCGTCCACATCGGGCAGGCCCACAAGGCAGCCACCGAACCCGGGGCCCAGGGCTTGAACGTCGTAGGTACGAAGAATGCTGCCGTCTCGCCCGGAACGGAGCTCCACGAGACCAGCTCCTCCGGAGGTCAGGTTGTTTCCGAACCACTGGCTGCTAAACCAGCCGATCAACACATCGTCGTAGCCATCAGCATTCATGTCCCCAGCGGGAGCCGCGTGGTCGTCGGTCTCGAATGAGTTGAGCGGGCGCAGCATGTCGTAGAGCACGCTGCCGGTGGCTCCCGAGAAGGCCCGATAACCGCCTTGGATGGCTACGATCAAGTCATCGCTACCATCCGCGTTTAGGTCTCCAGCGGCCACGAGGGTGTGGACCCTGGGGATCTGATCGACGACCAGGTTGCGCAGTAAGGAACCGTCCATGCCGGAGTGGATGCGGACCGTGCTGGCTATCCAGCTGCCCACCGCGACTTCGGGGATGCCATCTTGGTCGATGTCGGCATGGGGCACGACGATGACTCCGAGGGGCGAGAAGCAGCAGGGGACGATGGCTGGTTCCTGCCAGAGCGACTCCTGCGCCAAACCCAGGGTGCACGTCAGCAAGGAGCTCAAGGCGACTACGCAAGTACGATTCATGGCTCCGCTAGTTCGTCAAGAACACTAGGTCACAGCCAGCTGGCCCCTTTGCGGCGGGACTAGCTGCGTCGCACGGGTAGCTGCAGCTTGAGTTCGAAGTGCTCGAAGCCATGGGCGAAGGGGCGCCCCAGCCAGGCTTCGAAGGAGGGCTGCTCCGTCGGTTGGTAGCCGCTGTTTGGCAGCCAGGTTTTCCAGATCCAATCGAGGGCGCGCATCTCTAATTCAATGCTCCCGCGCAATTCGATCTCGGCTACCAGCATGGAAGGGAACTGGAAGCTGCCGATCTCTCCTTCGGTGAGCGTGTCGCCGATCTCTAGGCCTACGTCGTAGCGACAGTCCGGGAGGGCGACGATCTCTGGGTCGTCCCACATGTAGCCGAGCCACTGGCCATCGGCAAGGTCGCGGGACTCTGCCCACTGGACCAACTTAGCTGCGGCTTCAGGAACCACGTCGGGCTTGAAGGGGTCGAGCACGCGTAGGTAGGCGACCCTGCGCGCGGGCAGTTTGCGCAGGGTGACTTCGAAGCCATCGGGGTTCTCGCCCGCAGGTAAATGGCGCAGGCGGTGACGGGACTCGGGGCCCATGGCCTCGTCCAATTCGCCGCGGCGCTGGTCGCGAAAGGCGTCCAGGTCGAAGGAGCTAGGCGGGGAACCGTAGCGTTGTTTGAAGCTGCGCGAGAAGTCGGAGGAGGACGAGAAGCCGCACTCGAGAGCGATCTCGGTCAGGGATTGTTTGGGCCCGTGGACCAGGAGCTTGAGGGCCCGTTCCAAGCGCACGCGCTTCACGAACTGGGCCAGGGTTTCCTGCATCAACGACTGGAAGATGCGGTGGAAGTGGAAGGGCGAGAAGTCCGCCATACGCGCCAGCTCGCCCAAGGGGAGCGGCCGGTCCAGGTGCTGCAGTACGTAATCGACCACGCGGTTTACGCGCTCTAGGTAGGCGCGGGAGGCCTGTGTGGGGGGACTCGGTTCGTTTCGCAAGATCTGTCAAGCGGGGGATCTGACCCCGGGGTATTCCGTACTAATCATGAAACGCATTCTTCTAGCCAGCCTGCTGGCCTCCGTCGCCTGGAACACGCCCCAGGACAAGTCCTCCCAGGACGAAGCTAAACCCGCACCCGCATCCGCACCCGCATCCAGTATGAACCTAGGTGGATTTTCCGTCAGTCTGGCGGTCAAGGACTTGGCTGCCTCGCGCGCATTCTACGAGAAGCTGGGCTTCGAGCAGGCCGGCGGCGTCCCGGAGCAAAACTGGCTGATCCTGCGCAATGGCACCACGGTGGTCGGGCTCTTCCAGGGCATGTTCGAAGACAACATTCTGACCTTCAATCCCGGCTGGGCGTCGGTGGGGGAGCACCCGAAGGAGTTCACGGACATCCGCGACTTGGAGAAGAAGCTGGTCGAGCTGGGGATCACACCGGTGGTGTCGATCCCGGCTGGGCACCCCGAGAGCGGCCCTGCCAGCGTCGTGCTGGCTGATCCGGATGGCAATACGATCCTGCTGGATCAGCACCGCTAGTTTGGTTGTTTGGTGGGTTGTGGCATTCTCACTTACGGTGTAAGCTTACGTCGTAAGTGAGAGTCAACCTATGAAAAGCACCAGCCTCAGCCCCGAGCGGGCGAACCAATCAGCATCGGGCTCGCCCGACGCACTTCCGGCCAGCATGCGGGCCATCGTCCAGGACCGTTATGGCTCGGAGGACGTGCTCCAGCTGCGGAGCATTCCCCTGCCAGAGGTCGGTCCTCGGGAGGTGCTCGTGCGCGTGCGGGCGGCGGGACTTGATCGGGGCGTCTGGCACCTGATGGCGGGCTTGCCCTACCTGGTGCGCCTTGGCTTTGGGCTGCGCGCGCCCAAGGACCCGGTCTGTGGGCTGGACGTGGCCGGCAGAGTGGTGGGGCTCGGGTCGGAGGTCGACCAATTCGCGTTGGGTGACGAGGTCTACGGGATCTGCAGTGGCTCCTTCGCAGAGTTCGCCAGCGTTCCGGTGGAGAAGCTTGCTCCGCGTCCGAGCAACCTGAGTCTGGAGCAGGCGGCTGCCGTACCGGTTTCGGGTACCACGGCCCTGCAGGGATTGCGGGACAAGGGCAATCTTCAGCCGGGGCAGAAGGTCTTGATCCTCGGAGCTTCTGGAGGCGTGGGGAGCTTCGCGGTGCAGATCGCGCGGGCCATGGGAGCCGAGGTGACCGCCGTGTGCAGCGCTGCTAAGGCGGAGCTGGTTCGCGCTCTGGGCGCCGAGCACGTAATCGACTACCGGACCGAGGATTTCTGGACTAGGGGCGAGTCCTATGACGTGATCCTGGACGTAGCGGGCAACCACAGCCTCGGTCACTTGCGTAGGGCGCTCACGAGACGTGGGACCCTGGTGATTACTGGGGGAGAGGGGGGGGACCGTTGGCTCGGCGGCACCGACCGTCAGTTGCGGGCTTTGGCTCTTTCGCCCTTCGTCTCTCAGAGCCTGCGCTGTTTCATCGCGGATGAGAGTGCGCAGTCCCTACGCGAGCTGACGGAGTTGATCGAGGCGGGTGAGGTCAAGCCGGTGATCGATCGTGAGTTTCCCCTGGAACAGGTGCCGCAGGCCATGCGCTATCTGCTGGATGGACAGGCTCGCGGCAAGCTCGTCATTAGCGTGGAGGAGCAGGATGGTCGCTAGGGATGAGTCGAAGGAGGAGCGGCTGCCCCTGACGCGCGAGCGGGTCTTGCGGGCGGCAATCGAGCTGGCGGACAGTGGCGGAATCGACGCGCTGTCCATGCGCAAGCTCGCGCACGGGCTGGGGGTGGAGGCCATGTCGCTCTACAACCACGTCAAGAACAAGGACGATGTGCTCGATGGCATGACGGACATCGTGGTGGCGAAGATTGAGTTGCCCGGAACCGAGGACGACTGGATGGACGCCATGCGTGTCAGGGCCCGGTCCGCTCACAGGGTGCTGCTGGAACACACTTGGGTGTCTCACCTGATCGTGTCCCGGGTGAACATCGGGCCGGGCATGCTGCGTTATGTGGACGCGACAATTGGGTGCTTGCGCGAGGCAGGCTTCTCGTACCAGCAAGCGGATCGGGCTTGGAATGCCATCGATAGCCACATCTACGGCTTCACCATGCTGGAGCTGAACTTCCCGATCGAGGCTTCCGAATACGCCGACGTGGCCCAAGCGTACCTGCCCATGTTGGACGGTGAAATCTATCCCTACCTGCGTGCTCTGACCCAGCAGGTCGCCGATGGGGAGCACTACGGGCTGCAGGACTTCGAGTTCGGCCTCGAGCTGATCTTGGGTGGGTTGGAGTACATCCGCGCTTTGCCGTGATCAGGCAGCTTGGTTGAGCATGCCGTGTACGAAGTCATGGGCTTCGCGTAGGGATATGCCATAGGCGCGGAGGCGGGAGTCATCGCCTCGGCCCTATTAGGGATCGAGCATGAGGAGTACTGGCGTCGCGTCTGCGAACTGGCCGGCAGCATTCCGGCGAACCTCAGTCCTGCGCGGGCTTGCGCGCGATCAAGGCGTAGCCCTGGACCACCGTGGTGTCGTTGGTGATCTTCGACGCCAAGTGGAAGAGCAGCTGGATCATCGCCAGTAGGGGCAAGAGCAGCGTGCTGCGCCAACGCGAGAGGATCACGCTACCGTCGGACTGACGGCGATTGGCGCCGATGCTACGCAAAAGCCACTGGGAGCTCATGGCGCCCAGGGCTGTGGCGAAATTGCCGCGCGGTTCGACGCTGAGGGGTTCGAGGCCCGCGTCGCGCGCAAGCAGTGCCAAGGCGCTGGGGGTGAAGCGCCAGAAGTCGTTGGGCAGTTCGTGCAGGGGCTGGCTGAAGGGCACGGTCAGCAGCAGCTTGCCACCGGGCTTCAGCACGCGCGCCATCTCTGCGATGCAGGTGGCGGGAGTGGGCAGGTGTTCGAGCACCTCCGTGGAGAGCACGGTGTCAAAGACGCCGTCCTTGAAGGCCAGTTGGTTGCCGTCCCCGAATACATCCACGGACTGCTTGGCACGATCGAGGATATTCCACAGGTCCGGTTGCTTGTCGAGAATCGAGGGCGGGTACTCGAGCCCGATGTAGCGCTCGACCGCCGGGGCGTAGTACTCCCGGTAAGGTCCTTCCGAGACGCCCACATCCAACAGGGTGCCGTGGGCATGCTCGCGCAGGGACTCCACAGATTGGCGCAGCTGCTTCCAGTCCAACCAATACGGGTTGAAGGGGGTGCGCTTGCGCCAGGCGTTTAGCCGTTGGCCGAAGCTGCCGCGATAGACGACAGCACCGACCCTTTTGGGACCCTTGAGAGGCATGGGGCGCGCGAGGGTAGCAACGAGGCCGGCTTACGGCACGAAGCGATACAGGCGGAGGCTCGGACCGGGACGATTCACGCGCCAAATGTCGAACAGGGCGAAGTCCATCTCCGTGGGCAGCTGGGCGCGCAGGCTGCTGCCGCCGGTGGCGGTGGGCAGCTGGGTCAGTAGGGCGCGCGGGGGGACAGGCACGGCCGGCATCTTCGGGCGCACGCCGCCCGCGTGTTGGGCTTGGTCTAGATCGGGGGTCTGGTCCGCAGGCTCGTCCAGGATCAGGAGCGGCGGCTGTCCGTCGTCCGGGGTCTTGTCCACCAGCAGCAGGTGGGTCACGCCCAGGTCGGCCAACACCTCACGAGGATTCGCTCCATGGCGCTCGAGCACTTCCGGCCGGGGCCAGGAGGCGCCGTAGCGGTATTCGAACTCGAACAGGTCCGAGAGGTAGATGGCGTCCCAGGCCTGGCCGAGGGTGTCGCCCCCCGGATCCATGTCCGCCTCGTAGAGCATCAAGCGCATGCGCTCGCGGGTGCCTAGCTCGCGGAATTCGCTCAGCCGTTCGAGGGAGGCGCGGTTGAGGGGCAGGTCGGGGCCGGACACATCCACCGCCAGGCGCGCGCCGGGCAGGAAGCGCTCGAGCTCCTCGCGGATGGCCACGCGCGTGTCGTCCTGGCGCAGGACCCAGACCAGGCGCGTGGCTTGCACCAGGGGCAAGGCGAGCACGACCAATAGGATCGGCTTGCCGGCGGGGCGCTCCCAGATGGATTGGGCGGCCAAGGCGGCGGGCCAAGCCAGCAGCACGGTGGCCGGCAAGAGGTAGCGCACGTGGTCGCTCTGGCCCAACAGGAAGAATGCTCCGGCCAGGGCGGCGAAGGCCGCGGCTGGCCTGGTCTGGCGCGCGCGCAGGGCGGGCACGAGTCCGGCGAGACCGAGCAGCACCAGGACCGGGTCGTAGCCCAGGATGGCCGGCAGTAGCTTGCCCAGGGTGGCGAGGTTGGGCTCGAGAATGATCGGCATGCCGCCGATGGTCACGTGCCAGTGATCGGCCAGGAAGTCCGCGCCGATGACGCTCTCCCCAGCGGTCGATCCGTGCAGCAAGAGATAGGGGTGACCGACGATCAGGGCCAGGGCGAAGAAGGCTGCTACTGTCCCGAAGCCTAGGCCTAGACGGCGTTTGAGCTCAGCGCCACTCCAGCCGATCGGGCCCCAGAACCAAGCTAGTCCCGTCATGCCGAGAGCGATCAATCCAGCCTGGTGCGAGGAGTAGGCCAGGGCGGCCGCGAGCCCCGAGAGCAGTAGCTGCCGCGCGTGCCCATCACGCACGTAGGCGGCGGCTGGCCAGGCCGCGAGGGCGGTGAAGCTGGCCAGAGGCGCCCAGGGTCGCTCGTGGGTGGAGAGGTGTAGGTGCAGCAAGCAGGTGCCCACCAAGTAGGCGCCAAACCAGGCGCCGGATTCCAGACCGGCGGTGCGCAGGCCGCGGTAGGTGAACCAGGCGGCGAGCGATCCGAGCAGGGCCACCAACCAGCGCGCCGGCAGGTGCACGCGCCAGGGCTCGCGGGCGACCACCTGGGCGAACTCCTCGGAATTGGACCACGCGCCGCGCGCGCGACCCAAGGCGTACTGCGCGCCGAAGACCGGCAGCAGCGCATAGGGCAACAGGTTCGGGTAGGTCGAGTACTGGCCTACCTGGGGCACCGGGTGCTTGTCCTTCGCCATGCCCAGGGCGTTGCGCACCATGTGCGTGTCGGGCACGTGGTTGGCGGGGAAGCCGTGGTTGGCGGCGCCCAGCCGCAGGCCCAGGGGCAGCAGCACGAGCAGCACCAGGCCGAGCCAGGCGCGCCCGCGGCGGAGAGGGGCTTGGGGGGTCATCAGGTGGGGAGGGCGGCTTGGCCGGCAACGCTAGGCTCGCAGTCTGCAAGGGGATAGGCCACAGCCGAACCCCAGAAAGCTGCCGCCCAGGCCCTCTGGCGGGTCTGGACGAGCAGCTTTCTTGGTCGACCGGCGCCGTACGGGTCCTGTAGCCCAGGGCCAGTCTCGGCCGCTGCCGTTAAGCTAGGCCATCCTTCCCCGACTCATTCCCAGCACCCCAGTCATGAAGCGCAATCTCTCCTTCGCCCTGGCCCTCGGCCTCGGCGCCGCCAGCCTCTCGAATTCCGCCCTGTCCCAGGGGGATCCGGAAGTCGTCGACCGCATCCTCGAAGAGGCCAAGCAACGCTCACAGGTCTGGGACACCCTGCTCTATATTTCGGAAGAGATCGGCCCGCGCCTGACCGGATCCTCCGGCGTCTACCGCGCCAACACCTGGGCTCGCGGCAAGTTCCAGGAGTACGGCCTGACCGATGCGCACCTCCACAATTGGGGCGAAATCCCCGTGGGCTTCGACCGCGGCCCCTCGAGCCTGCGCATGACCGCGCCGCTCGAGCGCGAGTTCGAGTTCACCACCCAGGCTTGGGCCGCCGGCACCGACGGCCCGCTGAGCGGCCTCGTGGTCAAGATGCCCGAGACCTTCGAAGAGCTTGACTCTGTGCGCGACAAGCTGGACGGGGCTTGGCTGCTCTCCAAGAGCCGCCGCTTCCGCCGCTCGCGCGATGAGGACGACGCCGCCAAGGCCGCCCGCGAGCTGCGCGAGCAGATCGCCGCTGCGGTTGCCGAATACGACCTGGCCGGTCGCATCACCGCCAGCCGCAACGATCAAGTCACCACCGGCGGCCTGCGCGGCTGGCGTGACCTCAGCATGGAGACCCTGCCCACGGATGTGAACATCAGCATCCGCCGTAGCGACTACGACGCCATCAACAGCCGGCTCTCCGACAACGAAGACGTGACCGTTGAAGCCGACCTGGCCCACTTCTTCAACCCGGGCCCAATCCCGGTCTTCAACACCATCGCCGAGATCCGCGGCACTGAGTTCCCGGACGAGGTTGTGATCCTCTCCGCACACTTGGATTCCTGGAACGGTCCGGGCTCCATGGGCACCCAAGACAACGGCACTGGCTCCTCGGTCATGATCGAGGCCGCGCGCCTGCTGATGGCCGCCGACGTCAAACCGCGTCGTACCATTCGTTTCTGCCTGTGGACCGGCGAGGAGCAAGGCCTCCTCGGTTCCAAGGGTTACGTTGCGAGCCTGAGCGAAGAAGAGCTCTCCAAAATCTCGGTCTGCTTCGTCGATGATGGCGGCACCAACTACCAGGGTGGACTGGCCTGCGTGGCCGAGATGCTGCCGATGCTCGATGCTGCCGTCGATCCGGTGCGCGCCGCCTTCCCCGACCTGCCCATCGATCACAACGTGCAGGACGCCATGCCGCGTGGCGGCAGCTCCGACCACGCTTCCTTCAACCGCGCCGGCGTACCCGGCTTCTTCTGGATCGAGAAGGGCAAGGGCGGCTCCGAGGGCAAGAACTACCGCTTCGTGTGGCACACCCAGAACGATACCCCGCGTTACGCGGTGGAGGAGTACCTGGTGCAGTCGTCGGCCTGCTCGGCCGTGACCGCCTACAACCTGGCCATGGCGGACACGCTTTTACCGCGTTACGTGCGCCCCGAAGAGCCGGTCGAAGCTGAGGCGCCGGCCGTTGCCGATGGCCCGGCCATCGACGCGAGCTTCAAGGTTGTCGCTGCGCCCATCAACGGCGTTTGGGACGGCACCTTCACCGAGCAAGGCTGGACCTTCAAGCTGACCATGGCCGCTGGCGAGGGCGGCACTATGAGCGGCTCCTACAGCTCCTCCGGCGGCTCCGGTGCGATCACGAAAGGCAAGTGGGACGCCGAGAGCAAGAAGGCTAGTTTCGTCTACGAGTCCGAGTCCTACGGGGCCATGTCCTTCGGCGTCGAGCTGCGCGATGACGGCACCCTCTCCGGCAAAATCGGCGAGAACATGCTCTTCACCGCCAAGCGCAAATCCGACCTCCCAAAAGGGGACTCCAAGGGCGAGTAGTTCGATTGAATGGGCAGGCCCTACGGGAGTATTGAAGCCCGTAGAGGTCCTGCAACCCAAGCCCGAGGAGGTTTGCCATGATTCAAGAACACCACGGAATTCTCTCCCTAGTCACGACCCTCGCAGTGGGCATTGCCGTGCTCGCCGCCTCGCTCTTCCTGCTGATCAAGCTCGGCATGGCTTGAGCGCTGGGCCCGGCCTCCTGCATCCCGCTCATCTGTTTCACGGAACAGGTGAGCGGGATTCTCATTGGTAGCGAGAGGCACTAGGAGCCGACGGCGCCCGGCCGCAAGCCGGGGGGCTGGCGATGGGGGGAGGAGGGGAGCGGAGAGTGTGGGTTGTCCGCTGGAGCTGATGCTCGGACGCGCCGGAGCCGGCCTCTGGCGGGGGGGCGCAGGGCAGCTCTGGGCTGGGCAGAGAGCCAGCAAAGCATGACGACCGGCCACTCCGTTTGAATTGGTCCGAGTGTGGATCTCGATTCGGCAGCAAACCTTCTCCGCCTGAGCGAGTGGCGAACTGCGCTACATGTGCCGGTTCGCCTTCACCCTACCTTGCTGAGCCCCCGGGCCAGAGGCCGGCTCCGCAGCGTCCGGGCCTCAGCACCAATGGACCGCCCTGCCACTCCACAGCAACCCCGACCCTTCCATCGCCAGCCTCCGGCCTGCCGTTGGGCCTGTCGTCGGCCTGCCGTCGGCCTGCCGTTGGGCGCCGTTGGGCGCCGTTGGTTCCGACCTAGCCCCTCCGCCCGAGCGCACCTTTGTGCGACTCACCGACTACTCGGTCGGGGGGCCCGGGTCCGGCGGCGTTTGAGGCTCGTTCGGCTCTTCGGGCTCTTCGGGCATTTCGGGCATTTCGCTGGTCAGGCTCTCGGGCGGGCTGTCTGGGAGAGGATCGCCTGTCTGCTTGTCCGTGCGTACCTGCTCGAGCACAGACTCTGCCACCCGAATCGGACAGCCCGCGCGCAGGCCCAGGGCCAGCGCATCGCTGGGGCGGGCATCGACCATGGCCATATCGCCGGCGGGATTACGCAGCACGAGTTGGGCGTAGAAGGTGTTGTTGCGTAGGTCGACGATGTCGACGCGCTCCAGCTCGCCGCCCATGGCTTCGATGACGCCGTGGGTGAGGGCGTGGGTCAGCGGGCGCTCGGTGGCCGAGGCGGTGGCGACCCGGTGAATCTCGAGGGCTTCGGGCGTGCCGATCAGGATCGGAAAGCCGCGCTCGCCCTCCTGTTCCTTGAGATAGATCCACTGCCTGTCGCTCTTGTCGCGAAGGATGACGCGCTGAAGCATCATGGGGATCCAAGTCTCGGGTGCCATAGGTAGGTCGCTGCGCCGGCAGTATGGGCCAGCAGACCGTTGAAGAACAGCGACCTATCGCTCGGGCCCCACAAATTGCCTGGCTGCGTTGCCAGAACCGCCCATTAGTCACCACTTGGAGACGGTCCTGTCGCCCTGCCGGACGATCTGAGGAAACCGATCCCTAGGCCGCTGTTCTTTAACGGCCTGTTCG
>JBLIOL010000079.1:0-17703 GCA_047639615.1 Planctomycetota bacterium | reverse complement strand
CGATCCCCTGCGAGCAACGCTCCAGCAGGGAGATGAATGGTGATCCCGTGGGGATTTGAACCCCAGTCGCCAGGATGAAAACCTGGTGTCCTAGGCCTGACTAGACGACGGGACCACTCGGTGTCGCGCATCAGGCGCGCGCGACGGGGAGGAAAGTAGAGAGGTGGGGCGGGGGTGTCAAACGGTGGGAGGGGTTTTTTTGGAAAACCTATCGGTGGGCCCAGGATGGGGCTGGGGGCCTAGAGGTCGGCTAGGCGGACGGGGCGGCCGGACTCGGCCGAACGGTCGGCGGCGAACATGACGCGGTGGGTGGCCAGGGCCGTGGTTAGGTCGGTCCAGGGCATGGGCTTGGCGTTGTGGGTGGCGTCGATGAAGGCTTGGAACTGGGGCTGGTAGGGATGGTCCGTTACATCGCCGGAATCGATCAGGGAGGTTTCTAGGGTGGACCAGCGGTCCTTGGTCATCCCATCGAGCTGATGGCTGTAGAGCTTGTTGTCGAGGATCGATCCTTCCGAGCCGACTAGGTGCACGTGGAAATAGTACGGCTGGAGACAATCGACGACGGAGGCGCACTTGCCTAGACGACCATCGGCGAAGCGCAGCATGGTGATCGTGGTGGTGTCGTACTCGTAGGGGGCGAAGATCTTGGACTTGGACTTGGTCTGGTAGGCCGTTACTTCCTCGACCTCGCCGCCCATGAAGAAGAGCAGGGCGTCGAGGGCGTGGCAGCCGGCGGTGGCCAGGGATGAATGGCCGATGTCCTTCTTGACGTTCCAAGGGAACTGGCCGTACCAGGGGCCGATGCCGTGGTAATAGTCGACTTCGCCGTAGTGCAACTCGCCCACTAGGCCGCGCTCGATGATCGAGTGCAGCATGCGGAAGTGCGCTGAAAAGCGGCACTCGAAGCAGACCATGGCCTGGACGCCATTGGCGTTGACGGCGGCTTGGATGCGGGCGGCGTCTTCCGGATTGGTCGCGGCGGGCTTCTCGATAATGAGGTGCTTGCCGGCTTCGGCTGCGGCCACGGCCTGCTCGGTGTGCAGGTTGTGCGGCGTGCAGATGTCGATGACGTGGATGCTCGGGTCCGCGAGCATGTCCTCGTAGGAGCCGTAGGGCTGGAGGGGCTGGCCGTAGGTGCTCTCTAAGTGTGCGGGGTCGAGGCGGCGGCGGGAGGAGACGCCGGTGATGCGCGCGCCGGTCACGTTCTTGAAAGCTCCGATGTGGGCTCCGGCTACCCAGCCGAGGCCGACGATGCCGATGTTCAAGTCGTTGTGGGTTTCGCTCATGGGGGGGGACGCTGGCGGGGGGCTTGGGGGCCGATTCGAGTGTCTGGAGGATAGCGAGTGGGCGCGATTCAGGAGGCGCGCGGATGCACTCGTTCGTAGACCTCGCGCAGACGCTCGATGGAAACGTGCGTGTAGATCTGGGTGGTGACCAGGTGCGCGTGGCCTAGGAGTTCCTGCACGGCGCGTAGGTCCGCTCCGCGATCGAGGAGATGCGTAGCGAAGGAATGGCGCAGGGTGTGCGGCGTCACGTGCCGGTGAATGGCCGCGACGGTGGTGTACTTGGCCACCAGGCGCTCCAGGCTGCGCGTGCTGAGCCGTGTGCCGCCGCGGCCCAGGAAGAGGGCGTCGCCGGCTTTGGGGAGCGGGGCGGGGCGTAGGGGGTCGGCTAGGTAGCTCTTGATGGCGCGCACGGCGTGGCTGCCTAGGACGGCTAGGCGCTCCTTTTGACCCTTGCCGAAGACGCGGGCTAGGCCCTCGTCGAGCCTGAGTGAGGCGCGGTTTAGGCCCACGGTTTCGGCGGCGCGGGTGCCGGCGGAGTACATCAGCTCCAGAATGGCGCGGTCGCGGCGGCCCGCGGGCGTGGTCAGGTCCGGGGCGGCGAGTAGGGACTCGACTTCCTCAGGGGCCAGGACCGAGGGCAGGTAGCGCTCCGTGCGCCGGCGGCGCAGGCCCAGCATGGGGTGCGTCTCTAGCTCGCCGCTTTGGACGAGCTCCTTGAAGAAGGTGCGCGCGGAGGAGAGCTTGCGCTGGACTGAGGCCTTGGCCAGCTGGCGGCCATCGAGCTCGGCCAGCCAGCCGCGCAGGGCTCTGGGGGTGACCTGCGAGAGGTCCGTGAGGCCGCGCTGCTCGAGGAAGCCAGCCAGCTCCGCCAGATCGGCCGAGTAGGCCTTGAGCGTGTGAGGCGACGCCCCGCGAACGGCAGCGAGGCGCTCGATGAAGGCGTCGATTCGATCAAACAAGGTGGGGCGGGCGGGAGGTCTTCGGCGGGGGACGCGGAAGACCGTAGCCCGGCGGCTTAGCGGCCGCGGACGGGCTTCTCGTCTTCGCCCTTGTCCTTCCCGGATTCGGCGCCTATCTGGGCCTTGGCGGAGGCCTTCCAGGCGGCCACGAGGATCTCGCGGGCCTTGAAGTTGATGCCGGAGGTGTAGCCAGCGGCCACGGCCTGATCCAGGGCCAGGGCCACGGCTTTGGCGGCCTCGGCCTGCTCCGCGTTGTAGCTCTCGAGCTGCTCCACGCGGTCCTGCAGACCCTGGACCTGGGCGGCGAGGTTATCGCCGGCGGGATCCTGGGAAGTGCCGGTTGAGAAGGCCAGGCCCACCAGGGCAGCCAGGGATACGGGCAAGAGGGTCGTTTTGGGGTTCCACATAGCCCTCCATCTATCGGGAGGGCGGCGCGCAAGGCTTTAGGACCTAGCCGGGTCTAGTGTGCTGGTTCGCTGCTGGGAGGCGGGTCGGGCAGCCGCAGGGCCATAAAGAGGGGGAGCAGGATCACCACGGCGCCCACGCCGTAAGGACCCCAGCTTGCGATTCCGTAGAAGAGGGCTCCGCCGAGGAGCGGGCCGGCGGCGCGCGCCAGGCTGCCCATGGAACGGAATAGGCCTAGGGCCAGGCCCTGGCGCTCGGCCGGGGCGTAGCGCGAAACGAGGGACGAGAAGCTCGGCATGACCAGGGCACTGCCCACGGCCAGGAAGAACAGGCCGGCGTACAGGGCGCCGCCGCTCTGGGCCCAGCCCGTGATCAGGAAGCCCGGGATAGTCAGCAACATACCGGTGGCACCCATGCGCACCTCGCCGATTTTGGGCGCGAGTCGGCGCACTACGCCGCCCTGTACAAGCACCATCAGGAAGCCGATGAAAACGAACATCATGCCAATGTCCATAGGCTTGTAGTCGAGGCGCTCGGTGACCAGGAAGGTGAGCGTGAACTCCATGGCGCTGAAGGCCAAGTAGAACGCGAAGTAGCACAGGGTCGCGCCGCGTACGCCGGGGGCGTTCACTTGTTTCAGTGCATGCAGCGGTCTGCGCGTGGTGTGGCGCTCGGTGGTGCCGCGCTTTTCTTTGGGCAGGGTTTCCGGGAAGCGGCGCCAGGC
Source organism: Planctomycetota bacterium (assembly GCA_047639615.1). Classification (GTDB taxonomy): domain Bacteria; phylum Planctomycetota; class UBA1135; order UBA1135; genus CAYWNK01. The sequence goes on along the minus strand of JBLIOL010000079.1, from coordinate 14,329 downwards.
CCAAACGAGATTGAAGACGGCCATGGCGAAGGCGCAGGCGGCCGCGGCGCTGAAGGGGTTGATCGCGAATAAGGTCCACGCAGCCTCGGGATCTGCCCAATTGGTGCTGGCGGAGAGTGCGCCGATGGCCGGGCCGAAGACGAAGCCCATGCCGATGCCGGCGCCGATCATGCCCATGCCGTGGGCGCGTTGCTTGCCGGTGGAGCTATCCGCTACGGCTGCGGAAATGGTCGAGATGTTGCCGGCCATGATGCCGCCTACGAGGCGCGCGATCACGAGCACGACGAAGCCGCCGGCGAAGAACCAGACCACGTAAGAGAGCGCGGTGCCGGCCAAAGTAAACAGCAGAACCGGGCGCCGTCCGTGGCGGTCCGAGAGCGCGCCCCAGACCGGCGCGAAGAGGAACTGCAACAGGGAATAGAGCGATCCGAGTACGCCTCCGAAGAAGGCGTGCACCGCGACCGAGTGACGGCTCTCGTGGCCGGCCAGGTCCGCTAGCCGTTGGGCCAGGCTGCCGGCCATGCCGGTCTCTCCCTCGACCTGCACGTAGTGCTCCAGCATGGCTGGGAACAGCGGGAAGACGATCGAGAATCCCACCATGTCCAGGAACACGGTGAGGAAGGCGAGGCCAAGGATTGAGCGCTTCTTGTCGGACATGGAGGCGCGTTATAGCCCGGCGGCAGGCTACCCTGCGCCCTTGAACCCTCCCTTTCGCATGGCGGCGCGCGTTGTCCCATTGGAGCTACTCCCACTAACGGGTCCGGCCACTGTGCTGCGAGCTCTGGGAGCCTTTGGCGGGCGGTCTGGGCTGGCGCTTTTGGATAGTGCTGCCGGGGAACCGCGGCGCTGGAGCGTGCTGGGCTTCGATCCCTTGGCTGGCGCGGGGCCCTTGCCTAGGGATTTGGGCGGGCTCGAGGAGTACTGCGGCCAGTTGCAGGCGGCGGCTGGGGATTCCGTACCGGGGCCCTTCGCCGGCGGCTTTATCGGCGCGCTGTCCTACGACCTGGGCGTGGCCGGCGAAGAGCAGAGCTTGCCCGCGGATGCTTGGCAGACGCCGCCGGTGGTGGGCGGGCTGTACACGGACTTCTGCGTGCTAGATCAGGAGCATGGGCAGGCTTGGCTTGCGCTTGGAGATACGCCGGGGGATGGGCGCGCGAGTGTCGATCAGCGCGAGCGCGAGTTGCTCGAATGTTGGCAGGCGGCGCAGGAGCGCGACGCGGGCGAGTGCGTTCCTGCGGGGTCCTTGGTGCGGCACACATCGAGCGCGGATCATCAGGCGCGGGTGGAGGCTCTACGCGCAGCCATTGGTCGCGGGGATTGCTACCAGGCGAACTTGGCCCATCGCTTTACGCGCGCGCTAGAGGGCGCGCCCTTGGATCTGTACCAACACCTGCGCCAGATCAATCCGGCGCCGTACATGGCTTACTTGGCCTGGGATGAGGAAGCGCAGCCGGCGGGCGCGGCTCCTGTGGGGGCCTTGCTATCGGCGTCGCCGGAGTTGCTGCTCGAATGTCAGGGTGGCCGTCTGCGCACACGTCCGATTAAAGGCACGGCCGCTCGCGCGGCTACGCCGGAGGCGGATCGGTTGGCGGCGGAGGGTCTGCTCGCTAGCGCTAAGGATCGCGCCGAGTTGGCCATGATCGTGGACTTGGAGCGCAACGATTTGGGCCGCGTCTCGGAGCACGGGAGCGTGTCCGTTCACGGCTTCCCGAGCCTGCGTACCTACGCCACCGTGCATCACTTGGAAGCGGATGTGCGCGGGCGCTTGGCTCCCGGCCGCAGCGTCTTCGACGCCCTAGCGGCGGTCTTCCCCGGGGGCTCGATCACGGGCGCGCCCAAGCTGGCTGCTATGGACCAGATCGCCCGCTTGGAGGGCCAGGGCCGCGGCTTCTTCACGGGCTCGGCGGGCTTCGTGGACGTGCGCGGGGAGGCCCTCTGGAACATTCTGATCCGGACCCTGGTTTGGCGACCAGGGCAGGTCTCCTACCACGTGGGTGGGGGCATTACTTACAGCTCCGAGGCCCTGGCCGAAGACGAGGAAACCCTGCACAAGGGCCGCGCCCTGGCCAGGGCCCTGGAGGGTAGCCAGCGCGAAGTTGCCCACCCGGCGGAGTGATTTCGCACGATCTTCGAACACGGATAGCGGGATTCAGCGCCCAGGCGCCCAGTGTGGTCTGTGGGCAACCGCTGGCGCGCACTATGCTAGGTCTACTCAAGGCCGTCCCTTATCCGACCTGCTTCCCTCCGCACTCAGGAATCGCCATGCAAATCCACACGCTGTTACGCAGCGGCGCACTCGCCGCCTTTGTCGTACTCGCCGCTCCGGCCAACGCTCTCTCCCTTAGTCCGCTCGCTCCGGCGGCACCGACCTGCGTGCAGGACGATGTGGAGTTCCCCGACAAGCGTCCTGAGGTCAAGGATCTCTTGAGCCAGCTCAAGGGTCACGCCGGCAAACGCGGCAAGGAAGATCTAGAAGCCAAGGAGGCCATGAACCTCTTGCTGGTGGAATTCAAGCAGAGCGGTCCCAAGGATCGCGCGGCCATCGTCAAGGGCTTCTCCGGCGTGTTCAAGGAGAAGCGCCAAGAGGATAAGAATGGCGTGCGCGACAACCAAATCTTCATTACCTCGGCCTATGCCCTAGGGGAGATGGGCCCCGAGAGCGTGAAGTCTCTCACGAGCTGGATCGATCACAAGTCTCACCGCAAGGACTTGGACCTGCAGCGCAGGCTGATCCTGTCCCTGGGCAAGACCAAGGACTTGAAGGCGGTCAAGACGCTGATCGGGCTCTTGGTTCATCGCCAAGCCGGCCTTCAGGGCGCTGCTAGCGAAGCCCTGGGCAACTATGATGGTGCCGACCAGAAGGTGCGTAAGGATGCCTTCAATTCAATCCTCAAGGTCTACGCGGGCGTCAGTGGTCAGAAGGATTCCGACCCCAACGACACCATCGCTCGCGAGCGCTACGACGCCATCTCGGCACCCATGAATACGGCCCTGGCACTGCTCTCGGGAGAGGAGTCGCGCAAGGTCGCGGAGTGGCAGCGCTTCTGGAATAAGAACAAGAAGAAGAATTGGGACAAGTGATTCGAAGGCTGCGTCGTCAGACGTGTCTGTGCTGCCCGTGAACCACAACCCCACGCAACTCAGCGGCCCTTCTAGGGCTGGCCGGGGCTTCGTGATGCTGCTGCCGGTCATTTTGATCGCGGGAGCTGTGATGTGGATTGGGGGCCCCGGCTTGCGGGATCGATTGGCGGGAGTGGAGACCCGCTCGTCCGATTCGCAGGTCCGCACCGAGCCCGACCCCGTGGAGATGGGGGGCTATCGGGCTCGTTTCACATACCAGGGGAGTGCCGTGCAAGCGCGCTTGGCGCCCTTGCATGCGTCACCGGAACGACTGGCTTTTGACGGGCAGGCTTCGGCCGGGCGGTTGGGGCTCAGGCCCGGACAGCCTTGGCGCCTGGAGCTCGCGCGCGAGGGCGAGGGCCAAGGGCCGGCCGGTTGGGACCTGGCCGATGTGCGCATCGCCGCAGGAGGCGCGTCGCTGCAGCCCCTGGACTCCAGCCTCAAACTCAAGGTGGATCCCCTGGCGGTACTACTGGCGCCGGACCCGGCGGGCTTGCGCGCGGACGAGCCGCTGGTGCTCTGGCTCTGGGGTCCGAAGTTTGAGGCCACGCCCTATCTCGAGGCTTGGGGCCTGCGCATCGAGTTGGAAGCCGACACTTGGACAGCTAGCGGTGAGGACGAGGCGCTCATGCGTCTGGAGCCTCTGCGATGAGAGAGAAACTTGCATGGCTGCTGGCCTTGGTCTTGGCGCTGATGTTGGGGCGAGCGCTGCGTACGTCGAGCAGGCTGCTGGCACAGGAGCCCCTGGAAGTCAGCACTCAGCCTGCGGATGAACTGACCCAGCTCACGCCGCAGGAGCTGGCGCAGATGCTGCGTGGTGAGCGCACTGCCTCGGCTAAACGCGAGGCGGGCTTGCTGCGCGAATTGGAAGAGCTGCGCACTGAACTTGCCGTCGAGCGTGCGAATCACGTGGAGCGTGAGGCGGAGTGGCTGGACTACACGCGCTTGCTCTCGGCCTTGCCCGTGCCCGAGGCGCCGGATGCGCCCGAGTTCATGCGCGCTCAGGCGCTGGCCGACATGGTTCGGCCCGATCCGGCCGTGGCGGCCGCGGAGCGCGCGGCCCAGGCGCGTGCCTATGAAATACGACGGGACCTGCGTGCGCTCTTGGCTGCGGAACAGGTCTACAGCTTGGAAGTGCTCGAGGTCGGCCGCCTAAACAAGGATTGGACAGGACCCTTCGTGGCGCGCATCGTCGACGAGTACGGCCGACCGGTTGGTAATCTCGCCGCCGAACGGATGCGCCTCGAGCGCAGTCACTCGGCGCGCACGGTGACCCTGGTCTTCGAAGAGGGCTATGAGAATCGCGCGGGTGAGCGTTCACCCTTTGCGGGTACGGTGGAGAAGACTTCGACCGATCCCTGGCGCACAGGCGTGCGGCGCATCCACCTGCCCGGGGTCGATCCCGAGCCTTGGATCGCGGCCCTGCCCGAGCTCTTCGGCGACCTGACATTGAGTGCGCCCATGGACGACGGCACCCAGGATCATGGGCTGCTGCGAGCGCGCTTGAACGAGCTCTTGATCGGCTCCTCCGGAGGCAGCCGCTGGCGCTTGCACAGCCTCGGCGGCGTTTGGCGCGGGGAGCTGCGCGATGTGCAGCTGGTGGAGTTTGGCGCGGGCAACAGTGTGCTGCGCAGGCTCTTTGCGGATCGATTGCTGCTGCGCCGGGAGGGCCAAGGCGTGCGCCTGGATCTCCATGACGGGGTGCAGCTGCGCAGCGATCAGCGCGTGCCCTTCCTGGATGGGCGCTTTCCGGTCGTCTTGCCACGCGCCGATGGGGCTAAATGGAGTGCTGCCGGGTTACCCGGTATGACTCCGCCGGAAGTCCTCGACCCAGTGGTGGATCCAGCAGAAGACCCTAAAAAGAGCCTAGCTGGGACCGATCCCGAAGCTGGCGGTTGACTCCGGGGCGCAGGCTGCTCACAACAGGCATATGAGTCTGTTCGACGACGCTCCGACGCCACCCCGCAGACGGCCGGCCGCAGCTAAGCCGGCCGTACCTACGCCGGCTGCCGCGCCCAAGGGACCGCAGGTGGTGGCGGTGGGGATGCTGACGGCTGAGATTGCCCGGCGCCTAGCGGGCATCGGCCGCGTGGCGGTAGAGGGCGAGGTGGGCTCTCTGAAGGCGGCTGGCTCGGGCCACATCTACTTCAGCCTCAAGGACAGCTCGGCCAACCTCTCCTGCGCTGTTTGGCGCAGCCGGGTGAATCCGGAGCTGCGCGCGCGCCTGAAGGAAGGCGCCAAGGTCGTCTGTCACGGCACCTTGGATGTGTACAAGCCGCGCGGAAGCTACAGCCTGATCGTGGATCGGGTCGAGCAGCGCGGTATCGGTGAGTTGCTGGCGCGCTTGGAGGTGCTCAAGAGCGAGCTGCGCGAGAAGGGCTACTTCGACCGCTGTCGGCCCTTGCCGAAACTGCCGCGTGTGGTCGGGGTGGTGACCAGCCGGGATGCGGACGCTCTGCGCGACTTCTTGCGTACACGCAGTCTGCGCTTCCCACTGTATCCCGTGCGCCTGCGGCACACGCGCGTGCAGGGGCCGGGTGCTTCCCAGGAGGTGGCCGAGGCCATTGCGGACATGGACCGCAGCGGTGTGGATGTGATCTGCGTGGTGCGCGGTGGCGGCTCCATCGAGGACCTCTGGGCCTTCAATGAATTGCCCGTGGCGGAAGCAGTGTGGCGCTCCTCCGTGCCGGTGATTTCCGGTGTGGGGCATGAGACGGACACGACCCTGATCGATCTGGTGGCGGACCACCGGGCGCATACGCCGACCAATGCGGCGGAGCTTGCTCTGCCCGATCGTGAAGCCCTGTGCGCCAGTTTAGAGCGCGCTGGCGGATACCTATCGCGGGCCATGGATCGGCAGCTGGACGAGCGCGCACGGCGGCTCGAGGATCTGGGCCGGCGCAAGCCCCTGCGTGATGGCGGCGGCCCCGTGGCTGAACGAGAAGCTTCCATGGAACGCCTGCGCCGGCGATTGGAACTCAGCTTGGCTGCGCGCACCCAGCGCGATGCTGGGCGGCTCGGGGAACTGGCCACGGCCCTGGCGCGGCGTTCGCCGGCGGCTTGGTTGGAGCGCAGCGCCGGGCGTTTGGATCATCTCGAGGCCGAGTTACAGCGCGGCGGCGGTGAGCTCCTGCAGCAACGCGCGGCGCGCATGGACGTGCTCGAACGCGCCCTCGGTGGGGTCTCGCCCCTGGCGGTCCTGGGACGCGGCTATTCGATCACGCGCTTCGCCGACGGTCGCGTGCTGCAGCAAGCTGCGGATGCCAAGAGCGGCGATGAGCTCGAAACCTTGCTGGGTACTGGCAGCATTCAGTCCACCGTGACCAAGGCCAAGAAGTCATGAGTCCTAGCCTTGGCTTGAACGGCGTCTGGGCGGTGGTCGTCAATTGGAACGGCGGGCAGCACAACCTGCGTTGCCTGCGGGCTGCGGCCGCGGCGGGCATCGCGCCCGAGCGCACCTTGCTGGTGGACAACGGTTCCGGCGATGGCTCGGCGGAGCTGGTGGCGGATCAGTTCCCGACCGTCAATATCCTGCGCAACCCGAGCAATCTAGGTTTTGGTGAGGGTGCTAATCGCGGCGCGCGCCAGGCCTTGGAGGCGGGCGCGGGAGCGGTGCTCTTTCTGAATAATGACCTGGAGCTGGACGCGGCCGCGGCGGCGCAGCTGGTGGAGGAGCTCAACGCTCATCCGCGCACGGGTGCCTGCGGTCCGCGCGTATTGCATCCCGGTGAGCCGACCCGCGTGTGGGCGGCCGGCGGGCGCATCGATAATCGCCAGAACATCTCAACCTTGCTGGGCTTCGGCCAGGCGGATGGTGTGCCTTGGACGGAGCGCCGCGAGGTGGACTATGTGGTCGGAGCGGCCCTGTGCGTGCGCGCGGTGGCGCTGGCGCAGGTGGGCCTGTTCCGGGCGGACTACTTCGCCTACATGGAAGACGTGGAGCTGGGGCTGCGTCTCAAGCAAGCCGGCTGGGCCTGCGTCTCGGTGGGCTCGGCGCGCGCCATCCACCATCCCTCGGCCAGCACAGGTGGCGGCTACAACGGTCGCCGCAAGTACATGCAGGCGCTCAATTCCGTGCGCTTCCTGCGTCAGTACGGCGGAACGCGCGAGTGGCTGCGCTTCTGGTGGTTCGACGTGGCGAGCCTTGGCCCGGCACTCGTCCTCGGCGGCCTACGCGGCCGCGGTCGCGCGGTCTTGGCTAAGGCCCTCGGCCTCTGGCACGGCCTCAATGGGCGCCGCGTGCGCGCTGAGTTGCTGGAGCCCGGCGGGCTCTGGCTCTGGTAGAGAGCCGAGCCCGCCGGAGCGTGGGTTTACCAGGCCCAGGCTGCGCTCAGGCCGAGCCACACGTTGGTGGTGTCGAGGCCAGCCATGTCCAGGCCGTTGCTTAGGGCACCGTCGGGAAGAGTCGAGAAGTTGAGGTTCGCGGAGAGCGTCGTGTTCTCGTTGTACTGGTGCACGATGCCGCCGCGCGCGCCTAGGTCGGCGACGGTGGTGGTGTCGTTGCCATAGTACTCTTCGGAGTAGCCGCCGTCGGCGAAGGCCAGGTTGGCGCCGGCCTCAAACCAGGTGGTGTCGCGCCACTCGTAGGTGCGCGAGCAGTGGGTGTTGATGTAGAACCCGCCGGCTGCGTCGAAGTCGAAGAAGATGTCGATGGTGGGCGACAGGTCGAGGTAGTCGAAGCTGGCCGAAGCGAACAGCTGGGAGGTGCTCGCACCGGTGTAGCTGTAGCCTGAGTACATGGACATCATGGGGGCGCCTGCACCGGGGAAGGTGTAGTGGGTGACGCCGACGGTCAGGTCGTAGTTCTCACGGGGCTCGGTGTAGGACACGGTGAAGTCCGTGCGGCTGAACTCGCGCGAGTTGTCGGAGCCGAGCACGCCGCCCGTGTTGTCGTTCGACAGGGCCATGTTGCCGAAGATGTTCAGGGCCACGATACCGTTCTCACGGCTGGTGGGCATGGCCACGGTGACGTCGCCTTGCAGGGCGCCCTTGTCGTCGTAGGGCAGGCCGCGGAAGTTGTACTGGGAGACCACGCCGACTCCGGTATCCACCAGGGGCTGGGCGTTGTGCGGGACGAAGCACGAAGTCATGCCCAGGCTGACGAACAGGAGCGGGAGGAGATTTCTCATGGGGGGGGGCTTGGAGATGATTAGAGAGGTGTGAGGCTAGGGTCCAATAGGACACCTGCGCGGCCTGTGCCGCCTGTGACGCAGAAGCCCAGACCGTCGGGTGCGACGGGCTCCGTGAATGACTTGCTGAGCTTCCCGGCTTTCACCAGGACCTCGTTGCCGCGACGGGTGACCGTTATGGGGACGCCTGCCTCGGGGAGTTCGAGGGCGCCCAGTGTGCTGACGAAGAGGGGATCCGACCAGCCATCAGCGCCCTTGTCTTGGGTGCGCAGCTGCCATTCGGCCCCTGGAGTGCCGTCGGGGGCGGGCGTTTGGACCAGCTGGATGCAATAGCGCTTTCCGTGGGGGTAGCTGATCACCAGGCCGAACTCCGCGGGGGGCGAGTCGAACTCCTCGGCCATGAGCGCGCCTGCGAAGACCCAGTCGCCGCCGGGGAGTTGGGTACCGATGATGCTGCACTGCTTGCTCGCGATGCGCATTCCGCTGTCATCCATGGCATTCCCGTAGTTAGCGCCGCGCTGCCAAGGCTTCCAATGGGGGTTCTCGTAGAAGTCCTCCTCCGAGCTCAAGGCGAGTGGAGCGTTCAAGGCGGAGGCTTCCGGATAGATCGTGATCAGCGTGCTGCTCTTGGCGCTGGGGTGATCGGTCGCACTGCTCACCTGGACTTGCAGGGTGAGGCTGACTTGGGCTTCCGCGGACGGCGCTAGGAAGCTGACCTGTGCCGTCAACGCGTTCTGTAGGGGAGGCTCTTCGTCCGTGCTCGAGAGCCAGCTCCAGAGGTAGGCCAGCTCCGCGTTGTCCGGGTGGCTGGCCTTAGCTTGCACGCTGACCTGAGTGCCGGCTTGGCGGTGCAGGGGCGCGAGCGCAGCCAATGTAGGCGCTACCAGCACGACCTCGGGCTGCTTCGCGAGCACTTGCTCGGTAGGCTTTTGCTCGGTCTCTTGCTCGGGCTCCGGATCAGGTGTGGGTTGCTCCGTGAGCTTCGGATCGGTGTCCTGCTCTACGGGCTTCTTGGCGGTGTCTTCAGTCGGCGCGGGCACTTCCTTTGTCTCCGGCTCCACGTGCGCCGCCTTGCTCAGGTCTTTGTCTGTGAAAGTCTCGGCCTGGGCTTGCTGGTCCGCTTTCGAGCGGTCTATGGCCCGTATGGCGAGAGCGCTGCCTGCGATGAGCACGCCGATCATGGCGTACTTGGTCCAGGTGGGGCGGGGTGCGGAAGCTTGCTGCTGAGCGGCTTGCAGCAGCTTCGTGCACTCGTCGATGACCTCCGTGTAGGTCTGCGGCCTGTCGCTGCGCTCGGCGGCCATCAGGCGGCTGGCGAAGGCGGCAACGCCCTTGGGCACGCTCGCTTCGATTTGCGTTGCATCCGGTCCAAGGGCCTCGCCGGTCTTGGCGCGAATGATGGCGGTCAGGCCTTGTCCCCTGAAGGCTGCCTGGCCGGTGAGCGCGTGGAACAGCACGCAACCCAGGGCGTAGATGTCGGCGCGGTGATCGACGCCGCCAGGGTCGTCGAACTGCTCGGGACCCATGGTGGAGGGCGTGCCCACCACGGCGCCTTCCGCGGTCAGGGCCATGTCCTGGCTGCCGGGTGCGACGGGGCGCGCCAGGCCTAGGTCGGCGAGCTTGGCGCTGTAGGGGAAGTCCGCGTGCGTGCTGCCTTCCAGGGGCGCGAGCAGCACGTTTGCCGGCTTCACATCGCGGTGGATGATCTGGCTCGTGTCGTGGGCGTACTTGAGGGCGCCGGCGAGCTCCAGGGTTAGGCGCAGGGATGCCTTGGTGCTGAGCTTGCCGTGGCTGCGAATGTAGCGTGAGAGCGAAGGCCCAAGCACGCGCTCCATCACGAAGTAGCAGTTGCCATCCGGCGTGATGCCCGCGTCGTAGCAAGCCACAATGCTCTCATGGGTCAGCCCAGCCTGGATGGTTGCTTCGCGCTTAAAGCGCACCTCGTAGGAGGCGCCGCGGCACTGGGGCCCGAGCATTTTTACGGCCACGTCGCGGTTCAGATACTCCTGGCAACCGGCGTAGACCTCACCCATGGCGCCCGCGCCCAGGATGCGATCCAAGCGCAGCCCAGGAATGACCGGCAAGCCATCTACCGTGCTGGACAGTTGGCTCGCCGGAGCGATGGTCGGGTCCAGGAATTCCTCCCCGGAGGGGGGGTCACCAGGGCGCTCGTCAGGCATTTCAGGGGAGCGCCCGAATGGCGTCCAGCAGGCTCTTGGCGTTGGGGCGATCGACCTTGTCCACGCCGATGTAGGCGTAGCGCACGACACCATCTTGGTCGAGCAGCAGGGTCGAGGGCAGAGCTAGGTCTGCGCGTAGCATGAGCGTGTCCACCAACTCGAAGTCGGGGTCGTAGGCCATGGTGAAGGGCGGCTCGCCCTCGTCATCCACCAGCGAAGCGTAGCTGCGCAGGAAGGCATCCAAGCGGTCGCGGTTGCCGGGGTAGACGACGACGATCTCGGTGTTGAGGTCTTCGAATTCCGCCACGTGATCACGCAGGGCCTTGGTTTGGGCCGCGCAGTAGACGCAGACGTAGCCCGCGTAGCCGCGCAGCAGTACAAGCAGCACGTTCTTCTCGCCCTTGTAGACGTTCAGGTCGAGCAGCCGCTCGTCTTGGTGCAGGAGAGTGGTCATGGGCAGGGGCGAGCCCACCATGGCAGCAGCGCGCTCCGTGTCGCCGCGGCGTGCGCGACCGGCGCGCGAGCCGTAACGGCCGCGACCGCCGCGGCGCGGGGCCGAGTCGGAGTACAGGTCGACGATGGCCTGGATGTTCTGCTGCTCGCTGATGGTCCAGGGCTGCTCGCGGATCGGCACCGTGGCGCGTCGGCCGGTGATGGCCAGGGTGCGCGCATCCGGCGCGGGGGCGCCGGCGCCTTCGATCTCGGTGGCTTCGGCGGCGAAGGACATCTCGGCGACCCAGGTGGGCACCACCTCGCTAGGCGGGAACCAGTCGCTCAGGCTGTCCTCACTCCAGGCATCGGTGGCGGGCACAGAATCGAAGCCGCTGGCATCCAGCATCTCGAGCTTGCCATCCTTCCAGGTGGTCCATTCGCCCGCGGCCTTGCCTTGATTGAAGCCGCCCACGGCGAGCGGTGATCCATCGGCTGCCCAGGCGTGCCATTGGCCCACGGCCATGCCTCGTTGGAAGTCGCCGAGCATGCGCCGGCTGCCGCCAGCGTGCCAGCTCACCCAGCGTCCATGGGGCTTGCCGTCGCGCAGGAATCCTTCCCGGCGTAGGGTGCCGTCGGGCCAAGTTTCGAGGTAGAGCTCGACGCCCGGGGGCGAGGGGAAGGTCTTCTCGCTGACTTCGCCAGAGGGGGTCCAGAACTGCCAGAGCCCCGTGCGTCGGTCGTTGAAGTAGTAGCCCTCGGCGTGCACCGAACCGCTGGGGTGGAACTGCGTCCAGCGTAGGGTTCGGCCGGCGCGGTTGAAGTCGCCGATCTGCTGTTCCTTGTCATCCGGATTCCAGAAGGTCCAGGGACCGTCTTCATCGCCCTCTCGGAAGTAGCCGCGGGCGCGCGGCGAGCCGTCCTCGTACCAGGAGGAGCTGGGACCATCGAGGGCCTCGTCCGCGAAGATGCCCTGCCATTCCTGGTTGCCGTTGGAGTGCCAGTAGGTCCACAGGCCCGTTTGGCGATCGTGCTCGTAATTCCCTTGGGCCATGTCCTGGCCGTTCGGATAGCGGTAGGTCCACGGGCCGGTCTGCTCGCCTTCGAACAACAGACCTTGGCGCGTGGGGGTGTCGACCAGGGTCTCGGCGCTGGCACATCCGAAGGCCAGCAGCAAGGGCAGGACGAGGAGCGAGAGCGAAGGCATTTGGATCGAGCGGGGATGGATCATGGGGTGGTTCGAACAGGGTAGCCCCTAGGGAGCAATCAACCAATCGTTCGGGTGCGGGCGGGGCTAGCCCGGCATAAGACCGGGAATCATAGAAGGGGAGCCAGGGGCCCCTGGCCCACGAAAAAGGCCCCCTAGATCGGTCGATCCGGGGGGCCCTGTTACTTTGGCGGGTTTACTCGACGATGAGCATGTGCTGGTCTGCGGGCACAGAGGCCATCTCTGTGACCTGGCCCGAGGGCCAGGTCACCACTAGGCGGCGGACTTCCGTGTGGGAGCCCATGCCGAAGTGCACCTTGCTGGGCAGGGCCGAGCGGAAAGAGGTGCCGGCCTTCACAAACTGAGTCTGCTTGAGCCCGTCCTGGAAGGTGGCCTCGATGCGCGCGCCAATCCCCTCGCGGTTCGAGGTGGTTCCGCGCAGTGTGATTTGCAGCCAGTGCTGGCCGCTCTGCTCGGCCTGGTTCTCGTACAGGGAGGGAGTCGAAGGGCCGCTGCGCATGACGAGCAGGTCCAGGTCACCGTCCATGTCGTAGTCGAAGGGAATCAGACCGTGCCCGCGCATGAAGAGCTCCGGGTTGAGGGCGGTGCGGTCGGTGAAGTGACCGGTGCCATCGTTCTCGTAGATGTGGCCGGGAGCGTTGCCGTAGGCCACGAAGCACAGGTCCTGGTCGCGGTCCATGTCCAAGTCACCGAAGGCCGTGCCCCAACCGATGGTGGTGGACGAGCCCCAACTGAAGACGCCGCGGGTGGCGGCTTCATCGGTGAAGTGCCCGGCGCCGTTGTTCACATACAGCACACCGATGTTGATGTTGGTGGAGTACATGTCCATGTCACCGTCGTTGTCGATGTCACCCACGGCCAAGCCCATGTCGGCGTTGGTGCTGGTGGTACCCGCAGCTTGGGAGACATCCTGGAACATGCCGCCGCCTAGGTTGAGGCAGTGCTTGTCCTGGTAGAAGTCGATCGAGACGTGCAGGTCCGGCAGCATGTCCCCACTGAAGTCCACAAGTGCGGGAGTGAAGTGACGGTTGTTCTCGAAGAGGTCCGCGCCGAAGAGCGCGGTCTGATCGGAGAATTGACCACCGCCTTCGTTGCGGAAGTAGAAACCCGGTCCGCCAATGAGGGCCGCATTGCCGCCGTTGTGCAGGTAGACCAGATCCAGGTCTCCGTCGTTGTCGCAGTCGGCCATGGTCATGCCGGTGGTGCGAGTTTCGGAGTAGCCCGCGTTCGGATCGTTGGTGCCGACGTCCACGAAGCGGCCGCCTTGAGGCACGCGGTTCTCCAGGTAGTGCATGCTCGTGCGGTTCGGGGTGTACTCACCCGTGGCCGGATCGATGTGGAGACGTGAGAAGATCAGGTCCGGGTCGCCGTCATTGTCCACGTCAGCCAAGAGTCCCATGCTCGAGGGCGGGCAGATGTTCTGCAGCACATCGCGGCTGATGTCCACGAACCAGCGATTCGAGGTGCCGGCTTGTACGGCGGCGCCGTTGTTGCGGTAGATCACCGGGCGCTGATTGCGCAGCCCGAAGTAGACCAGATCAGGCCAACCATCTGAGTCGATGTCTCCCACTGCCGTACCGGGGCCGGGAGCGGAGTTCAGGACCGCATCCAAGCCGCGTTCCTGGGTGACCTCTACAAATTGGAACTGGGCGCTGAGGGGCGCGGCGAGCAGGAGCGCTAGAGGGCAGAGTCGGGACAACATTGCAGTCGCTGGAAAGGGATAGCGGAGGAGATTCAATCACTACCAACCCTACCTAATTTGCAGCGATTTGCTGGGGGCCCCATAGGGAGCCCCCAAATCTGGACTGCTCCCTACTCCGCCAGAGGCCCGATGGCTGCCATCAGCTCATCCAGTTGGGCGCTGTCCAGGCTCTTGGAGTTGGCGCGCAGGGCCTCTTCGAAGCCGATGCCCTCGATCGAGCATTCCGGATCCATGAGCGCATCGCCCACGCATTGGGGCAAGACTTGGATCGGAGTCACGCGCGTTTGACTACCGAAAGTGACCTCGCGGCCGAGTACCACGCGCAGGGATCCCTTGGGGATGCTCTCGCCCGAGTGCTTGCACTTGGCACGGCCGGAGGGATCCAGCTCGGCGAAGGGCAGCTCCTGCTTGTCTTTCTTCTTGGCCTCGGCTTCCTCGGCCAATTGTGCCAGGTCTTTGAGCTCCGGAATGTCCTCGGGCTCTTCCTTCGCGAAGGTCCAAGCCTTGGCCTCGTAGGCTTCGGTCACCTTGGGGAACTGGC
>JBLIOL010000078.1:0-17728 GCA_047639615.1 Planctomycetota bacterium | reverse complement strand
GTGCGCGCGACCGATGGTCGCGCGCACGGCGCTTGCGATCAGCCGCTGACGGCTTCGCTCATCAAGCTGGCGAGCAGCTTGCCGAAACGCGCGGGGTCTCGCGGCGCGGCGCCTTCGCTCATGAGGGCTTGGCCCAGCAGCAGCTCGGCGAATTCGGACACGCGCGGGGAAGCAGCATCCACGTCGTGGAGCTTCTTCAGGCCCTGCACCACCTGGTGGGTCGGGTTGAGCTCAAGCACGCGCTTCTGCGCAGGCACATCCTGACCGCTGCGGCGCAGCATGCGCTCCATCTGTGCGCTCATGCCGCCTTCCTTAGCCACCAGCACGGCAGCCGAATCCTTCAGACGACTGGAGAAGCGCACCTCGGAGATGTCTTCGTCCAGGGCTACCTGCAGGGCACCGAGCAGGTCGGCGTACTCCTTCTGGCGCTCCTCGCGCTCGCCCTTTTGCTCGTCGTCCTCGATGTTCACCTCGCCTTTGTCCACGGGCTTGATGGGCGTCTCGTCGAAGCTCGATAGGGACTGCAGCATCCACTCGTCCACGGGCTCCGTCAGCAAGAGCACCTCCTGGCCCAGGGACGCGAAGGCCTCTAGGTGCGGCGAGGCCTTGGCCGTGGCCAGGTCCGGAGCGGTGAGCACCCAGAGGGACTCCTGCCCGTCGCCCATGCGCTCCTTGGCCTCGGCCAAGGTGGTTAGGCCATCACTCTCGGTGCTGTGGAAGAGGCACAGCTTGGCCAGCCGGTCCTTCTCATTAGCGCCCATGTAGATGCCCTCCTTGATCAAGCCACCGAAGGCCTCCCAGAAGCCCTCGTAGCGCTCGCGGTCAGACTCGAGGATCCCGCGCAGGGCGTCCTCGACCTTGCGCACCACGCTCTTCTGAATCTGGCGCACCGTCTGGTTCGCTTGCAGAGTCTCGCGGGAGACGTTGAGAGGCAGGTCATCGCACTCCACCACGCCGCGCACGAAACGCATCCAGGAAGGCACGATCTCCTCGCACTCCTTCTGAATCATCACGCGCCGCACGTACAGGCTGATGTTCGACTTGGACTGGGCCGGATCAAAGAGATCCATCGGGCGGTCAGCCGGGATGTAGAGCAACCCGGTGAACTCGAGCGTGCCTTCGATACGGAAGTGCAAGGTCTCGAGCGGGTCGTTCCAATCGTGGCAGAGATGCTTGTAGAACTGCTTGTACTCCTCTTCCTCGATCTCAGCCTTCGGGCGTGCCCACAGGGGGCGCTGGCTGTTGAGCGTCTCGAGCTGGCTCTTGGTCTCGGTCTCGCCCTCGATCGGCTCGCCCTCATCGTCCAGCTTGGGGTTCGTGCGCTCGACCTGCATCTGAACCGGGTACTCGACGAAGTCGGAGTAGCGGCGAATGATCTCGCGCAGGGTCCACTCCTGCAGTAGGTCGGACTCGTCCTCCTTGGCCTCGCGCAGGCTAAGACTGATCACCGTACCGCGGCTGAGGTCCTCGGCCGGCTCCAAGGTGTACTCCCCGTCGCCGCGACTGGTCCAGCGCCAGCCCTCGTCGCTGCCAGCGGCGCGCGTTTCCACGCAGACTTCCTCGGCGACCATGAAGGCGCTGTAGAAACCCACGCCGAACTGACCGATCAAGTCGGGTTGGTCAGACTTGCCAGAGTCCTTGAGTGCTTCAATGAAGCGCTTGGTTCCGGAACTCGCGATAGTACCGAGGTTGCCGACCAACTCGTCGCGGGTCATGCCTATGCCGTTGTCGGCGATGCGCAGCACGCGCTTCTCAGCATCCACTTCGAGCGCGATGCCTAGCTCCTCGCCTTCCTCGAGCAACTCGGTGCGAGTGAGTGCCTCAAAACGCAACTTGTCGAGGGCGTCGCTGGCATTGCTCACCAGCTCCCTCAGGAAAATGTCGCGGTTGGTGTAGAGAGAGTGGATGACCAGGGAGAGGACTTCCTGGACCTCCGCCTCGAAACGATGTGTCTCGGTCTGGGTGCTCATATCGGGCAACTACTGGTTCTGGGGACGGTCCACTGCCTCTTTGTGCAGTGGATCAGACCGCGCATTGTGAGGCGAGCGCGCCCAGCTGCAAGCACGTATCCAGGGAGCTTGAAAGGACTAGTCCCTGGGAGCCCTGCCGACCGCTGGGCCAGCCTTGGGCTATCCTTGGCTGGAGCCTCCGGGCTCCCCCTTTGAGGCACCAACCAATACACCGCATGCGCTTTATCCGTCTGGCCCCACCCGCCCTAGCCCTATTGGGGGCTGTGGCACTCTTTCCAGCCCAAGGCCGCAGCTTCGCCCTGCTCGGCGGGTTCCTGGATCTTGGCCAGCGAGACTTCCGCATCTTCAACAACTTCACCGACCCGGGTGCCAACAACAACCAGGTGGCGGACCCCGACTTCCCGGGCGCACTCGGCGCTGAGCTGGCCATCTGGAAGGGCGTCGCCGAGTGGGGTAGCCGCGCCCACGGCACGGGCAGCACCGACCCCCTGCAGAGCGACGGAATAGGCTCCGGCCAGTCCAACTTCGACGCCTTCTATGTGGGCGAGAACAGCTGGATCGGAGGCACGAACGGCAACACCATTTCCATGCTGGCCGCCACACTCTCGATCCACGCCTTTACCGAGATCCCTATCAGCGATGGCTGGCGCATTCGCTTCGTAGACAATCCCGACGACTGGTGCGATGGACCGGGCCCTGCCAACGATGGCAGCAACCCCTACGACATCCAGGGCGTTGCCTGCCACGAGTTTGGACACGCCCTTGGTCTGGATCACTCAGCCGACCCGGACTCCACCATGTTCGGTTCCAACCCCACTCACGCGGAGCACCTGCGCTCCATCGAGGACGACGACCGCGCCGGCGTTCAGTTCCTCTACGGCGCGCTCTCGCCCAACAAGCCGCGCGTCGACACCTACGAGCTGAGCCAGGGACAGGTAACCCTGCACGGCGACAACTTCGATCTGGCCGACAATGAAGTCTGGTTCAGTCAGGCTGTTGCCGGAGGCGATGGCACCCCGGTCAAGGTGCTCTTCGCCCCATCGCACAACGCTGGCACACGACTCACGGTCACGATCCCGGCGGGAGCAGGCCCCGGCGACATCGCCGTCAAGCGCCCGGGTGACAGCGCGGAGGAACTCTCAAACGCCTTCCCCTTCGACCCCACCCGCGAGCCGGTTTACCAAGCGCCCGTGTACTACGGAACCGGCACGATCCTGTCGACTGGAACCGTCCCCGAGCTGACCTTGCTGAACGTGCCGAGTCTGTCCGCAGGCTCACTCAACATCCAGATGACGGGCGGATCCTTCTCCGGCATCGGCATTGTCTTCAGTGGGCCCTTCCGCACCGCGGTGCCCTTCCCTGGCGGAACCCTGCTGGTGAAAGGCCCCCATACTCGGGACCTAGTCTTCCAATTCAACTTGACCCTAGCCAACCTGCAGGTCCCCGTGCCGCCCAATGCGGTGGTGGGCGAATCGCGCTACTACCAGGTCTGGGTTGCGGACCCCAACCTGCCCTCGGGCGCGGCCTCGAGCCGCGCCCTCCGGGTCACCTGGAGCCACTGAGCCAGCACCCCAGTCAGTGGCCAGACTACTTGGCTACGACCTCTTCGGAACTGAAAGTCGTGGTCAAGCTGCCGCGCATCACCAGGGTCTGAATAGCGTCCTGACCCTCGAGCGTGCTCTCGACGATCTTGAGGGACGTGGTCTGCGCGCAAGCCAGAGTCATGCTCAGGGCACGGCCTTGCTCGAGGCTCCACAACACTTCGCCCCGACCTTCGAGGTCGAGAGTGATTTGACTCCGGTCAAACACCGCACCGCGAACTGCTTCACGCGGCAGGACATCCTCGGTCATGAATTCCCGATCCTCGTTGAGGAAGCTCCCGCGGAAGGAAAGGCTGAGCACGGCCACACCACCCTCACGGATTTCCTTGAGAGTCACAGTGAAAGCAGCTCGGGCCGTCCGGCCTCCGAAAGCCATCTCCAGTCCGCCGCCCATGCCGTTGCGCATGCCACGGGCCAGGCCTTGGTCCATGCGCTCGCCAGCACGCAAGCGCACATCTCCGCAGGGCGCTACCAGGCTCGAGAGTCCGGCAGGATCAACCTGCCATGAGCTGCCAACAGCCACGGGCCCCTCCGGCAGTACGCAGCGCATGTCAAAACCCTCGCCCAGGTTCGCGAGGTACTCCTCGCGGGATTCTTTGGCGTAGTAGAACTTGCCGTATTCCTGATCCTCGGGCACCCAACTGTACTGCACGCCGAAGCCTTGTAGCTTGCTCGTCAGCGTGGCCTTGCGCTCAAACTCCGTGCCATCCGCCTTCAGAGTCATGACCCCTTCGATGGAGATCTGGTCAAAACTCCGACGCAGGCGAGCCGGACGATTGTCCATGGAGCGCACGTAGTCGTCGGTAGTGCTGAGCACTTGCTTGCTCTGCAACACACCTTGCATGGGCACCGTCACCGGAGCATCTGTGCCGATCTGTGAACTCAGGGTTTCTAGGTTGAGCTTGTGCTCTTGAACCCACTGTTTCTTGACGACCTGGCCTTCCGCCGGCGCAAAGCGCAACTCGACGGTGTCTTGGACGGGTGCACCAAACCCAGCCATCAAGGCTAGGCCAGCGATCATTGTGGAATAGGTAGTCATGACTCAGTTCACTTTTACGCCGTTCTCGTAGGTACCGCTGAGGCTCGCATCGAGCCGTCCTTCGCGGTCGTATGCCTTCCACACACCGTGCCACTCGCCATCCCTGACCTTGCCTTCGCTTTTCAACTGACCGGTAGGCCACCAGCGCTGCCAAGGGCCTTGCTCCACGGAATTGGTGAAGCTGCCCTCGAAACGACGATTGCCGTTCCCGTGATAGCCGACCCAGGGACCGTTCTGCTCGCCATCTAGGAAGGCGCCCTTGGCTTCCAGCTCGCCCTCTTCCGTGAAGTGCGTCCACGCTCCGTTCTCCTTGTTGCGCAGGTACTCGCCCTTCGATTGGAGATTGCCGTTCTGATAGTACATCTCCCAGAGACCGGTCTTGAGGCCTCCGGCAAAGCTCCCAGAACGTTGGAGTTTGTTGTCAGCGTAGTACTGCATCTGCTTGCCAGACTTGTAGCCGTCTAGGTATTGCTCGACCAACAGGATATTGCCGTTGGCGTGGTAGCGAATGAACTCCCCCATTCGGCGACCCTCTTCCCAAAGGCCCACCACGCTGGGCGTCTCGTCCGGGTGAAACAGCAGCCACTCGCCATGGCGCAAGTTGCGTTTGTAGCCGCCTTGCGAGCGTTTCTTCCCACCGGGGCGCCAGAAGGTCCAGCGTCCCACGCGCTGATAGTTGTCGTAGGACCCCTTGGAAGCCAAGTCGCCGTTGGCGTGCCAGGCCTTCCATTCACCCTGGCGCCGCCCCTTGACGAGGTAGCCCTCACGAGCCTTGGCGCCGGACTCATGCAATACGGTAACGAGCTCACCCTCGGGGGCATCCTGAACGCGTGCTGAGGCCTGACGTGATGAGACCAAGGCCAATACGCCTAGGCAACAGAACGCAAGCAGGCTGCGGCGGACCTTGTAGGGAGCTGACCTATGGATAGCAGTTAAGTTCATTTGACCTGGAGCTCTTCGCTCGTGGTTCAGTCGCTGATTCTCTTGTCGTTCTCGTAGGTTCCAGACAGCTCTACCAGCAGGCTGCCGTCCGGCTTCCAGTAGGACCAAAGCCCCACGCGGTTGCCCTGATCCATGCGTCCAGCAGAGCGCTTAGCGCCGTCCTCGTAGAACTCTTCCTGCTGGCCGTGTTTTGCACCGTGATCGAATTGCAAGCGCTCCACCAACACGCTCGCAATAAAGGCCTCCCTAGAGCCATGCCGCTTACCGAGCTCGAAGCTCTCTTCGGCGACCAGCACCCCATCCTCTGTCCAGCCGCGCCAGAGCCCGGTCTTCTGCCCAGAGAGGTAGGTGCCTTCCAAGCGCCGCTCTCCAGTGGAGGGGTAGTAGGCAAGGTGACTGCCGTCTCTCTGACCCTCGTGGTATTGCTCTTCGAGGACGAGGATGCCTTCGAGGCTCCAGATTTTATGGGTACCGACTTGCGAGCCGAAGACCCAGTGGGACTCGTCCTTCAAGTTGTCGTCGCCGAAGTACTCCGCCACGCGACCGTGCAGCTTGCCGTGCTCGTAGTTGGCCTCGAGCGAGACGCTGCCGATCTTCCAGTACTCCGTTAGAGGACCGTGCAAGTCCCCCATATCAAAGCTGCCGGTGCGCTTGACAATTCCGCTGGGGAACCAGGTCTTGAAAACTCCATGAGGACGCCCACTAACCCAAGTCTTGGCCAGCTTGAGTGCGGCGTTCGGGTGATAGACGAGTTCGGGGCCGTGAAAGCCCTCGGGGCCAACGACCCCAGGGAGGCGCGTACGGATGCGCTTCAAGCCCCCACTCTTATGGAGCTCGCGAACGGTCTCGACCGCCTGACCCTTCCAGGAGTCGAGCGGGGTCCAGTGCTCGGGGTCAGTGCTCGCCTCCTCAGCCTGAGCCGGCTCGGGCTCGGGCTCGGGCTGCTCAACCTCGACGAGGGGGTCCGCGGAGCTGCCTGACTCGGTTCCGGTGCCCGCGGCCACCTCGCTGCCAGGGTCGGGGCTGGACTCGCCTCCACAGGCCCCTAGACATAGGCCTAGTAGCGCAATAATGGCCACTGAGTAGTGTGAGAGGCGGAACGGTAGCATCGATGAGTGATCGACAGACGGAGAGGAGGACTGAAGTATTACGCCCCGCTTGAAGCTCTGTTGGCGCATACCGGCGCACCCTACCCAGAAACCTTGGCCCTACCCACCGGATTCGGCTCGCAGGAGCTCGGCCAGTTGGGCGACCGTAGCCGGCCCATGTCCAGCGAAGTGATTGTTCGCGAAGACGAAGGTCTCCTTCGCTCGAGCCGCAAGGGGCCCTATGTAGCTAGCCCAGCGGGTTAGGCGCTCCGAGCGATCGATGACGATCTCGTGGAAGGTCTTGGTCAACGCATCGGTCGCCTTGCGATCTCCCACCAATCGAATGTAGGCCGTATCGCTGGTGAGCAGATCCAATTCCAAGCTGTCTGGATGGGGCATCATGGGCAGGTCGGCCAGCACCAAGCCAACTCCACGTGCACGCAGCAACTCGACCAGATTTCCGTTGAGCCAATGGCGATTGCGAATCTCTACCCCGTAGCGGAAGCCCGCGGGGAGCCCGTCCAAGTAGCGGTCGAGGCGCTCCAAGAACGGTCCGGGGTCCACGAAGGCCTGACGATTAAAATATGGGAACTGCAGGACCAGCGGGCCACAGCGCTCACCCAATAGGCTCATCGCCTGTAGGAATCCGTCCGTCGCCCGGCGCGCGTTCTCGCCGTCCAGAATCATCCCCGCATCCGGTCGCGGCCCCTGGCCGGCGTGGACCACATCCCGGGGAAACTTCGCGCAGAGCCGGAACAGAGGCCCCACCTTGCGCACCCACCCGGCCACCAGGTCGGGACCCGGCACACGATAGTAGGTGACGTCTGCCTCCACGCAATCGAAGCGCGTGGCGTAGTAGGTTAGGAAGTCGCCCGGCGCCGTACCCTTGGGGTAGAAGCTCTTCTTCCAGCCCTTCTCCGACCAACTCGAAGTGCCTAGGCGCAGCTCTCCCATGCTGCTACCAGATCTTGGCCATGCTGGCCAAACTCTGCAGCCAATCGCGGGGATCCAAAGAGAGCACGGTGCTGCCCTCAAGATCCTTGAAGAGCGCCGCAGCGCGCTCCGCGTACAGCACGGCCTGGTCCTCGTGCCCGAGGGCGATCTCTATCGTCGCCAGCTCGCGGTTGGAGAGCGCCTCCCAAAAGACGGAGTCTCGATCCTCTAGGGCCTCACTGCGCAGCTCCGCTCGGCCGAGCACATTGGTCATCCACTCCAGGGCAGCCTGGGGTCGCCCGTCCAAACGCTGGGCACGGCCCACGGCCCAATCGGCCAATAGACGCTCCCGGTCATCGCCCAACTTGTAACGCAGACGGCGCGCTTGAAGGTGGTACTGCAGGGCCTCCGCCGTGTTGTTTCGTCGCTCCTCGATCAGAGCTAAATCACCCCACAGAAGCGCTGCCCAACGCTGTTCGCCGTAGGCCTGTGCTAGGGCCAAGCCCTCCTGGGCCCAGGCCTCGCGTTCCGCCTCAGGAGCCCAAAGTGCCAGCCTGTGCGCGCACTCGAGGGCAGCATCAATCTGGGCGCTGGCCTCGGCGGTCTCAAATGCCTCGCCGTAGGCCCAAGCGACGCCCTCCGCGTTGTGGGCGAAATGCAATAGAAGTCCACGAGTAGCGCGAACCCGAACCCAGGCACGTACGTCTTCAGGTACCGCCTTCGCCTCGGCGGTGCGGAGGAACTTCTCCGCCTCTTCCATTTGCCCAGCGCGCGCACGGCCCGCAGCTGCCTCGGCAAGTGCTTCCACCATGATGCCCGTCTTCTGCTGCTGGGCCGCAGCCGTAGCCGCCAACTCAAACGCCCGTTGGGCCCAAGCATGGTCACCTTGGGCGCGCCGCTGCTTGCCTTCCTCCAAAAGTGCTCCTGGATCGGTGCCAGAAATACTTTCCTGGTAGGGATCACCGGCGATGGGCACTTCCTGAATAGTGCTGCAAGACACCACCAGACATACGATCACCCAAACTGAAGAGGGAAGTTGCACAGGCTCCATCATACTCACCTTCGGCTCACGCTGAGATTTTGAACGGAATGCCTGTGGCTGTCTTGGGACACGGCTCGATCTCTTTCAGGTACACCCACGTCCCCGCAGAAATCCTCCATTCATGAAGAATACCGTTCTGGTCGCCCACGACGACCCGCGTCTGCTTGCCAGCGCAGCCTCAAAACTCGAGCCCGCTGGCTTCCAAGTCCTGCGCGCTTCGAGCCTTGCCGAAGCCCGCCGACACATGGATTCGTCGGTCCAAATGATCGTCACCTCCCTGCGCCTGGGGGATCTCCCCCGGGAGTTCGCACCGGACCGCCTGCGTGGTGAGTTTCCGGGAGCACACATCGTGCTGCTCGTCAGCCAAGACGAGCTGGCAGAAGGCCGCGCGGCCTTCGCCTCCTGCGACGATTTGGTCATCACTCCCTTCGAGGACGCCTGGCTGGCCAAGACGGTCAAAGCCTACGCCTCGAAGCTCCAGCTCCAGGGCCGCATTGAAGGCATCCAGAGCCAGGGCGGAACGGGCGAAGAAGCTCCCGCTGGCGCGAGCGCCGGCTCGCTCTTCCTGGAGCCGGACCAGATCCGCCCCTTCCAGCAGTACGAACGCGACATCCTGATCCACGCTCTGCACACCACGGGGTGGAACGTGAAAGAGACCGCCACTCGCCTAAAAATCGGCCGAGCGACGCTCTACCGGAAGATCGATCGATACGACCTTCGCAGCTTGCGCCGTCAGGCGTCCTAGGCAGCCCCTTGCCCCAAAATGCGCCCCGACTCGGTCCTGCCGGGCCGGGGCGCAAACCAAGTAGCGCCTGCTGCTCACCTCTCCAGGCCTTATCCGTACAGGTCATGGGCCCCGCGGCCCGCACGGGGTAGACTCCCCGCCGACCCCAATTCTGGCATCCCTACTCTCGATGACCGCACCCAAGACCGCCCTTACGGGCTTCGTGCTACGCCTTGCGACCCTCGTAGCTCTCGTGGCTCCGACCCAGGCATCCGCGCTTGACGGCCCCTTCCACGAGCTGACCGTCCCGGATGCATTCCTACGTGCGGAGAGCCAGGGCAAGATTGTCTGCCTCTACTTCCACAACGCCACTCTGCCAGAGAGCAAGCGCATGCTGCGCACGACCCTGGCGGATGAGGCTGTGGTCAATTGGCTGAACGAGAACACGATCGCCGTGCTCGTGGATTCTGAAGAAGACAAGGCGACCGTCAGCCGCTTCAGCATCAAGCGCTTTCCCGTCGTGCACCTGCGCGCCGCCGACAAGACGCTCTTGGATGTGATGGAGTTCTTCCACACCCCCGACGCATTCCTCGCCTCTGGCAAGGCCACCCTCGCCGGTCGATCGATCAACTCCATTCCCTTCGGCACGAACGCAGAGGACCCCTACGCTTGGCTAGCTTGGGGCAACTACCTGTTCAACAAGGGAGGCGATGTGGACGATATGGTCCACGCCTACTGGTGGTGCATGACCAACGCGGAGCAATACTCCCCGGGCTTCCGTGCGCGCTACTTCGAGTTCATCGTCAAGCGCCTAGCCCACACCAAGCGCATCTCTGCGGTTAGCCTCCAGCGACTATACAGCGAGCGCGACCGACTGCGCGGCTTGCTATTCGGCGGCAACGGCACCAATCAAGCGGCGCACGAGATGGCACGCATCAACTTCTGGCTGCGCAAGGAAGAGGACACCCGCAAGACCTTCCTGGACCTGATTCAGGGCAACAATCTGGATCCGAGTATGGCCCGCTGCCTGCTCTTCCACGAGCTGGCCGGTCTGGTGGCTCACAGGAACTACAAGGAAGTCTTAGAGCACCTGGGCGACCCGCTCAAGGTCATGACACGCCGCCATACGCGCATGGTGCAGGCTCAGGAGCGCGCGGTAAAAACCGAGACCGCAGTCGATCTAGGCTTCGTGGTCACGGGCGTGCGGGAGACCCGCGCCCAGTGGGTCGAAGACTCCGCCAACGCCTATGAAGTGCTGCTGCACGAGGGCTTGGGCAAGGACGCCAAGGACCTCAGTGAGCTGGTGCTCACCTATGTGCCGACGGGCCGTGCCTACGCGATCTTCATCGGTAGGGCGGTGCGCCTCGAGCTGAATGATGTGGCCAAGGAGCTGGCCGAACGCGGCCTCAAGGTGGTCAAGCCCAACGGCGTCAAGCGCATCCGCACTGCCCTCGCCCGCATACAAGAGCCGGAGCCGGTCGCCACGGACGGTGATTCGGACGGTGATTTAGACGGCAAGGACGACAAGTAGGCTAGTTCTTCGCAACTGCACCTGCGCACTTTCCTACGCGGACTCGGCACCGAGACACTCGGCCGCCGGGTCCGCGCTTGGTTCTGGGGTGCGACCTGCTGCCCTCCTACAATCCTGCCCACCACGTGGCTGATTCTCTGACCCAATCCCCCCACGCCGAATTCCGAGGCGGGGCGCAGGCTGCGCCCCCCTGGGCACTGCTAGGCGTGTGCGTTGCGCTCGGTCTCGGCCTGCGCTTCTTGCTCTGGTCCCTCGCCGGGCCCATCGAGCTGCAGTCCGACGAGGCCAACTATCTGCACCTGGCTGTGCAGTGGGAGTACCTAGGCTTCTATCCGGACAACTACCGCTTCCTCTGGCCCCCCGGCTACCCCGCCTACCTGCGCCTGTGCATTCAGATGTTTGGCGAGGGTGCGCTCGACGCCGCGCGCGTGGGACAGATCCTGGCCAGCTCCTCCATCGGCCTCTGCACGGGTCTCTTGGGCTGGCGCCTCTTTGGCCGCCGCGCCGCGATCCTGGCTTGCGCCGGTTGGGCGTTGTACTTACCCATGGCGGCCTTCACGCACCTGCTCTGGAACGAGACCCTGTTCCTGGCGCTGTTTCTGCCCTCGCTCTACCAACTCTTGGTGGTGGCGCAGAGCGCGCGCGAAGAGTCCACCACTCGGCGCCTCCTGATCAGTGGCGTGTGCTTCGCCGCCGCGCTCTACATCAAGGAAGCTGCCACCTACCTGCTGCCCGTTTGGATGTTGCTGCTCGCGCTGGCCAGCAACCTCGGCCCGAGCCTCGAGGGATTGCGCCGGTCGGCGCTCTTCGGACTAACCGTACTCGCCTGCATCCTGCCCTGGAGCCTGCGCAATAAAGAGGTCTACGGTGAGCTGATCCCACTCGGTTCGAGCCTCGGTGAAAACGCCTTCAACGGACTCAATGCCAGCTACCGCAACTTCGACCTGATCCCCTTGGAAGGCGCGCGCGCGCGAGCTGGGCAGGGGCCCTTCAGCATCCGCGCGAGCCTCAACGCAGCTCCCCAAGGCAGCCGGTCTTGGAAGCGCGCGGAAGAGATCGCGTCCCTACCTGCGCGCTCCGCCGAGAACACTCGCCGCGGCCTCAGCTTCGCTGCAAAGCACCCCGCCTGGTTCCTCCGCAGCCGCGTGCAGAAGCTGAGTGATGTGGTCGTCCCGACTACGTTCCTTACGCGCCACCTGGCTCTCGGTCATTACGGCGGCGCACTAGGCAACGGACTGCGGCCCATCGTGGCCTGGGGCTCGGCGCTTGAGGTCGTGCTGCTACTGCTACTAGGCGGCGCCGGTCTCCTGGGTAGCCTGCCCGCGGGCGTCGCCCGGCGCCTGGCTTGGATTACCGTGGCGTATTTCCTGGCGACCGCCGCCCTGGTGGCCATGTCGCGCTTCCGCTTGCCCTGGGTTCCTCTACTCCTGGCTGGCTTCGGCGGACTCGTGAGCTCCGGCCCGCCCAAGCTGGCGTACCCGCGCGCGCGCGTAGCTGCCTGGTGCGCCGCCTTGTTCATCGCCTGGTGGATTAACGCGCCGGTACTGGCCGAGGTCTGGTCCATGGTGCTCGGACAAGGGGCACCCGCATGAGCCCGCGCCTCCTACCCTGGCGGCCGCACCTGGCCCTCCTGCTCTGGATCGTCATGCTCTGCGCCTGGCATGCGGGCGCCCACGCAAGCAGCGAGAGCCTCCAGAGCTTGGCCACCGACACCAGCGCCAGCCCCGCCGAACGGGTACAAGCCACGCGCCTACTGGCGTCCCGAGCCAGTGCCAGCCAAGCGCAAGTCGAAGCGTTGGGAGCCGCCGCCCTGCAAGGGGATGAGCCCCTACTGCGCGCCCTTGCCGCCGGCGCTGACCTGTTGCGCTTTGGTGCCGACCAGCGCAGCGGACCGCCCCCCGTGCCGCCCGTGCGGACCGAGGCAATACTCCAACGGCTGACGGCCACCCCCTCACCCAGCGCCGAAGAGTGGCTCTGGTTCGTGCTCTACCGACGCAAGGTCGGTGGCATGCAAGTAGGCGCCAAGCGCCGCCTCGACCTGCAGGAGGCGGCCTGGACGCTGGCCGCCCTCTCCGGTCAAGCCCCCCCTAACAATCAAGTCTGGCAGCACGTACAAGAACGTGCTCGAGCCGCCTGGCGGGGACCGCGCTAAGCGCGCGCCATCCGCCTTCCCAACGCTACTTCTCTCCCGTGATGAGCCACTTCTCTCTGCACCACCCGCGCAACGCTGCCCTTCTGGCCCTGGCCCTTGGCGCCGCTGCTTCCTGTGGTAACTCCGAACCCGCCGGCGATCCGAAGCCTCTCAATGTGCTACTGATCACCCTCGATACGACCCGCGCGGATCGCTTGGGTTGCTATGGGTACGAGGCCGCCGACACGCCGGTGATCGACAAGCTCGCCGCCGATGGACTGCGCTTCGAACGCGCTCTCTCCACGGCGGGCATCACCCCCATGTCGCACTCGTCGATCCTCACGGGGCTCAACAACTACGACCACGGCATGCGGGTCTTCCACTCGGAAGAGGTCAGCCACCGACTCAAGGACGAGGTCGACACCCTGCCCGAGATCCTCGGACGGCAGGGCTGGCGTACGGGTGCCGCACTCAGCGCCTACCCGGTTTCCGAGCACTACAACCTGAACCAGGGCATCGAGAGCTTCTCTACCGGTTCGGTCAAGGTCCAAGACCTCGCCCTCGACAAGCAGCAGAAGCACACCACGCACTGGGCCCGCGGAGGAGCGAGCCTGACCCAACGCTGCGGCAATGAGACCATCGACGACGCGCTCAGCTTCATGCAAGCTGGCGACCCGGAACAACCCTGGTGCCTGTGGGTACACCTCTTCGATGTGCACGACTTCTCGATCGTGCCGCCGGCCGAGTTCCTGGAAGAGTTGGGCATAGAGTGCCCGCCCGAAGGCACCCTGACCCAGGGCCGCGCGCAGCACAAGTGGCGCGAGACCATGTACAACCCGGAGCTGACCTTCATGGATCGTCAGCTGGGCCGCTTGGTGGAGCAGCTGGAAGCGAGCGGTGAAATGGATTCCACCATCATCGTGCTCACCGCCGACCACGGCCAAGGCCTGCTCGACGGTCTCGAGCGCCACGGCTGGGGCAAGCACCGCCTGCTCTACGACTGGAGCCTGCACGTGCCGATGATCGTGGTGGTGCCTGGCATGGAGTCCGCCGTGGTGAACGCCCAGGTGCGCACGATCGACGTGCTGCCCACCGTGCTCGAGGCACTGAACATGCCGGCCGCCAAGGGCATCCAAGGCCGCAGCATGATCGGCCTGGCCCGGGGTGAAAAGGAATCCGAGCCGCGCATGGCCTACGCGGATGCTCTCAACATCTACGACACCCACGCGCCCAAGCCCACTGCCCTCAAGAAGAACTACGACAACCTCTACTGCGCGACCGACGGCCGCTGGAAGTTGATCTGGCACCAAGTGGACGAGGAGAACTCCGAGCTCTTCCACCTGACAGAGGATCCGCTCGAGCTCAAAAATTTGTGGAGCAAGGACCACCCTGAGGCCCAGCGTCTCTTCGCCTTCCTGGAGGCGAACGAAGCCTGGAAGACTGAGAAGCCCACGGCGCATGCGGCTGCTGACAGCAACGCACTCGAAGGCCTCGGCTATGGCGGCGATGGTGAGGACGAGTCCGAGGACGAGCCCCAGGACGGCGACGATGACTAGCTAACCAGCTAGTCCTTCAACCGGCCAACACGCGCGCCGCCAGTAGCCAACCCAGGTTGCCGGCGGCGTGCAGCATTGCCGGCGCCCACCAACCGCGGCTGCGTTCTGCGACGGCGGCCAAGGCCAGTCCAGCCAGGAAGTGCTGCGGTCCCGCGCCAGCGCCAGCCAGTCCGTGTACGGCGGTAAAGCCAGCAGCCGAGAGCAACCCCGCAGGTCCCGCGCCAAGAGCCCGGCTCAGACCACGCTGGATCAAGCCGCGGTGCAGCAGCTCCTCCATAGCCGGTGCGGCGATGGCGCTGCTCAGCACAGCGACCCAGAGCGGACCCGCGAGCTGCGGCACCCGCGGGCGCACCCAAGCGGCCATGCTCCCCTCGGGCAGGAGCCAAACGCAGAGCAGGGGCAGGAACACAGCCGCACAGGCCAGACCCAGCCAGGACCCAGCCGCAGCGAAGCGCAGACGCCCCGGGTCCAGAGCCAGGCGCGCCTCACGCGGCCCAGCCGCTAGCACAGCTGCCCCCAGTGCCGCGCTCAGGCGCAACTCCAGTGACCAGCCCAGGCTGGCGCCCAGCAGCTCCACAGCCAAGCCCGCCAGGGCCCCACGGGCCGCAAAGACTCTTAGCTCCCAGGCTTCGCCGGGTTGATGTTGCTGAAGGGGCCCCACGAAGAGAGGATTCGGTCCAGAGAGCCCTCCGGCTGGAGCCCACTTCGGAGCTCTACTGCCCCGCCTCCCCCCCTATGCCTGACGCTGTCCCCCGCTCGGTGTTCCCCGACCGCCCCCGCCTGCTGCTGGCCAGCAGTCTCGTCCTGATACTCGGCTGCGGCCAAGGCTCAGAATCCAGCAGCCCAGCCGATGGGCCAGGCAACGGAGCCGACCTGGCCCCCGCCGTACACGAAGTCGAAGGCGGTGGCGAGATCATGGTGGTCGATCCCCCCGACCCCGGACGCCCGTACTTCCACGACTTCGGCACCCTGCCCTATGGAGAGGTGCTCACCCATACCTTCACCCTGCACAACGCCAGCGCCCGGGTCGTCAACCTGCTGCGCTCCCAGGCCGCCTGCGCCTGCACACGGGTCACCGCCATTCGCCTGCTGCAGGACGAAGGCACGCCCATCCGCGGCAAAACCCTCGCCACCGAAGGCATGCTCGCCGTCCCCCCCGGCGGGATCTTCGAAGTGGATATCGAGCTGGATAGCACCAAAGCGCCCAGGAACATCGACAAGCTCGCGGTCATGCGCATCGTCACTGACTCGGAGCTGGATCCCTACCTAACCTTCGAACTGCACATGCTCGCCCAGAGCCTGTTCGAGCTAAGCCCCGCCTCGGTCAAGCTCGGCTTGGTCCCGCAGTACGGCGGCAAGGGCACCACCATCCAGCTCTTCAGCCGCATGTACTCCAAGCCCGCGCGCATCCTCGAAGTCATCGAGTCGACGCCGGGTCTTGAGGCCAGCCTCGCGCTCATCCCGGACGGCTCGGGCCACTTCTGGAACCTGACCGTGCGCCTCATCGAGAGTGAGAGAATGGGCGGTTTCCTCGGCAAGGTCGTGCTCTCCACCACAGACGAACAGGGCGAAGGCGAAGAGGGCCGGCTCGAAGTAAGCGTTAGCGCCACGGTGGTGGACCCGATTCTGATGACGCCCCAGCACGTAAGCTTTGGAGCGATCAAGCCCGGTGAGAAAAAGTCCCTGCGCTGCCAGATCGAAGCCCTACTACCCGGACAGCGTTTCCAGGTCATGGAAGCCAACCTGAGCGGACCCTCCGCCGAGTACCTCAAGGCCAGTATCAAACACCTCGCACCTGACTCCGATGGCCGCGCCCAGTATGTGCACCTAACCCTAGAAGCCTCCGAGCAGCTCCCACTGGGTTTGATCGAGGCCAATCTAGAGGTGCTACTCGACGACGAGAGCATCCCGCGCATCACGCGCCGCATCCGCGGCGTGGTGCGCTAAACACACCCTAGGCCCTGAGCTTAGCGAAGCGTTTCTTACCCACCTGCACCAAGAGCTCGCCAGCGGGCGGCTGAATATCCTGCATGGGATCACCTGTGCAGACCTCGCCGTCCAGACGTACGGCGCCTTGCTTGACCATGCGGCGAGCATCGGAGGTGGAGCTCACCAGGCCTAGTCCCTTGAGCAGAATGGCTAGGGGCTGAGTCGCGCCCCAATCGGCGCCCCAGCTGTGCTCCGGAATATCATCCGGCAGCGCCTTGTCGCGCACTTCGCTGTCGAAGCTCGCCGCCGCACCGTCCGCAGCTTCCTCCCCGTGGAAGAAGCTGGTGACGCAGTGGGCCAGGCGCGCTTTGGCTTCGCGCGGGTGACCAGCGAGCGAGGCCGCTATCGCCTCTTCCGAAAGACGCGTCAGCTGGGTGAACCAGGTCGCCATCTCTTGATCGTCCAGCCGCATGAGCGCGAAGGTCATCTCGCGCGCACTATCCAACAGCCCCACCGCATTGCCGTAGGACTTGCTCATCTTGCGGCCGTCGAGGCCGTTGATCAGCGGCGTGGTCACGACCATCTGCGGGATCTGCTTCTCCTGCTCCTGCAGGCGCCGGCCTTGCAGCAGGTTGAAGAGTTGGTCCGTTCCACCGAACTCCACATCCGCGCGCACCTGGACCGAATCCCAAGCCTGCATGAGCGGGTAGAGGAACTCGTTCACGCCTACGGGCTCGCCGGCCTTGAGGCGCTTCTGGAAAGTGTCGCGCTCAATCATCTGCGCCACGGTCATGCGCGTGGTCAGATCCAGCAAGCCCTCGAAGCCCATGCTGTCGAACCACTCGGAGTTGCGGCGCACCTCCGTGCGCTGCATGTCGAGTACCCGACCTGCCTGATCCGTGTAGGTGAGCAGGTTGGCATCAACCTGCTCGCGTGTGAGCACGGGTCGCAGCTTGCTCTTGCCTGAGGGGTCTCCAACCATGGCGGTCGAGTCCCCCACTATCAGCACGACCTGGTGGCCGATCTCCTGTAGGTCGCGCAACTTGAAAAGCGGAATGGCATGGCCCAAGTGCAGGTCCGCTGAGCTGGGGTCCATGCCGAACTTCAGTCGCAGTGGACGCCCTTCAGCGGCCACGGCACGCACTCGCGCCTCCAATTTCTTGTCCTCGACGAGGTCGACGGATCCCCGGCGCAGGGAGGCCAGGGTGGCGGAAACAGTCTCGGGTCCGGGGCAGGGCGTGC
>JBLIOL010000077.1:0-18055 GCA_047639615.1 Planctomycetota bacterium | reverse complement strand
CTGAGGACCCACTGAGGGCCCACTGAGGGCTCAATCAGCCGGCGAAACGCCAGCGCACGATGGCCCAAACCGCAATGAAGGCGTCTTTGATGCCGATCTTCTTGCCGGTGTTGTAGTTCCGGCCCTCGTAAGAGATCGGGACCTCCACCACGCGTAATTCGCGCCGGGCGAACTTGGCTGTCATTTCGGGCTCTACTGCGAAGGTCCGCGAGCGGATATCCAGGTCCCGGGCCACGTCGCTCCTGAAGACCTTGTAGCAGGTCTCCATGTCGGTCAGCTTGAGCCCCGTCAGCAGGTTGGAGAGGCCCGTCAGCAGGCGGTTGCCCAGGGTGTGCCAGAAAAAGTGCACGCGCTCCCCATCGCGCCCCAGGAAGCGGCTGCCGTAGACCACATCCGCCCGGCCGACCTGGATAGGCTCGATCAGGGCACCGTAGTCGTTCGGGTCGTATTCCAGGTCCGCGTCCTGCACCACCACCAGGTCGCCCTCGACCTGCTTGAAGCCAGTGGAGAGCGCGCTGCCCTTGCCGCTATTCACCTCGTGGTAAAAGCAGCGGATCTCAGGGTGCGCCGCTTCCAAACGCCCCATGATCTCGCGGCTGCGATCCACCGAACCATCGTCAACAAGCAACAACTCCTTCTCGAAGGGTGTTGCGAGCACACGCTCGACGATCTGCTCGAGGGTGTTTTCCTCGTTGTAGATCGGCATGACGATGGAGAGTTTCATCCCTTGGGGTCCTCCTCAAGGGTAGTCAATCCTGCGAAGAGCTCGTCGATTCCGAACAAGGAACTGATCCCCGCCTGCAAGTCCTGGTAGCCGCCCTCGGGTTCGATGCACCACATGGGCCGTAGGAAGAGCGGGAGGATTTCCGCATCGTCGCGTTTCCGCAGGGACTGCACCTGGTTGCGGTGCTCTTGCCAGTGACTCCAGTTGCCGATCAAGTCATTGATGGCCAAGAGATCCGCCACCGCCGCGCGCGGCACGGCCTGGTGTGAGTTGCGGCGCTTGCTCAGGTAGCTCTTGAAGCGATCCCACAGACCACCGCCAGGCAAGCTGGTCAGATCTTCGATGCGGTAGCGCTCGCCATCCATGGGGCCCGCCATGAGCAAGGCCCGGCGCGTGGCCAGGGCCAACATGGCCGGCAGAATGCGCCGCAGGTTCTCGTCGTCGTAGTTCTTGAAGCAAGCCAGCAACGGATTGCGTACCTGCAGCCGTCGAAGACGCTCCACCGGCACGCGCCGTGAGGTGCTCGAGTGGTGGTGATAGCACACCGCTCCAGGCACGTAGTGCACCTCGTGACCGGCGAGCCACGTGCGCCAGCCCAGGTCCACGTCCTCGTAGTAGGCGAAGAACTCGCCGTCGAAGCCGCCCAGCTCGTGGAACACACTGGCGTCCATGGCCATGGCACCGCCGCAGGCGAAGAGCGTCTTGCGCGGGCGGTTGAACTCGGGGCTATCCGCCAGGCGATAGCCGCGCTGGATGCCGATGCCGTGGAAGTTCATACCCCCACCGGCGGAGTCCAAGGAACTGCCATCCCAGGAGTACATGCGCCCGCCCGTGGCCACGCAGGTGCCCTCGGTGATGGGCGCCACGAGCGCGCGCAGGAAGCCGGGCTCCACGCGCAGGTCGTTGTTCAAGAAGACCAGGATCTCGGCCCGGTCGGCATTGCCGGCGCCGTCGTTGCAGCCCACGCTGAAGCCCAGGTTGCGCGGGTGCTCGATCTGCCGGGCCCAGGGCGCGCGCTTGCGCACGAAGGCCTGACTACCGTCGTCGGAGCCGTTGTCCACCAGCAGTACTTCGAGCTTGTCCTTCGGATAGTCCAAGGCTTCGACGCTGCTGAAGAAGCCCTCCAGGTGGCGCAGGCCGTTCCAGTTGAGCACCACGATACTGACCCGCGGCACGTCGTCGCCCACCAAGGGCTCCACCACGGGCACGTGCAGATCGCCAGTGAGTTCCAGATCGATGGCGCTCACTGACTTGCCTCCGCAGCCGCTGCCGCAGCCAATCCGCGCGGCCTGGTCTGTATCGCCACGCGCTTGATGCGCAGGTAGGGATGCGCGTCCTCCCCAGGGCACATGGCCGAGAGTTGCAAGCGCTGGGCCGTGGCACTGAGCTCCGCATCGAGCACGAAACGCAGGATTTCGTCCTCCCCCGCCGAAGAGCGCGGGGGCATTTCCCCCACGACCTCGCCGTCGAGCAGCAATTGGCCGCCGTGCAGCACGTCGGGTTCCACGCCCAGGGCGAAGACATCGACCACCACCTGCACGGGTCCGCCGGCCAGGCCCATGACGGAGTACTCCGCGTTGGCGCCAGGCCGCAGCAACAACATGTCGGGCCCCTGGGGCTCGACCTCGCCATTGCGCGCGATGCTATCGGGACCGGGGCGCTCCAGCAGAAGATGCGGGCCGACCTCAGCCGTGCGATCCATGCAGGCCAAGGCGCGATAGCGGAATTCGGTCTCGGCGCCGTTGGAGTCGATGGTTTTGATCTCGGGGAACTCCTGGCGCAGGCTCTCGAGCAAGTCGGGCTCGTCCACGAAGCGCTGCATGACCCGCGCTAGATCCACGTCGTCGCCCATCTTGAACTGCAAGCCGTCGACCCCGTCGCGCACATACTCGGCCATGCCGCCGATGTCGCTAGCCACCACGGGAGTGCCGCAGAGGAAGGCCTCGTGAATGGTCACCGGTGAGTTTTCATACCAGATGGAGGGCACCACCAGCACGTCAATCTCGGCGTAGACCTCGGCCAGGAGCGAGTTGTCGAAGCGCCCCAGGAAGTTCACGTTGTCGCCGGCCAAGTCCTGCAGCAAGCGATGGTGCTCGTCCCCTTCCGGGTCCCAGCTGCCGTGTACGTTGAGCACGCAACCGCTGCCCTCCAGGCGCTGCATGGCGCGGATCAGAGCCTCGCCACCCTTGTACCAGACCAGAGTGCCGATGAAGCCGAAGCGGATGCGCCCCTTGGGCTCGCGTGTCTTCTCCAGGGCCGACACATGATCCGTGCGCATGCCGTTGTCGCTGAACAGGAAGCGGTGCGGATCGAAGTGGCCCGAGTCCAAGTACATGTCGCGCAGGAAGCGGCTCGGACTGATGCGCAGGTCGGCGGCGGCATAGGCCGCCGGCACTTCGCTTTGACGCTCGCGCAGGTGCAGATACTCAGTGCCGCGATGGACCAAACCGTCACCGAGCACGCCCGACTCCGCAGCGTGGGCCAAACCCAGCATGGCCGGAGCCAACAGGCGGTCCGCCGCGTGCATGGCGGGCACGGCAGCCAGGCCGCGCTCCTTGACGCACGCGTAGCAACCGCTGCCCATGGCCTCGGGACAGAGGGCGCCATCGGGCCGAATCATCTGCACCCGTGGGCACAGGGCCCAGTAGTCGTGACAGGTCACCACCGTGGCTAGGCCGAAGCCCTTAGCGATGGGAACCAAGCCGGCGGAGAGGTGGATCAGGTGCTGGAAGTGCACCACGTCCGGTTGCTCACGCAGCAGTACGCGCCGGAAGGCGGCCTCGGCACGAGGTTGATTGAAGGATTCGCGCAGGGAGCCGTGCTCGAGGCGGTGCACCAGGCGCAGCACGCGCAGGCCTTCAAAGGTGTCTTCGATGACCTCGAAATCAGCTTCGTCCTCGGAGCGCGCCGGCGAACGTGTCAGCACGCACACGCTATGGCCGCGGCGCTGCATCTCGCGCGCCAGGCTTAGGGTGTAGACCTCGGTTCCGGCCCAGGTATCCGGGGGGAAGCCGTGCACCACGTAGAGGATCTTGAGCGGGACCGCTTCGCGCAGGCTCGTGCGCGCATGGCGCACGCCCGTGCGGCCGCCGTCGAGCAGGCCCTGGAAGGTGGCACTGCGCAGGGCACCCAGCTCGGCCAACACCTCGGGCCCAGCACTGGCCCCACCGGGCAGCTCGGCTAGGGTAGCCGCGTCCTGTTCCTCGCAGCGTTCCACCAGAATGCGAACGGCGCTGTCGTCGGCCACGGGCACACGATCGAGCCACTCCGCGTTGAAACGCCCGTCCACATAGGCGCGCCGGTAGGCCTGGTCGGGGTTGTAGTCATGACTGTGCTCGACGACCGCATCGGCGTCGTAGACGATATTGAAGCCAGCCTCGATCAGTGCACGCGCCTGCAGCACGTCCTCGCCGAAGTTGGCGCGCGGGAAGGGATGGCGCTCCCACAACTCGCGGCGCAGGGCCGAAGCCACGTCGTTGAAATTGAATAGGTGCCGGCGCTCTTCGACGCTCAGTTGATCGTAGACCTCGCGCGCGGGCCGCGCCTGCACGCGGCGCTCTCTGGCGTAGCCTGGATCCGTGGCCGATATGACCATGGTCGAGAGGCGCGCGTCGGGTCGCGGAATGTTGCGGCAGTAGGCTGCGCCCACCTGCTCGTCCTCAAAGTTGCGCGCCAGATCCGCCAACCAGGTGGGCGATCCCGGAATCGCATCCTGGGTGATGAAGACCAAGAGGTCACCCTTGGAGCTCGCCGCCAGCATGTTGCGTGTATCGCCGTGGTCGAATTCCACGTTGTGGATGCGCGCCAGATGCACGTCCACCGGGGACTCCTGCTGCCAGCTCTGGAGCCGCTCCCAGGTGCCGTCGGTGGAGCCCGAATCGATCACGTGCAGGTCCCAAGGCAGGTCCAAAACCTGACCATCTAGAGCGGCTAGGACGCGGTCTAGGAATTCGAGGCCATGCCAGGTGGGCATGTGTACCGAGATGCTGCGGAGAGGACGCATGATGAGTGGGCGAATAAGTAAACCCCGCTTTGGCCCGCAGGCCAACCACGGGGCAGGGGTTCGCTATTAGAAGATCGACAGTCTGGGGGCCCGAGCTTCAGGAGCGTGGCGATCCCGGGTTCCAACCGTGGGTACCGAACCACTGTCCAAGCACCTGAGCCCCCCGTAGGAAGGGTGAGCGTGCCAAATGGAGCCACCCACGGCCTTCGCCTGCCACGTGTCTCACGTCGGCGCACACCTCGTAAGCTACTCCCTTAAGAACGCTGAAAATTCCGGGCCTGACGCGCACTCCGTGGGCGCTGCGCTGGAAGGCGGCGTCCACCCGGTAGCGCTCGAAGGCGGCCCGTGGTCCGTAGCGGTGCGCGTGCAGCACCTCGGCCTCGGCGCAGAAGACCAGCGCGTGGCCGGCATTGAGGGCCAGGGCAGCCCAGGCGGAATCCTCACCGAAGTCCACGTCCGGGAAGGGCAACTCGAGCAACACCTCGCGCCGGATGGCGCTGGACACATCGTTGAAGCGCACCAGCTCGTCGCGCCGCAGGGGCGCTAGCTGCGCCAGGCTCTGGCCCGCATCCAACTGACGTCGTTCGGTCTCAGCCTGAGCCTCGGGCGCAGCCAGCACGGTGCGTGCGGTCAGCGGATCGTCGCTCGCGTGGGGCAAGACGCGCGCGGTCACGCCGGCCACGCTAGCGTCCTCGAAGGGCGCTAGCAGCTTGGCCAAGAAGTCGGGCCCCGAGGGCAGCGCGTCCTGGGAGAGAAATACGCAGACCTCGCCCGTGGCCAGCTGCGCCAAACGGTTGCGGGTGGCCCCGTGGCGGAACTCTGAACGCGGGATGACCACCAGCTGGGCGCCCGCGGCGCGCAGCAGCTCCTGGGTGCTATCCTGCGAGGAGGAATCGATAGCCACCAGCTCAAGCGCGCCACACCCCACCTGGGCCGCCAGGGCCGGGAGCAGTCGCTCTAGATCGCGCTCCCCCTCGAGGGTCGGCAGGCAGATGGTCACGCGCGGGCTGGCCATGCTAGCGGTCGCAGAGCTCGCGATAGTTGCAGGTGCCGCAAGCCCGCGCCCCGGCGGAATCAGCGTCCACCTTGGGGAAGGCCTCGGGATCGCCCACGCCGCGGTCGGCGTCGAAGTGCACGGCACGCATGCCGCTGATGGAGGTCTCGATACGCTCGCGCAGATCAGCGCGCTGCTGTGCGTCGAAGGTCTGCTCGACGATCTTCCCATCGCCCAAGTAGACGTCCATGCAATGCACGTCTTCCGGCCGCGCGCCCCACTGGGCCACGGCGTATTCGGTGTAGACAGCGAGTTGGAAGCGGTCGCGCTCGTTCTCGCGCCCCGTCTTCCAATCGTAGACCTGCACGCTGCCATCGTCCGCGCGAAAGGCGAAGTCCGGCACCGCGTAGACCTTGGTCTCGAAGAGCGGGAAGGTCGACAGATCCTCGCAGGCCAGGAAGCTAGCGGGCTGTGCATTGCGCACCGCAGCCAGCTTGGGCGACTCGTAGAAGTTGGCCAGGCACTGCTCGATGCGCTGCTTGTAGCGGCCGCCATACTCGCCTGCCGCAGCGGTTTTCTCATCGATGCAGGCCTCCTCATAGTGGTGCTCCGCAAAGTGCGTGAGCTTGGAAGGCCGCATGCGCCAGCCCCCATCCCGCGAGGTCTTGTAGGCTGCACGCAGCTCACCCACCGCCCAGGCCTGGCTGGTGGCCAGATCGATCAGCTGCCCCTCGCGCTTGGCCTCGATGTAGCGCTGGATGGCCTGGTGCACCAGGTCGCCAGCCAGCATCGGCATGCGCGTCATCTTCTTCAGCAGGTACGCATTCTGCCGAGCCTTGGGCGCGCCCTTGCCCCAGCCCAACCACGACAGGTAGTAGTCCACGTAGTAGCGCCGCCGGCACTCCTGAAAGTTGCCGTCACGCGAGCTAGACCAAGAGAGTTCGTGAACGATCGCCATGGCCCAAGAATAGTATCCCGCAGCCTCGGATCCCACCGTTGAGCAGTGGTCTACCCGGCCGCCTTGGGTTGTTCCGGCTCGGGCCCCTCGCTCTCCAGGGGAGCATCCGCACCTAAAACCCGTACGGAGTCCCCATCCACGCTTACGCGCCGCTCCTGGCCCTCGTCCAGACTGAGCAGGTGCACGCTAGTACCCCAGATCAGAGACAGGTTGCGCAGCAGGTCGCCGGCCTCCGCCAAACGGATGTCGCGCCCGTCGTGGTGGTGGCGCAGGAGCAGTTCGCCGCAGCCATTCTCGTCCGCGCCGATCAACTCGACCCGCGGGCTGCCGCACCAGGTCAGGTTCTGCAGCAGCCTTTCCTTCACCTGACGCCAGTCGCGGCTGCCCACCTGGGCCTCACCGGTACGGCCATCGTGCTCCACCACGAAGAGCTGGCTCTTGGCCGCAAAGGACTCGTCCATGACCTCGTCGATGAAGGACACATCATTGTGTATCCGGCGCAGGTGAAAGATGTCCAGGCCGCGCCGCTCCGCGTGGCGGAAGAGATCGATGCCCAGCTTGTAGGGATTGAGTTGGCCCGGGCCCGTGGCCGTGGCACCGGAGTGACAGTCGGCGAAGTCCACAATCTCCGAGGGCTCCAAGAGCCCACTGGTGAGCAAGCGGCTGTGCCAGAACGATGCCCAGCCCTCGTTGATGATCTTGGTCATGCGCTGGGGCAGGAAGTAGTACGCCTCGGTTCGCACCATGCGCACGATTTCGCGCTGCCACGACAGCAGGGGTGCGTGCTCCAACAGGAAACCAAGGATGTCATAGGTGGGCGGATCCGAAGGCGAGGGCGCCGCTTTAGCACCGGGCTTCGGCTCCCCGTCGAGCACCGCCTCCAGGGCCAGTCGCGCGCGCTCGCGCAGGTCTACGCCTTCCCCATCCCTACGCCCTTGCCGCATACGTTCGCGCTGCGGTAAATAGGGATCGATCAATGTGTCGAGGCTTAGCACCGCGTCCAAGAAGGTCTCCACGCGCTCGACCCCATGGGCGTCCAGGCTGGCCTGCATCTGCTCGGCGTGACGCTCCATGACGTCCACCATGTGGCGCTCCGTGGGCGCGAACCAGGTGTTGTGCTTGAAGAAGTCCGCGTGCCCGAAGACGTGGGCCATGACGAGCTTCTGCTCCATGATCGAGTTGGAGCGCACCAGGTAGGCGATGGTCGGATCGTTATTGATCACCAGCTCATAGATCTTGGAGAGGCCGTAGCTGTAGCTCTTGTGCAGGCGCTCGAAGTCCATGCCAAAGCGCCAGGATGCGTAGCGCCTGGGGAAGCCTCCATAGGCAGCCACCGCATTCACATCGCAAGCGTCGAGGGGCTCGAAGAGCACCTCGAAGAAGTCCAAACCCGCCGCGTGAGCGGCCGCCTCCGTGCGTTGCGCGTGGGCGAACTGGGCCGCGTTGAGTCCCGGACCGGAGACCATGCCTAGCGCCCCTTCCCGAGGAATGTACGGATGGCTTCGGGGATGTCCTCGCGGCCGTTGACCGCGGCGGTCACCAGGCTCTCCATGTCGCCGAGGCCCGCATCCAAATCCTTCTTGAACTGACCCGAGCCGTAGGCGCTCTTGACCTGCCCATAGCAGAACTGATTGACGCGCGGCAGGATCTCGTCGCGCAGCATGCCAACGCAGCGATCGGAATCGCGCGCGCTCCAGTTGTCCCCATCCGAGTAGTGGAAGGGGTAGATGTTCCAGTTCTCGGGCCGGTACTTCTCCTGGATCAGCTGCAGGCATAGCTCGTAAGCCGAACTGATCTTGGTGCCACCGGACTCGCGCAGGTGGAAGAAGTCCTCCTGGCAGACGACCTTGGCCGCCGCGTCGTGGACGATGTAGACCACTTCGATGTTCTCGTACTGGCTGCGCAACCAGGTGTCGATCCAGAAGGCCTTGATGCGCACCACATCCTTCTGCTCGCGGCCCATGGAACCCGACACATCCATCATGTGCAGGATCACGGCCGAAGATTCCGGCTTGGGCGCTGTGCGCTTGGCACGGAAGCGCTCGTCGTCGCGCATGGGCACCACCACCGGATTGTTGGGATCCCAATCACCCTCAGAGATAGTGCGCTGCAAGGCGCGCCGGAAGGTGCGCCTGAAGTGCCGCAAGGATTGCGGACCCTGGCTACGAATGCCCGTGTAGCGGCCGCCCTCGGTGATCAGCTGACGCGTGCCGCGCGGCTGCACGTCGGGCAATTCCAGCTCACTGCCGAGCATGGCCGCCAGCTCTGCCAGCTCTACCTCGACCTCGAGCACGTGCTTCCCGGGTTGATCCCCGGCCGCGCCGACGCCCTCCTCGCCCTCACCCTCACCCTCCACGGCCTCGCCTTCTTTGCCAGGCCCCTGGCCAACGCCATCACCCTGGTTGTCGCCGAAGCGAAAGCGCGGCAATTCGATCTGCGGAACGGGAATCGAAATCGTACGCCCGCCCTGCCTACCCAGCAGTTCGGAGGTCTGTAGGTAGCGCCGCAGATCCTGCCGTAAGCGACCCCGGACGATGTCCCGGAACCGCGCTCGGTCGCGCTCCATGCGATAGAGTTCACCCGCCATTCCTAGCCCCCTAGGCCGCTTCGCCCGGACCCTCTTCCTGGTCCTCGGCGGCGCGTGCGAAGGCGCCCGCAACCTTGCGCAGAACAAGATCGGCCGAAACCTCGTCGTAGCCGAACTGGCGCACCAGGCGGTCGCGGATGACCTCGATCTTGGCGGCCGTGTCCGGATCCACCACGTTCGAGACCAAGCTCGTGAGCTGAATCGAATCGCGTCGGTCCTCGAACATCTTCAGTTCCAGGGCGCGCGTCAGACGCTCGTTCTCGCGGTAGTCGAAGGTGCGACCCTCCAGATGCACCACCGCGATGTAGTTCATCAACTCGTGACGGAAGTCGTCCTTGCGGCCTTCCGGGATGTCGATCTTCTCCTCGATGGCGCGCATCATGCGCTCATCGGGATCCTGGGGATAGCCGCCGATACCCGGCAGCAACTCGCGCGTTGTGTAGGCGCGCACGTTGTCCAAGTACTTAGCACACAAGCGGTCGACCTCGTCCTGATCGGCGGCGATAGCCACCTGCACCTCGTGCTTGACCACGCTCTCGTACTCTTCGCGCACCAGGGCCACCAGCTCTAGGTAGCGCTTGCGTACCTCCTCGGAAGCCACGAGCGAGTGATGCGCCAGGCCAGCCTCGATTGAGTCGAGCACGTCCTCGGGCCCGATGGTCGATTTGCCGGACACGATCACGGACGCGATACGATCCTGCACATAGCGCGGGCTAATGCCGTCCAGGCCCTCGCGTGGTGCCTGCGCGCGCAACTCCGCCACCTGCTCCTGAGTGAAGCCCTCCACAGTCTGACCGTCGTACAGATGCGCCTTCTGCAGCAGACTCAGACTCGGGTGCTGGGGATCGGCCAAACGCGTGAGCACCGCCCACAGGGAGACCATCTCCAGGGTGTGCGGCGCCATGCCGCGACCGGGCGTACCGCGCTCGCCGTAGCGCCGACGGTAGATCTGCACCTCATCCGAGAGGCGCGTGTTGTAGGGCACGTCGATCTTGATGGTGCGGTCCCGGAAGGCCTCCATCAGATCGTTGTTTTGGAGCTTCTTGTACTCGGGCTCGTTGGTGTGCCCGAGGATCACCTCGTCGATGCTGGTGGCCTGGAACTTCTTGGGCTTGATCATGTGCTCCTGGGTTGCGCCCAGGAGGTCGTACAGGAAAGCCACGTCGAGCTTGAGCACTTCGACGAACTCGAGGAAGCCGCGGTTGGCCACGTTGAACTCACCATCGAAGTTGAAGGCGCGCGGATCGGAGTCGGAGCCGTACTCCGCGATCTTGCGGTAGTTCAGGTCACCGGTCAGCTCGGTGGAGTCCTGGTTCTTCTCGTCCTTAGGTTGGAAGGTGCCAATGCCCACTCGATCCGTCTCGCTGAACACGAAGCGCCGCACGCGCACGTGGGAGACGACCTTGGTCCAGTCCCCCGAGTAACGCTCCATCAGCTGCGCGTAGTAGAAGCGGCTGACCGGATCCAGCTCCCCCTCCAGGTGCAGCTCGTACTCGGCGCGCAGCTTGGTGCTGAGGCGCTGACACAGGTCCTTGCGACGGGCCGCGGGGATCAGCAGCAGCGGATCCTGGTTCATGGGGCACGGGATCTGCTCCCCGTCCACGTCCCATGTGAAGGTGTAGACAGCGCCCTCTTGGCGCTGGGTGTAGTCCTCGAGTCCGCGCTTCAAG
Source organism: Planctomycetota bacterium (assembly GCA_047639615.1). Lineage (GTDB taxonomy): Bacteria > Planctomycetota > UBA1135 > UBA1135 > CAYWNK01. The sequence goes on along the minus strand of JBLIOL010000077.1, from coordinate 7,119 downwards.
AGCCGCGCGATGGTGCTCTTGGCCGAACCGACCGGGCCGTGCAGCAGAACGATGCGACGCTCAGGCCCAAGCCCACGTGCGCCGGCGCGGATGGTCGTGACCAGATCTTCCAGGGGCTGGTCGAGCCCGTAGACCGCATCGGCTCCGTTGCCGAGGGGATCGTCGAACAGGTTCCAGCGCCGGCCGCCGCCGGGCAGGGAGTGCGATCCGTGCAGCTCGATCATGTCGAGCAAGCGTTGCCAGGCGTTTCGAGCCAGGCGCGGATCGGTGTCGACGCGCTCCAGGTATTGCTCGAAGCTCCCCTCCCAGGTCAGGAGGGCGTGGGTGTCTTCGGAAAGGTCCTGACGGACCCAGTCGTACAGGGAGATCGAATCAGACATCGTATTCGGCGGCCTCGGCCGCGCAGGTCATGCGCGGGCAACGGAGAACCAGCGCCTTCCACTCTTCGGCAGCTAACAGGGAGTCCCTGGAGCCATCAGGTCCTGAAAGGAAGCACGATTCAATTCAGCTACAGCTGCCTGGTCTGCGGCTCCCCCGCAACGACCGTTCCGTCTACGAATGCTCTAGTACCAGCCGGGGGTCGGTGGTACGTAAAATCTGGCCCTCGCAACCCCAGCAATCCCCGAGAATTGGCCTGACACATGGGTACCTGGGGTCCGATGATCCCCCCATGCCGCGCTTTCCCAGCCTGATCACCTCGCTCTCCGCCTCCTCTCTGATGGGCATCTTCCTGCTCGGCGCCTGCGCCGGAGGCACCGATGGAGCCGCCCGCAGCCAGCCGGAGACGCCCAGCGCCGTCGCTCGCAAGATCCACCCCGCACCGCCCTTCGACGCCGCCCGCGCCTGGGCCGACCTGGTGCATTTGGTCTCCCTGGGTCCGCGCCACTCCGCTTCGCCGGCCATGCAACAGCAGCTCGCCTTCCTCACGGCCGAACTGGCTGCCGTGGGCCTTGAGGCCGAGACCGAGACCTTCACGAGCGACGTGCCTGTGATGGAGTACACCCCCAGCGGCAAGCTCGAGTTCACGAACCTGTGGGCCGACCTGATGCCCGCGGGTGCCGACGAGAACACGCCCGTCGTGATCGTCGCCAGCCACATGGACACCAAGCTCCTCGGCCCGAACTTCCAAGGTGCCAACGACGGCGGCTCCTCCACCGCAGCGCTGCTGGAACTTGCCCGCGGCCTAGCCCAAGGTCCGGAGCGCGCTGTGGCCTACCGCTTCCTCTTCCTCGATGGTGAGGAAGCCGTGGACCCCATGATCTGGCAATACCCCGACAACACCTACGGTTCGCGCTATCACGCCAAGGAGATCACCAAGCGCCCGAACGAGAGCCGCTTCAAAGCCATGGTCTTGTTGGACCTCGTGGGCGACAAGGACTTGGTGCTGTCCAAGGACCTGAACTCCACCCGCTGGTTGCAGGATCTCTTCGCCCAAGAGGGCACTAAGGCCGGCCATGGCAGCCTGTTCTGGAACGACCGCTCGATGCCCATCAAGGACGACCATCTGAGCTTCAAGGAAGAGCTCCGGATCCCCGTGCTCGACCTGATCGACTTCGAGTTCGGCCCGAACAACGCCTACTGGCACACGGACGACGACACCCTCGCGAACTGCTCCCAAGCCAGCCTGCTCAAGATCGGCGAAGCGACCTTGGCCGGTTTGGTGGCCCTCGAGAAGCGACTCACCGAGCAGTAGGCAAGGACTCCTGCAAGCCCCGGCGCACCGTGCGCCAGCGCGGCCCGAAGAGCTCCAGGATCGGATCCTGCTCCTGGTTGGACTCGATCACCACGCGCAACTCACGCTCTGCGCCGGCTCCGAGTCCGGCTAGGGCGCGCGCCACGTCGGAGACGGCAAAGTCATCGCCCCCCTCGGACCAGGCCACCGCCAGCACGCGTCCGCCGCCAAGCCCCACGCTGGGCAGAGGCGCCAGTGCATTCAGGTCATCCATACCAACGTTGCGTGCCGTGAATTCCACGAGCCAGCGCTCGCCGCCAAGGCAACGCCGGCGACTGTTAACCAACTCCAGCCGCGGCCGGCCCAGATCGAGGCGCACCAGGCGTGCGCCGAGATCCCGCTCGACGGCGTCCGAGCGCACCAGCAAGCGCTCACTCGCAAAGCGCGCCAAGCTCCCAGGTGTAGCTGTATCGGCCAACTCCACGGGCGCCAGCAGGATCAGGGAAGCCAGGGAGTGTTCCTGCTCCAACAGTCGTCCGAGGGCCGCCGCCTCCGGCGTTGAATAGGGGTACGGCCCCGCCGGTCCGAAGGCCGACCAAGCATCCCAGCCCACGGGAAAATCGAAGGCGGGATTGGTGCGCGTGAGTAGGTCCGCGCCCTCCAGTGCATCCGGATCCGGCAATGGAATCCAGAGTCGATCCTGCATGGGCAGAGCGCCTGCTTCCTGTACCTCGCCGCCCACCTTGAGTGCATGCAATTCGGCCCGTAGTACCCCGAGAACGCCATTGCCGTTATCCGCGCGCCCCAGACTACCCACCACCGCAACGGACGGCCCACCCAGCTCACCCGCCACCACCTGCACACGCAGGGCTAAGAGCGGCCGGCCAGCGGCACTGACCCCATAGGGCACCAAACTCGCATGCTGCGGATGCTCTTCCACCAATCTGCGCAGCACGCGCCCAACCTGCTCACTGGGGCTGGCCGGCGCCTCAGGTTCCTGTGGCGCAGTTGCACCCAGGGCCGCCATCAGGAAGGGTAAGACAAGACTCATGGTTGCAACCTCCGCTCCACGGGTGCCGCCCCAGGGGCCCCCACACGAATTTCAAAAGAGCTGGCCTCGGGTGCCGAGAACAACCACTCAATACGCACGGGTCCGCCGCCGCGCAGTTCCTCCAAGGGCCCCGTTCCGGGTCCCGCTAGCCGCGTAGCTCCCACGGGTAGCACTAGCTCAAGCCAAGGATCTTTCTGGCCTGCGCCCCCACTCCAACGTCCCGCCGCGGCCATGGCCAAGGGCAGCTTGCCGCGCGCACGCAGCTCCACCACAACCCGCACCAAGTCCTCGTCCCGGGTGGACTCCACCACAGCTAGTTCCAAACGCGGCAGCTCCAGCAGCAACCCGCTCACGAAGGGCGCCACGGAAGCCACGGTGCTCTCCAACTCAGACTCCGGCGGGTTGTAGCGCGTGCGCGCACGCCAGCCACCAACCCACGCGCGCGCCCCATCCCCCTGGTCCACGGGCCGCCAATCGACAAAGCCAAAGCCCCCCAGGCTCTCGTCCAACCAGCGATCCCAACGCCGATCCAATTGCGCCACGCGCGACATGTTGCTCCAGGCATTCTCCTGGTCGGCGGTCTGATCCACAGTCGGCGGCTGCCAGAGGCGCAGCTCCACCGCTGGTACACCGACCACCCGGTAGCACCAATCCAAGAAGGGACTCGTGCTCAGGCCTTCATGTTCCAAGTCCGCTCCGTCCAAGCGGTGATCGCACCAGCCGCTAGCCAAGCGCCCGTACCACTCCTCGTCCTCTGGCAAGCAACTCGCCGGCCGCGCCACTTCCGCGCCCACCCCGGCCAGCACCACCACCGCCACCGTGCGCCTAGCCAGCAGCTCATCCGCGATAGCTCGCCCGGGTCCCTGCCAAGCCGCGTTGCCCCAGGCCTCTCCAGAAGGAAAGGCCACCTCCAATCCACGCGGCTGCCCCACCCGGGTCTGACCACCTTCCACGCAACGCCGCAAGCGCCCCGCGTCATCCGGCTCCGCACGCGCCAACATGCGCGAGGAGTCCACGCGCACCCACTCGCCCTCCGGATCCTCGATCAACATCTCGAGCACCGCCCCATCGCCATCCACATCGTGGCCATCCCCCAGCAACGCCTGCGGCCCCCCGCGCAGGGTGGCCTCCAGGTCCTGGGGCGAAGCCCAGGGCACTACGATCAAACTCAGATCCCCCGGCAGCTTCGACCGATCCCCAAGCCACGTGGAGAGCGTATGCAGGGCCGCTTCCCCCCCCACCAAGGAGAGCCCATCCATGCCCCCAAAGATCCACACCACCGGCCGCTCGCCCAAGGGTAAATCCCCAACGCCCCCGAGCTCCAGCCCCACTACCCGCTGCTCCGGATCCTCCCCAAAGGTGTGCAAACGCAACCCCTTCGGATCCGTCGCGACCCAGCGTTCCAGGATCGCCTCGACCCCCATGCGGTTGTGGTAGAGCCCCGATACGGGCACAAACTCCTGAGCGCAAACCGGCACCACCCACAGACCGGCCGCCAATAGGCAGGGTCCGAATCGCAGGAGGCTGAATTGCATGGGTGCTTAACGGCAGGCAGGCGCACATTGCGCGTTCCTGACAAACGCCCCATCGGCAGGCCCAGCGGCCCACCTTTACTCCTTCTCAATAAGGCCTTCCGAGGCCTCAATCGGAGCCGCTGTGGCGCTCGCAACCGTGTCGCTTTGGGGGACGATCTCGACCACGGGCTCACCGCTCTCCGGGTCGGTCCCCTCGGAGTTTCCCGGGGGCTCCTCATCCTTTGCAGGAGCCGGCTTCGGGGTGGTGGCATCGGGGACGAACTCGTCCACATCCTTGAGCTCCACCGACACGTAGCGCGAGACGCCTTTGACCTGCATGGTCACGCCGTAGAGCGAGTCGCAGGCGCCCATCGTGCCCTTGTTGTGGGTCACCACGATGAACTGCGTGCTCTCGAGGAAGCCGCTGAGCATGCCCAGGAAACGCTCCACGTTGGCGTCGTCCAAGGCTGCGTCGACTTCGTCCAGGATGCAGAAGGGGCTGGGCCTGGCTTCGAACACGGCGAATAGCAGAGCCAGCGCGGTCATGGTGCGCTGTCCACCGGAGAGCAAGCCGATCGAGAGCATCTCGCGGCCGGGCGGGCGCGCGTTGATGTCGATGCCGGCTTCGAGCACGTCCACATCTTCCTCGAGCAGGATGTCCGCCTTTCCGCCGCCAAAGAGCTGACGGAAGATGCGCTGGAAGTTCCCGCGCACCTCTTCGAAGGTCTCCATGAAGCGCTTGCGCGACTCGTCGTCGATGGCCTTGACCGTTTCGGCCAGGGACTTGCGCGCCTCGGCCAGGTCCTTCGCTTGGGCTTCCAGGTGATCGAGACGACCGCCGACCTCTTCCAACTCGTGCACCGCTTCCACGTTGACCGGACCGAGCTTGTCGAGCTGGCGCTTGACCTCGCTTACGTCGCGCTCGAGCTGCTTGAGCGCCTTGTCATCATCCATCAACTCCGGCACGGGCTCGCCGTCGCGCAGTTGGTGGGGTTCGAGAGCCAATTCCTCGCGCGCGCGGCCGAGCACCTCATCCGAGGCTAGCTCCAAGCGTTGGCGCTCGAGTTGATGCTTGTTCAGTAGCTCGCCGGCGGAGTCCAAGCGCGCCTGCACGGCCTCCGCCTTGCGACGCACTTCGTGGGAGCGAGCCGCACCGGCACGCTCCGCAGCGCGCAGCTCGTCCAAGCGCTCATCCAGTTCCGCGCGCGCCTCGCCCAGGGCTTCGGTCTGCTCCTCGAGCACCTCCGCCTGGCTGCGCCCTTGCACGGCGTTGTCCGTGTAGTTGACCGCGCGCCCGCGGGCGCGCTCGATCTCTGCTTGATCCTGCAGTACTCGGCGTTGTTCGGATTCGATGCGACCCTCCAGGCCGCTCAACTCCGAAGTCGCTTGGGTACGTTCCACCTCGGAGCGGCCGCGCTCGCGAGCCAACTCGTCGCGCTCGGCTTCCAGGGAGAGGCGCTCCGCATCGAGCTCCGCCAGGTGCGTGTTCTGCGCCTGGAAGGCTTCCTCCGCGGCGATGCGCACGGCTCGCGAGGATTCCAACTCGGTGCTGAGCCTGGTGACCTCGGCCTCGGCCTGCTCGCGCTCTTCCTGCAAACGCCCTGCGGCCTTGCGTTGATCTTCTAGGTGCGCGCGAGCCGCGGCCAGTTCGCCCTCGGCTTCAGCGGCCCTAGCGCGGTGTCCCTCGCGCTCGGCGTCACAGGTCTCGAGCGCCAGCTGCAGCGCGGCCACGCGCTCAGCCGCTTGGCCTTCCTGCTCGAGGTATTCCCCCACCTTCACGTCCAAGCGCTCCACGCGCCGGCCCAATTCCTCAGCAGCCGAACGCCGGCCCACGGGCCCTTGCGTGACCTCACGGTAGCCGCCCAACACACCGGCCGCGTCCACGCGCTCGCCGCGCGGAGTCACGAAGCGCCAGCGCGGATTCTCTGCAACAAGCGATAGGGCCAGGTCCAGGTTAGCCACCACTACCACGTCGCACAGCAGAGCGCGCGCCAGAGGCTTGAACTCAGGATCGCAGCGAATCAGGTCGCATAAGCGTCCCTCGACCCCATTGCCGTAACGGGCGAATAGGGCGTAATCGGAAGGCGCGGGGCAAAGCGGAGCACCCAGTCCGGGCGGCACACACACGGCGACCTCGCCGATCTCGCGCTCACGGGCCCAGTCCACAATGCGTCGCGCCACGTGCGCGTCGCGCGCCACCAGAGTGGTCGCTCGCTCACCCAAGGCCGCGTCAAGGGCGCGCGCCAGACGCGTATCGATCGTCACGTGATCGGCGACGATTCCGCGTAGGCCGTCGGCCTGGCAGGGGCCGGCGTCCTCTTCAATAGCTGACAGGAGCTTGGCCGTACCATCGGAGAGTTCCTCCAGCTGGCGTTGGCGGTCGAGCAAGGACTCACGCTTGGCTGAAAGCGACGCGCGCTCCACCTCGCCCTCGGCGCGCTTGCGCCCAAGCTCCTTGCGGCCGTGCTCAGCGGCATTGCGCTCGGCGGCGCGCGCCTCACGCTCGCCCTCAAGGCGCACCACCTCGGCGGCGGACTCGCTGGCGATGGCTGCTTTCTGTTCAAGGCCCTGGGCCTGCTCCTCCACCGCGCTACTGGCTTCGGTCAAGCGCCCGAGCACGCGCTCCACGCGCTCCGCAGCCGGCTCTTCGGCCTGCTCCAAGTGCGTGACCTTGTTCTGGCTAGCGGTGCGCTCGTGCAGGCGCTGCAGCACCTGTTCGTTCTGTAGTTCCTCGGCCTTACGCGCCTGCTTGTAGCGCGCGTCGAGCTCGCGGGTCTGTTGGTGCAAACGGGTGGCGCGACTCGCAGCCTGCTCCGCCTTGGTGCGCAGCTCGTCCACGGAAGCCCCCATGACCTCCAACTCGCTGCGGTGATCCTCGAGCA
>JBLIOL010000076.1:0-18096 GCA_047639615.1 Planctomycetota bacterium | reverse complement strand
GCAAGGCGCGCCAAGACCCTCGTAACCGTAGCTACTTGGGGGTTGGTGCAACGCAGCATCGCGGAAAAGGGCGCGTGGCTCGCGAAGTTGGCTATGTGCGACACGCTCCTAGCCCCAGTTCGGCGCACCCCAATCCGGTCCAGGCTTTGGGTCGAGGGTGGCTCCTAGCTATCTGAAGTGCTCCTTTGCGGTCCCTGGAGGACCTCATTCGGTAGAATTCGGAGACCCCATGACCAAACCCCGCAACAGCGAGGAGCCCCAGAACCTCCTCGACGGAATCGCTGGCTCCGACGACGTCAAAAAGCTTAGCCGTGAGGAACTACCGCAGCTCTGCCAGAACCTGCGCGACTTCCTCTTGGATTCCGTGCAGCGCACGGGTGGGCACCTCGGTTCGAACCTGGGCGTGGTCGAGCTGACCGTCGCCCTGCACTACCTGTTCGACTTCAAGCGCGATCGCTTGGTCTGGGATGTGTCGCACCAGTGCTACCCGCACAAGATTCTGACCGGGCGCAAGGCGGGCTTCGAAAACCTGCGGCGCACGGGCGGCATGTGTGGCTTCACCAACCCGGCGGAGTCGGATCAGGATCTGTTCCACACGGGCCACGCAGGTACGTCTATCAGCCTAGGCCTAGGCATGGCCGCGGCCTTCGCGCACGAGCCCAACCCGCCCCAGGTGGTGAGTGTGATCGGTGACGCGAGTCTTGGAGCGGGGGTTGCTTTCGAAGCGATCAACAACGCCGGTGCATCCGGCCACAAGATGCTGGTGGTGCTCAACGATAACGAGTGGTCGATCAGCAAGTCCGTCGGAGCGCTTTCCGAGTACCTGTCGAGAATCCGCTCCAATCGCCTGATGCAGCGTGCGGGTCAAGAGACCAAGAGTTTGATTCAGGCCATCCCCGTGATCGGTCCGCGGGTGGATAAGGCCCTGGACGATTTCGGCGAGATCATGCGCCATGCCTGGGTTCCCGGGCACGTGTTCGAGGAGCTGGGTGTGCGCTACGTGGGGCCTGTGAAAGGGCACGACGTGGAGGGCCTGGTGGAGGTGCTCGATCGGGTGACGAAGCTCGACGGTGTGGTGGTGCTGCACGTGCTGACGGAGAAGGGTAAGGGCCATCCCGATGGACCCAATCACCCGGAGCGTGTGCACGCGGTCAAGCCGAGTAAGGCGCCGCGCGCGTACAAGACCAAGGGCGAGGAACAGCGTGCGGCCGAGGCCGCCAAGTCCGCGCCCCAGGGGCCGGCCTTCACCAAAGCCTTCGCCGATGCGCTCGAGCAATTGGCCGAGAACGACGTGCGCGTGCACGCCTTGACCGCGGGCATGCCCTCGGGCACGGGCCTCTTGAACTTCGCCGATCGCTTCCCGGCGCGCTTCCACGACACGGGCATCACCGAACAGCACGCGGTGGCCATGGCGGCTGGCATGGCCAAGTGTGGCTTGCGCCCCGTGGTCGCGATCTATTCAACCTTCCTGCAGCGCGGCTACGACCAGTGCTTCCAGGAGGTCGCCTTGCAGGATCTGCCCGTGACCCTGGCCCTGGACCGCGCCGGTCCTGTGGGGCAGGACGGACCGACTCACAATGGTGTCTTCGATATGGCCATCCTGCGCACCCTGCCCAACTTCGTGCTGGGCTCGCCGCGGGATGCTACGGATGTGCGCCGCATGCTGGCGGCCATGGTGGACCATGGTGGCCCGACAGCCTTGCGCTTCCCGCGCGGGAACTGCCCGGCCAAAGAGTCCATTCACGAGTCCGAGCGCCGCGATATGGTGCTGGGCCAGGCTGAGGTGCTGCGCGAGGGCAAGCAGATTGCCCTTTGGGCGCTCGGGCATCTGGTGGAACCGGCACTGGAGGCGGCGGCGCGTCTGGCTAAGGACGGCATCGCCATCACGGTGGTGGATGCGCGCTTCACCAAGCCTTTGGATGAGGCACTGCTGACGGAGCATCTGCGCAGTCACAAGTACTTGGTAACGGCCGAAGCACACCAGCGTGCTGGGGGCTTTGGCTCCGCGGTGCTCGAATTCCAGAGCCGCTTGCCCGATCCGGGTGCGCGCGTGCGGGTGCTCGGCATTCCCGATCGCTTCCTCGAACACAAGACCACGACGGACGAGCAGCTGACCGAGGTCGGTCTGGATGTAGGCGGCCTGGAGCGCAGCCTGCGCGCCTTGCTCGGGGGAACCCGAGTTCGGTGAGCCAGCTGGAACCAAGTATGCGCCCTCGTAGCCGATTCACCGCGAAGATCGCCCGCGTGGTGGTCTTGGCGGACGGGGCCAAGCCTGAGGTTCGGCCCCGTCTGGCGGAGGTGGAAGCCTTCCTGCTCGAGCGCGGCCTCGAGGTGCACTTGGAAGCTGACGTGCGCCAGTTTTGCACGGCCTCAGAAAACGGTGGTCCCCAGCTGGCCTTCGGCCGGCCCGACCTGGTGGTGGTGCTCGGTGGCGACGGCAGCGTGCTCACGGCGGTGCGTTCCTTCGGCGACGATCCTGTGCCGGTGCTTGGCATCAACTACGGCAGAGTCGGCTTCCTAGCGCCCGTGGAAGCTTCCGCCTGGCGGCAAGGCTTGCTCGATGCCCTGGAGGGCCACGCGACCCAGGAGCTGCGCATGCGCCTCGACGTGCGCACTCCGGATGGGCGCAGTTTCTTAGCTCTGAACGACGTGGTGCTGGCGCGCTCGCCCTCCACGAACATGATCTCCCTGTCCCTGCGGGCAGACGGGGATCGGGTGGGGGACTATCGGGCGGATGGACTGATCCTGGCCACGCCCAGTGGCTCCACGGCCTACAACCTGGCCGCCGGTGGTCCGATCCTGGCGCCCACCATGGACGGCATCGTGGCCACGCCGATCTCTGCCCATACCCTGTCCCACAGGCCCTTGGTGCTAGCGCCGGGCGCGGACCTGCGGGTGGAGGTCTTGGCTGGGCCCGCGCAGGTGGTCGTGGATGGTCAGCCGGCGGGCACCTTGCAAGTGGGGGAGTCGGTGCATGTACGCCGTGCTGCGTACCCCTACCCGCTGCTGTTGCCGGACGGAATGGACCCGTGGAAGCGCCTGCGGGACCGCCTTGGATGGCGTGGAAGCTTGCTCTCGCCGGGAAGCGACGAGTAGTTCAAAAAGAACTCAACGCGGTGCTTGATTCGGCCTGGCGGTTGCATCCACACTCCCCGCCGTAGCGCCTCCGGTGCTCAACGAGATCCATGACCTCACCCGTCCCGCGGCCCACAAGACGACTCGCAGTTCTGCGATCCCTGCTTGTAATAGGCCTCCTCTACGGATTCCTGGTCGCCATTCGTTTGATGGGCGCTGCCATCAAGTCGGTTGGCGAAGACACGGCGGGCGACCTCTTTTCAGGGGTGGAGAATCCCTTCGCTGGTCTCTCGGTCGGTGTGCTGGCGACGGTGCTGGTGCAGAGCTCCTCCACCACGACTTCGACCATCGTGGCCCTGGTGGGGCAGACGGGAGCGGGCGCGCTCAAGCTGAAAGCCGCGGTGCCCATGATCATGGGCGCCAACATCGGCACGACGATCACCAACACCCTGGTCTCCATCGGCCACGTGCGTCAGGGACAGGAGTTCCGGCGCGCCTTTGCCGCCGCCACGGTGCACGACTTCTTCAACCTGGCCTGCGTGGCTTTGCTGCTGCCGATCGAGCTGGCCACTGGGGTGCTGCAACATACGGCCGAGTGGCTCACCACCCTCTTCGTTGGCAGCGAGGGGGGCGCCACCTACAACTCGCCCATCAAGGGCGCGGTCAAGGCTGGCGGTAAGCTGGTGCAAGGTGCTCTCGAGGGCCTCGGGCTTGAGGGCTTGACTCTTTCGGGGGGCATGCTTGCGGTCGGAATCGGCCTAACGATCATGTGCCTCATCCTGATCACCCGCAACATGCGGATTCTTATCTCGGGACCCCTGGAGCGTGCACTGAACAACGCGCTCGGCAGGTCTGGATTGATCGGAATGGCCCTTGGCGCCGTGCTAACGGTGGCTGTGCAATCCTCGAGCATCACCACTTCGCTGCTCGTGCCCTTGTGCGCTGCGGGGGTTTTGACCCTGCCCAACGCCTTCCCGATCATGTTGGGAGCCAACGTAGGCACCACGATGACCGGGCTTCTTGCCAGCTCAGCTACGGACAACCCGGCTGGACTGACGATTGCACTGGTACACGTCCTCTTCAACCTCGCTGGGATCCTGATCTTCTACCCGATCCCGGCAGTACGTCACGTTCCCATTCGCTGCGCTGAATTCCTCGCCGCGAAAGCCCAGAAGAACGTGGGCTACCTCTTCGCATATGTCTTCGGAGCGTTCGTGCTTCTCCCCCTCCTGGGGTACCTCGTATTCTAGGTGCTGCCTAGGCACCTCTACTGATGTTCGACTGGTTCCAAAATCAAGGCTCTGACTCCCCCGGGCTCGACGAGCTACACCGCAGCTTCCTGGAGATGCTCCAGGACGGGAGGCACATCTTTGATGCGGCCTCCAATGCGCTGCTTGGGGGCACAGATCCGGAGGTTATCCGCGAGGATCTGTACACCACCGACCAGCGCATCAACCACACCGAGCGCAAGATCCGGCGCGCCCTGGTGGTGCATGGTTCGGTCCACGGACGCAGCACCTTCTCGGCGCTGCTCGTGATGATGAGCGTGGCAAAAGACGCGGAGCGCGTGGGTGACTACGCCAAGAACCTGTTCGAGTTGGCGCGCATCCAAGCCGATCTCGGGACGGACGCTGAGCGTGCGGGAATGGTCGACGCGAAGACCAAGATCTCCAAGCTCCTGGCCCGCGCCCACGGCATCTTCGAGCAACAGGACAAAGACGCCTCGGGCGTGTTCCTCGAGGACTGCATGGCTGTGCAGCGCACCTGTGACACTGCGGTCAAGAAGCTCGTGGTCGAGACCGAACGCAACACGGCGGGCCAGGTGCTCTGCTGGCGCTACATGAAGCGCGTGGCCAGCCACGTGGGCAACATCGTGACCTCGGTCGTGGTGAGCGTCGACCAGCTTGACTTCTACCCCGGTCGGCCCGAGTCTGAATCCTAGAGGATTCGCTAGTGCGGAATGGGTGTGGCCGAGTCGGCCTGCACCAGTCCGTCTTCCAGGTGGATGATCCGGCCGCAGCGCTTAGCCAAGCGCTCGTCGTGAGTCACCAGCAGCATGGTCAGCCCGCGCTGCTCCTGCTGCTCGAAGAGCAGCTCCAGCACGCGCTCGCCAGTGGCGCGGTCGAGGTTGCCGGTCGGCTCATCGGCGATCATCAGGGGCGGGTCCATGATCAGGGCGCGGGCGATGGCCACGCGCTGCTGCTCGCCGCCGGAGAGCTTGCCCGGGCGGTGGTCGAGGCGCGCTTCCAATCCGAAGTGCACGAGCATGTCTTTGGCGCGTTCGCGCAGGTCCTTGGCTTGGGAGCGATAGCCCATAGCGCCCAGACGGATCATGGCCGGAAGGATCACGTTCTCCACCGCGTTCAGTTCCGCCAGCAGGTGATAGAACTGAAAGACGAAGCCGATCTTGGTGTTGCGCAGGTTGGCACGTGCGGAGGGGCCGAGGCCCCAGGCACGCACGCCTTCCACATGGATTTCACCCTCGGTGGGCTTGTCCAGTAGGCCTAGGATATTCAGCAGGGTGGTCTTGCCCGCGCCCGAGGAGCCCATCAGGCATAGGCGCTCGCCGGCGAACATCTCGATGTCGATGCCGTGCAGCACTTCGAGGGAGCGGTCGCCGACCTTGAAGGCGCGGCGAATGCGCTCGGCGCGCAGAATGGCCTGGGGCTGGGTGGCGTCCATGATTACTCGAAGCGTAGGGCGTCCACGGGGTTCATGCGAGCAGCGCGAATGGCCGGTAGGGCGGCAGCGATGAGCGTCATGAAGACGGCGCCGATAACGATCGCCGCTACGGCCACCGGTTCGGTGACCGTGGGGATGTGATCGAAGAGGTAGACCTCGCGGTTGAAGATCTGCACCCCGGTCCACTCCGTGAGCTTGCCCTCGATAGCGTTGATGTTGGCCGCTGCCCAGGTGCCGGCGATGCCGCCGAGCAGGGACCCGAGCAAGGCTTCCCAGGCGCCGATCATCAGGAATAGGCTGAGGATCCCGCCCGGGGTCGCGCCCAGAGCGCAGAGGATGCCGATGTCGCGGCGCTTCTCCGAGACCAACATGGAGAGGATCGCGAAGATCGTGAAGGCAGCCACCAGCAGCACTAGGCCGAGCATGACGCCGAGCAGGGCGCGCTCGTTTTCGATGGCCGCGAGCATGCCTATGCGGGCGTCCTCCCAGGTGTCGATCTCCCAGTCGAAGGTGCCCGGTTTATGCAGGTAGCCCGCGGTGTAGAGCTCATTGCTCATGCGCGCGCTAAAGGCCTCGTGGTCGCGCTCGTAGTCATGCAGTTTGACTGCGATCTGGCTGTAGCTATCCGAGCGACCCAGCCAGTTGGCTAGATTGTCGCGCTTCATGTAGATGCGCTGCAGATCCTGCTCGTTGTGTTCGGAGGTGAAGGTGCCGACCACCACCACCTTGCGGTTGACCGCCTCTTGGAAGCCGCCGGTTTCCGGGTCCATGGTACCCGTGGCTAGCTCGACCTCGTCGCCGATGCGCAGCTGCCAGGTGCTCGCCAACTGCACGCCCAGAATGACCGGGTCCGCCGGGCGTCCATCGGGGGAGTAGCGGCTGGGGAGCGCAAAGGGATCGTCCAGATCCGAGGGCGGCATGGCTGTTCCATTGCGCGCTTCTCGGCGCAGGTTCTTGCCGAGGTCCGTGACCGAGAACTCGTCGGGGATGTCGACGCCCACGAAGCTCACCAGCACCAAGGAGCGCGCCCGCGGGTCGGTGATGACGCTCTCGCCGCGGGGCGGTACGAGCATGCCGTACCACAGCAACTGGGCCGATGCGCCGGCGACGGCCTCGTCGGCGCGCAGGATCTCGAGGGCTTCCGCAGGGTCACGGTCAGGCCTTACACCCGGTTCGATGTCGCGCCCGAAGAAGGGCGTCACCACCACGTCGGAGAGGTCCCCGCGTAGGTAGATGCGACTCTGGTCCAGGAATCCCGTCATGATCGACAGGATCAGGATCAAGGCTCCCACGGCCACGAAGATGCCTGCGACGCCGATCCAATTGGTTCGGCGCGCACGCATGTAGCGCATGCTGAGGAAGAAGCGGAACAAAACTAGGCGTCCTGCTCGCTCGTTTCAGAATCGTTGGCTTCCGCGTCCGCGCCTTCGGCGTCGCTACTGAGCTTGCGCATGGCGGGGAAGAGCAACACGTCGCGGATCGAGTCCTGGCCGGTGAGCACCATGACCAAGCGATCGATGCCGATGCCGAGACCGCCGGTGGGCGGCATGCCGTATTCCAGAGCTTGCACGTAGTCCACGTCCACTTCGCCGGGGCTCTCGGGGTCCTGGCTAGCGACCTGCTCCTCGAAGCGGCGCATCTGCTCGGCCGGATCGTTGAGTTCGGTGAAGGCGTTGCCCAATTCCATGCCGGCGATGAACACCTCGAAGCGCTCCGCGATGCGCGGGTCTTCGGGTGATTGCTTGGCGAGCGGGCAGATGGCGGTGGGGTAGTCGGTCACGAAGATGGGTCCGAGCAGGTCCTTCTCGACCGTCTCTTCGAACACATCGTTCATCAGTTTCCAATAACCGCCGTGTTCTTCGATGCCGAGTTCTTTGGCGCGTGCGCGCACGGCCTCTTCGTCAAAGAGGTCGCAGCCGTTGGCGGCCTGGAACAGGTCGGGGTAGCGCTTGCGCTGGAAGGGAGCCTTGAGCTCGTACTCGTTCTCGCGGAAGGTGACCTTGGTCGTGCCGTTGACCGCCATGGCCAGGCGCTCGACCATGGTCTCCGTGATCTCCATCATGCGCGTGTAGTCGGCCTGGGCCTCGTACAGCTCGAGCATGGTGAATTCGGGGTTGTGGCGTAGGGAGACGCCCTCATTGCGGAAGTTGCGCGCGATCTCAAACACGCGCTCCATGCCGCCAACGATCAAACGCTTGAGGTACAGCTCCGGCGCGATGCGCAGGTAGAGGTCCGCGTCGAGTGAGTTGTGATGCGTGACAAAGGGCTTGGCCGCTGCGCCGCCGGCGATCGGGTGCAAGGTCGGGGTCTCGACCTCGATGTAGCCTTGGTCTTCCAGGAAGCGGCGGATCTCGGAGAGCACCTTGGCGCGCTTGGTGAACACGTCGAGCACACCTTCGGAGGCCCACAGGTCCACGTAGCGGCGGCGGTAGCGTTGTTCCTTGTCGGCCAGGCCGTGCCACTTCTCCGGCGGCGACGCGACGCTCTTGGCGAGCAGCAACACCTCGTCGGCCCAGATGGTCGGCTCGCCTTTTTGCGTGAAGCCCAGTTCGCCGCTGATGCCTACCAGGTCGCCGCCGTCGAGCGTCTTGCGGCTAGGCCACCACTCGGTCAGGCGGTCCTTCTTCATGCCCACCTGCAAGCGACCGGTGCGGTCGCTAACCGGGGCGAAGATCAACTTGCCGAAGTCGCGCAGGCCCATCAGGCGGCCGGCGATGGTGACGCGCTCGCCGATCAGGGCGCCGGGTTCCTCAGCGCTGCCAGCCTTCTCGCGCAGCTCGGCGATGGGGGTGGCCTTGATTCCGCGCGGCGGGTAGGGGTTCTGCCCGGCTTCGCGTAGAGCCTCGACTTTGGCCAGGCGATCCGGGTGGGCGATTTCGGTCATAGGAGTGGCAACGGTATAGGCAGCTGGGCGGGAGGCCCAAGCAAACGGGCCGCGACCCAAGGTCCGGCCCGATTTAGGGAGGGCAATTCTAGGGTCCTAGGCCCCCATTCGCAGCCTCTGAAGGCGCAACCTGGCCGTGTCTTCTTACACAAGGGGCTGAACCTGCACCTCGTTCACCCTCAGCCGCGTGCTCATGGGAGGGTTTTGATACTGACAGGGTTGAGTGTGGTCGTGTTCGTGAACAAGTGGGGTTGCCGCTAGCGCGCGTGCGCTTTTTGGGTGGCCTGGCGGGTGCGTACGCCTATCGACCATGAACTGGCGCCTCCAACACCCCGCCGCGCCACTCAGGGGCCCAATTCGGCTCCACACTGACTCTTGGGACCACAGTCAACCTATTCAGTACCGAGGGGGTAAGGGGGGGCCGAACACCTACGCCCAGGGCTTAATTCTTGGGCTCAGGAGTTTTCTTCAGGATTCTCTAGCTGAAAACGCCCTGGTTTACGCAATGGAGGTGGGGACGCATCCGCCTGCCTTTCGGGGCTCGGTGGGCTTGGCAGCATCTGAGCAACTCGCATCCCCATCGTTTCTGACAGGGAATCCTCACACGCGAGAGAGCGATCGAAAGCGAAGTGGTCCGTAGCTCGGGGAGGTCTCCTCCCGCTTGACGGACCATGGAAGTGACCTAGCTTCGGGTCACGTCTCTTCGATTGGTTGTGTGAGGGCTCCAATCTGCCGGAAATGGCTGCCAAGCCCCCATTCAACAGGAAGGCCGGACGCGTGTGCGTTCGGCCTTTCTTCGTCGAGTCCTCCGGGCCCCAGAAATGAACCGAGGCCCGCTGCAAGCGCCTGCTGGTGCAGGGGTTGCGGCGGGCCTCGGAGTGGGGATGGTGGAGGATAGGAGAATCGAACTCCTGACCTCTTGAATGCCATTCAAGCGCTCTACCAACTGAGCTAATCCCCCCAGGCCGGTCCGTGAGGGCCGGCTGTTCGTCTAGGTGAGCGAGAAGATGGGAGTTGCGGCTTGTCCCGTCAAGGACTTGGGGGCCGGAGTTTGGAAATACGTGTCCCCGGGGCCTGGAGTGGGCAGACCCACGGGCAGAAGGGGGCTGAGGGTGGGCAGACCCACGGGCAGAAGGGGGCTGAGGGTGGCTACCGGGTGGGGAGGCCGCTACGGTGCGCCGATCGCTGGGGCCAGAGGGCCTCGGATGGACAGTTATCCACCACATACCGCCCAGAGTCGCCGTGCAGAACAGCTACGAACCCGCCGAGATCGAGAGCCGCTGGCAAGCCCATTGGAAGGCCAACGACACCTTCCACACGCCCAACCCCGGTGACGCGGACTTCGACCCGAAGAAGCCCAAGTACTACGTGCTGGACATGTTCCCGTACCCCTCCGGGGCGGGTCTGCACGTGGGTCACCCCCTGGGCTACATCGGCACGGATGTGATCGCCCGGCGCAAGCGTATGGAGGGCTTCAATGTGTTGCACCCCATGGGCTACGACGCCTTCGGGCTGCCGGCCGAGCAGTACGCCATCCAGACCGGCAAGCACCCGGCCGAGACCACCGGCGAGAACATCAAGACCTTCCGTCGGCAGATGGAAGAGATCGGCCTGTCCTATGACTGGGGCCGCGAACTCTCTACTTGCACCCCGGACTATTACCGCTGGACCCAGTGGATTTTTGCGCGCTTGTACGACCGCGGGCTGGCTTACCAGACCGAAGTGGCCGTGTGGTGGTGCGAGGCGCTCAAGACGGTGCTAGCCAACGAGGAGGTCATTAACGGACGCTCCGAACGCGGCGATCACCCCTGCGTGCGCAAGCCCCTCAAGCAGTGGATGCTGAAGATCACGGCCTATGCGGATCGTCTGATCGACGACCTGGATGGGCTCGATTGGCCGGAGTCGGTCAAGACCATGCAGCGTGAGTGGATCGGTCGTTCCGAGGGCGCCGAAGTACGTTTTGGGATCGTTGGGCATGAGGGCGCGGAGCTATCCGTGTTCACCACGCGGCCGGATACGCTCTTCGGCGCGACCTTCATGGTTGTGGCGCCTGAGCACCCGCTGCTCGAGACCATCGTTACGGACGAGCAGCGCGCGGCCGTGGACGAGTACGTCAAGGCCAGCGGTGCGAAGAGCGATCTGGAGCGCACGGACTTGGCCAAGGAGAAGACCGGTGTGGCTACGGGCGCGTATTGCCTGAACCCGGCCTTCGATGTGGATGACGAGCGCGCGAAGATTCCTGTGTGGGTCGCGGACTACGTGCTGATCAGCTACGGCACCGGCGCGATCATGGCTGTACCCGGCCAGGACCCGCGTGACTGGGAGTTCGCCGAGACCTTCGATCTGCCCATCGTGCGTACGGTGCAGCCGACGGAGGGCTTCGATGGCAACGCTTTCACCGGGGACGGACCGGCGATCAATTCGGGCTTCCTCGACGGCATGGCCGTGACCGAAGCTAAGGAAAAGATGATCGTCTGGCTGGGCGAGCAAGGCCTGGGCGAGGCGCGTACTACGTACCGTCTGCGCGACTGGCTCTTCAGTCGTCAGCGTTACTGGGGCGAGCCCTTCCCCGTGTTGCACGCGGAGGATGGAACGCACCGCCGGGTGCCGGATAAGGATCTGCCGGTGGAGCTGCCGGTGATGACCGATTTTGCGCCTTCCGACGATGGCGAGCCGCCGCTTTCAAAGGCTACGGATTGGGTCCAAACCACTGATCCGGATACGGGCGCGCCTGTCATGCGCGACACGGACACCATGCCCGGTTGGGCAGGTTCGTGCTGGTACTACCTGCGCTTCATGGACCCGCAGAACGACTCGGCAGCCTTCTCGGAGGAAGCGGTGGAGTACTGGGGCAACGTCGACTTGTACGTGGGCGGAACCGAGCACGCGGTGCTGCACCTTCTGTACGCGCGCTTCTGGCACAAGGTGCTCTTCGACGAGGGCATCGTGCCTACGAACGAGCCTTTCCAGAGTCTGTTTAACCAAGGCATGCTGCAGGCCTTCGCCTACAAGGATACCGACGGGCGTTTGCTGGCGGCGGATGAGGTCAAGGTCGAGGGCGACAAGGCGACTTCCCTAGCTAGCGGCGACTCCGTCGAACAGGTTGTCGCCAAGATGAGCAAATCGCTCAAGAACGTGGTCAACCCGGACGATGTGTGCGCCGAGTACGGCGTTGACACATTCCGCTTGTACGAGATGTTCATGGGGCCGCTCTCGGATTCCAAGCCTTGGAACCCGCGCGATGTGCCCGGTTGCCGGCGCTTCTTGGATCGGCTCTGGCGCCTGCTGGTTGATCCGGAAGGCGAGACGGCTCTTTGGCCGCACGTGGCTGCGGAGTTGGCCGACGACTACGTGCCCACGGGCGACGCTCTGAATGTGGAGCGCGCTTGGAACCAGTGCCTCGTGCGCGTGGACGACTCCTTTGAGCGCAAGAACTTCAACACGGCCGTAGCAGCCTTCATGGAGTTCCTAAACCTGGCTACGAAGCACTCCAAAGCCATCAACCGCAGCGTGGCCAGTCGCATGGTGCGCGCGCTTTCACCCTTCGCGCCGCACATGGCGGAGGAGCTGTGGTCGCGCTTGGGCAACGGCGAATCCCTGGTGGCGGCTGAGTGGCCGGCTGTGGACGAACGCTACCTAGAAGCCGACGAGTTCGAGCTGGTGGTGCAGGTGCTCGGCAAGGTGCGTGGCAAGACGCCGGCGCCTAAGAGCGCCGACAAGGCGCAGCTCGAAGAGCTAGCCAAGGCTGCCGTGGCCTCGCATCTGGAGGGCAAGACGCTGATCAAGACGATCGTCGTGCCTGGCCGACTGGTGAACTTTGTCGTGCGCTAGATAGCACGCCTAGGGCCGGAACGTGCAACGCAGGGCATCGCTCGTGTGGCTCGTTCCGGCTCCGAAGTCGCGCAGCAGGACTTGAAAGTTCCAGCTCGAGCCCGAGGTGATAGCTAGCCACGGTGCCTGCGACAGATCCAGGAGGAAGGTGTGCAGGCCGGTAGCGTTGATCGCGACGGGGGTGTGGATCAGGGGGCCTGCTAGGCACAGCTCGCCGCTGCCGAAGGGCGTGCGTCCCAGATGCTGGGAGGCCGCCAGGATGGCGAAGCCCGGCGGAATGGCGCTGGCGGTGACGGAGAACTGACCGCTCTGCAGGCTCGGGGCGCAGTTGGCGTGCAGTGCAACGGGCGGGCCGATGGATGTGGGCGCGGCGGCGCAGACCTGGCCGGCGGATCCGGGGGCTTGGCGCTCGTAGGCACCCATGTCGAGAACGTCGCCGGGGTTGTCGCAGCGGAGGGCGTTCACGATGCGGTCCTGTCCGCCGACATCATTGGCCGGCGCTACACCGAGTAGGCTCAGGTCGGCGGCGTCGATGCAGGGGGATAGGGGACCAAGCCACGGCTGGTCATCAAGGGTGCCGAGCTGGTTGTCTGCGCCTGCAGGGTCCGTGAACCCGGGGTCCAAAGCGAGGTTCCATTCGGTCGAGAGGCTGCCGTCGTAGCCCTCGATCACGGAGTGGCTCATATCCAAAACGGCGCTGGATCGGGCGCGAAACTGCGCGCCCTGCGTATCGCCGAGGCTGTCGGTGTTGCCCCACAGAATTGTGTTGGACACGTGTCTCGGGAAGTCTACGAGCACACCGCCGGTGCCTTGCGCTGCGCCCACGGCCGAGTTTCCGTAGAAGGTGCAGTTGATTAGGTCGAGGCCGTCGCCGAGGATCGCGCCGCCGCCCTGGCTGCAGCCATCGGCGCTATTGCCAGTGAATACGCAGCCTTTAAGGAAGCTGTGGTAGCTCCATAGGGCGCCGCCGCCTCCGCCGCTGGCACGGTTGCCATGGAAGCGGCAGTTCAGGAAGCTCGAGGTGCCGGTCTGGGTGGAGTTCTCCCAGAGCGCGCCACCGACGCCCGCGGTGCGGTTGTTGAGAAAGGTGCAGTTCTCCCAGAGCACAGCCGTGAGCCCCGAATGCACCGCGCCGCCGCCTGCCAGGGACTCGTTCTCGGCGAAGGTGCAGTTGTGGACCGAGCCGTAGAAGAAGAAAATGAAGGTCAGGCCGCCGCCCACCTGTTGGTTAAAGGTCGGGCCATTTGCATTGCCGCCGCGCAGCAGGAATCCATCCAGGCGCAGGTCGGCTCCGCCGTTTTGGACCAGGTGATAGCTGTTGTCAGCGCGGCCCTGGAAGCCAGGTCCGTCGTCTCCGAGCAGGTCGCCGTTGAGGATGGTGGTGCTGAAGAGTCCGGCGCGGTCCGCCAGCAGGGTCTCGTTGCCGGCGAACCCGCCGTAGAGCTCAACGTTGTTGTTGATCACGAAGCTAGCCTGACGATCCAGGCCTTGGGTCGGGCGATAGGTGCCCTCCGCGACCCAGACTTGGGTCCCGCTGACGGCCCCGGCTAGGGCCGACTGCAGGTCCACGTGGGCGTCCTGCCAGGAGCTTCCATCGTCGACACCCGTGGCCGAATCATCCACGTAGATGACTTGGGAGCTGGCCCCCGGGGCGAGGGCCAGCAGCAGGGCGAAGCGGGCGAAGAGCATGGCTGAACCTAGCACGCTCCAGGGAGTTGGGCTGGCGAGGGCCCTTGGTGGGGCTAAGAGCTGGACCTTGTGCAACCATCAGGAATCCGGCGCGACTCCCGCATGGCTCGGGCGCTCTAGCGTTGAACGGGGGCGAGGCGCCCCTACCATGTATGGGCTCCACTCTATTTGGACACCCTATGCCCCTGCTTCAGTCCGATCACGCCCTGGAAGTTTGCCGCTCCCTCGTGGCGGCGAGCCCCGCCGACGAAACCGAGGTGAGCCTCACCAGCTTGGAGGAGGGCTTCGTGCGCTTCGACGAGCGCGGCCCGACCCAAAACGCTGACCGCGAGAGCTACCGCGTTGCGGTGCGCGTGCGCCTGCGCGGACCCGATGGCCTGCGCGAGGCCAGCGCCAGCTGCGGGAGTCTTGACCCGGCCGATGGCCAGGCCGCTTTGCAGCGCGCCATGACCCTGGCCCAGGTGGCGGACGCCGACCCGGATGCCGAGCCCCTGGGTGGGCCGGTGGATGTGGCCGAGACCGCCGCTCAACGTCCGACCCGGGATCATACCTTCCGCGAGAAGGCGCGCTGGATCGAGGCCGCTAAGGAAGCTTGCCGGCGCGACGGTCTGCTGCCTGCGGGGATGATTCAGACCCAGGCTCAGGGTACGACCCTGGTGAACTCGGCCGGCCGTGAGGTGACCGGCGCGGTGTCCCGGGCGAGCTTCAGCTTGACCGCCTTCCAAGCCGGCGAAGCTGGCGGCGCGGGGGCCGCCCATTGCAGTCATGCAAACGTGGAAGCGCTGGATGTGCCGCGTGCCATTCAAGAAGCGATCGAGTGCGCCGTGCGCAGCCGCGGTCCGGTGGCTTTCGAACCCTGTGAAACAACGGTGGTGCTGATGCCGCCGGCAGTGTCTTCGCTCTTGCTCTTCGCCGCCTACCAGGGCTTCGGTGCCCAGGAAGTAAGCGAGCGCAATTCCTTCCTCTGCGATCGCATCGGGCAGCGGCTCTTCCCGGATGCCGTGCGCCTCTACGACGATGCCAGCAACGAGCTCTGTCCGGGGCTACCCTTCGACGGCGAGGGCTGGCCGCGCAAGCGCCTGGCCTTGTTGGAGAACGGCGCCTTGCAGGCTCCGGTTACCGACGCCCGCTGGGCGCGCAAGTTGGGCGTGGACAATACCGGCCACGGCCCCGCGCAACCCTCGGCCACCGGGCCGGCTCCCGAGAACCTAGTGATGGCCGCTGGCAACGAGAGCCTCGAGCAGTTGATCGCTGGAGTCGATGACGGCTTGCTGGTCAATCAGCTGCACTACACGAACATGATCGAGCCGCGTGACTTGACCCTGACGGGCATGACACGCAATGGTACCTTCCGCATTCAGGGAGGGCGTCTCGCCGGGCCTGTGCGCAACTTGCGCTTCACCGAGTCCCTGGTGAATGTGCTCAGGAACACGAGCGGTGTGGGCAACAAGCTCGAGGTGGCCGGTGCGCTCTTCGATGGCGAGGTGGTCTGTCCCGCCTTGCGCGTGGATAAGTTCCGCTTCACTTCCTCCACCGATTTTTAGGCTGGATTCAAGCATGACCGACTCGATGATGGCCTTGGCCCAAGCGACGGTGAACCAAGCGCTCAAGGCCGGCGCGGATTACGCTGATGTGCGCGTGAGCCGCTGCAGCCAAGAGCAGATGGTGCTGCGCAACGGCGTGCTGGCTGAGGCCGATGCGCCGGAAGACTTTGGCATGGGCGTGCGCGTGCTCAAGAATGGTTGCTGGGGTTTTGCGGCTGCTCCGGGCCGTCCCAGCGAATTGGGCGATGTAGCTCCGGGCCTAGCGCGGCGCGCTTTCAAGGCCGCGCGCGACCTGGCACCCGTGCGGCATGAGCCCGTGGAGTTGGCCGGGGTCGAGGGTCACGTGGGGGAGTACGTCACGCCCATGGAGCAGGACCCCTTCCGCGTTTCGCTCAACGAGAAGCTCGACATCCTGCGTGCGGCGGATGCGGGCATGCGCGGCGCCGAGAGCGTTGTCGTACGCGAGGCGAGCCTCTCCCTACGGCGTACAGAACAATGGCAGGCCTCCAGTGAAGGAGCCGCTATCCATCAGGTGCAGGTTCGCACGGGTGCCGGTATTGCGGTCACGGCCGCCGCTAACGGCACGGTGGAACGACGCAGCTACCCTGCATCCTTCGGTGGTCAGTATCAGGCGCGTGGCTTCGAATTGGTGCACGAGATGGACCTGGCCGGGAATGCAGAGCGCATCCGCGACGAGGCTGTGGCGCTCTGCTCCGCGCCGCTTTGTCCTGCGGGTGAGCGCACCCTGATCCTGGGCGGTAGTCAGCTCATGTTGCAAATCCATGAGTCGGTGGGGCACCCCAGCGAATTGGACCGCGCCATGGGCAGCGAGGTTGATCTTGCCGGCGCGTCCTTCCTGACCACGGACAAGCTCGGAACCTTCCAGTTTGGCTCACCTCAAGTCACGTTGACCGCGGACTCGACCATCGCCGGTGGTTTGGATACCCGCGGGTACGACGATGAGTGCGTGCCTAGTGGCCGTTGGCCCATTGTCGATCGCGGCCAGTTCGTGGGCTACCACACCAACCGCGAGTGGGCCCAGACCATTGACGAGCCCGCCAGCCGCGGTACTGCACGCGGCACGGGCTGGTTCTCGCCGCCGATCGTGCGCATCACCAACCTCTCCCTGGAGCCCGGTGACTGGAAGCTTGATGCATTGCTGGCCGACACGGAGGACGGTGCCATCTTTGCTGACGGCGTGCGTACCTGGTCCATCGATCAACGCCGGGTGAACTTCCAATTCACCTGCGAGGTCGCCTACGAAATTCAAGGCGGCCGACTAGGGCGCATGCTGCGCCAGCCGACCTATCAGGGACAGAGCACAAACTTTTGGCGCTCCTGCGACGCGGTCTGCGGTCCCGAAGAATGGCAGCTCTGGGGCGTCCCCAACTGCGGCAAGGGCAACCCCATGCAGGTGGCTGAAATGAGCCACGGTGCAGCACCGGCGCGCTTCCGAGGCGTGTCCTTCCTTTAGTGCAATGAATCAGAATTACGCAGCCATTCTCCGGCCCCATTTTTGCGCTGGCTGCGTTGCGACTCCTTGACGTAACTACGGCTACGCCGTTGTCGTCGCGCCTTGCCAGCACAAAAATGGGGCTCGGCCAATAACCACGAACCTCTGATTCACCACCCTTAGCAACAAACCATGGCAGGCGACGGCAAATTCAAGAACTTCAAGGACCTGTTGAAGGCCCAGGGCGGCGGCGAGCCCGAGCCTACACCGGCCGATGAGAGCAAGGACCGCGGCTGGACCGTGGAGTCCTCCGAGGGCATGTACTCGGACTCTGAACTGGAGGACCTGCCCGATCCGGATCAGTCGCCACGAGCCGAGATTGCGAACAGGCCGCCGGCCTACGGGCCCATGGATACGGGACCGGAGTGCTATCGCAATCGCGAGTCCGAAGAGATGGAGTTGGTGCGCTCCTTCCGCATTCGCACGATCTTCCCGAAGGACGTGGGTGAGGAGGTGGTCGACCTGCCGGAGAACCCGGCGGAGTCGGACTTTGCCGGGCGCGAGGACCTGCGCGGCGAGACGATCTTCACTATCGATGGGGACGACGCGAAGGACTTCGACGATGCTATCTCGATCGAGCCGCGTGAGGGCGGCGGCTATACCGTGGGCGTGCACATCGCCGACGTCGGTCACTACGTGCAACCGGATACGGCCCTCGGCGGCGAGGCGCTAGCGCGTGGCACCAGTGTGTACCTGCCGGATCAGGTAATTCCCATGCTGCCGGAGGGCCTGTCCAACGGACTCTGCTCCCTGCGGCCGGATGTGGAACGCTTGGCCTTCACGGTTATCATGGACTTCGACGAGGCCGGCATACGCGAGGCCACCAAGGTTCACAAGAGTGTTATCAAGAGCGTCAAGCGCTGCACTTATCGCGCGGT